>NZ_LAJE02000112.1 GCF_000970465.2 Devosia insulae DS-56
AGATGGGAATAAGAGACAGCTTCGGGCGGTCCCCCTCCCCCGCCACGCGGGGGAGGATTACTGAGAGTTCCGTGCGCTGGTGGAAGAGGCCGGCGGGGATCGCTCCCCGCCGGCAGGTGCATCAGTCGTTGAAGGCGACCGCGCCGGCGCGAAAGTCGAGCACATAAGGGATGTGGCCCGGCAGCGGCTTCCACTCGAGGCTCTTGGTCATGCCGTAGGATTCATACGGCTGGTACAGCACCAGGACCGGAGCCTCGTCCTTCACATAGGCCATGATCTCGGCATAGGCGGCCTTGCGGGTCGCGATATCGGTCGAGTAGCGGAAGCGCTCCCACATCTCGGTGTACGCTTCATTCGGCTTCCACGAACCGCCGGTGATGCGGGCGCCAGTCGGGCTCCACATCGTGCCGAACGAACCCGCCGGGTCGGCGAAGTACATCGGGTTCGACCAGTTGCGCGATTCCATGTCCTTGTCGTCGCCGGTCCATTTCGGATCGACCTTCAGGTCCATGGTGACGCCGACCGCCGCCCACATCTCCTTGATCGCCTGCGCGGCGAGCAGCCCGTTGGTGTAGTAGACGGGATCGGTGTCGTAGCGGACCGTCTGGCCCTCGAAGCCGGCTTCCTTCAGCAGCTCCTTGGCCTTTTCCGGGTTGTACTCGAAGGTATTGAGCTCCGGCATGTAGAGCTCGCCGTACTGCGGGTAGGTGTGGGTCGAGGGCACCACGGCCTTGCCCAGCCACAGCGCTTCATTGAGCAGGTTCCTGTCGATCGCCATGCTGAGCGCCTGGCGAACCCGCTTGTCGGCCATCTTCGGGTTTTCGGTATTGAAGAACACCACGTGGAACAGCGGCGTTACCGCGCCCTCGACCTTGAGGTTCGGGTTGGCTTCGATGGTCGCCAGCTGGTCGGGCGGCACGTTGGTGATGAGGTCGACTTCGCCGTTCGCGAGCGCCGTGATGCGGGTCGCCATTTCGGGAATACGGCGGAGTTCGGCGCTGTCGAGCGGCGCCTTGTCGCCCCAGTAGTCGGCGAACTTCACATAGGTCAGGCCCTCACCGGGCTGAAAATTCTGGATCGAGTAGGGGCCGGTGCCAACCGGCGCGAGGCCGAAGGCGTCGAAGTCCGAGGGCTCCACCACGGCGGGGTCACCCGAGAGGCCGGCGATATAGGCCTTGGGAACGATCGAGCCTTCCGAGGTGTTGAGCAGCGTTTCGAACAGCGGCTCGGGCTTGAAGGTGGTGAAGCGCACCGTGGTCGCGTCGACCGCCGCGACCTTCTCGAAATTGTTGAAGAACTGCTTCTTCACCGAGCCGAACTCGGGTGTCGCTTCGTTGATGATGCGCTCGAACGAGAACACCACGTCCTCGGCGGTCACGGTGGCGCCGTTGTGGAACTTCACGCCGTCGCGCAGCTTCACCTCGAAGATGGTCGGCTCGATCTGCTTCCACTCGGTGGCAATGCCCGGCTTGAAGCTGACTTCAGCGGCGGCATAGTCCTTCTCGATCAGCGGATCGAAGGCGTTGTAGTAGATCTGCGAGCCGGTATTGGAGTGGTCCTTGCCGGGGTCGAGCGTCGCCGGCAGGTTCTGCACCGCGACCTTGAGGTCGAGCGCGTGGCTGGGGGCCACCAGCATGGTGGTTGTGGCGAGGGCGATGAGCAGGGTCTTGTGCATGATAGCATCCTGTTTTTGACATGCGCCCTCCCAGCCGGCCGATCGGGGATCGGACAGAGGACTGACGTGCGGGGTGGTGACAGGCGGGCGCGGGGAAAGGGAGACCGCGACAGCCGGGTTGCCGGGTTGGCCCGGTTACTTGAGCTTGACGTCGAGCGCGTCGCGCAGCCAGTCGCCGATCAGGAGGACCAGCAGCGAGACGAACATGATGGCAAGCGATGGCACAACGGCGATCCATGGGTTGGACGCGAGGTAATCGCGGCCGAGCCCGACCATGGAGCCGAGCGTCGCGGTGGGCGGCTGCACCCCGAGCCCGAGGAACGACATCGAGCTTTCCAAGAGGATCAGCGCCGAGAAGGTCATCGTCCACATCACGATGATGGGCGAGACGATATTGGGCAGGATGTGCTTCAGAAGGATGCGCGAGTGCGTGGCGCCGGCGGCGATGGTCGCCTCGACGAATGGCATGCGCGACACCGTCAACACCTGGGCCCGCACCACCCGTGCATAGGCCTCCCAGCCGGCGATACCGATCACCGTGATCAGCACCGGCAGCGAGTTCCCGAAGATGGCTATGACGAGGAGCGCGATCAGCGTGAACGGCACGGCGATCTGGATATCGACCAGCGCCATGATCAGCGCCCCGAGGGGCCCACGGACATAACCAGCGATGACGCCAAGCGCCGTGCCGAGAACCATCGAGATCAGGCTGCCGACCAGGGCGATGAGCATGGTCAGTTGCAAGCCGTAGAGGGTGCGCGAGAGCATGTCGCGGCCGAGCTGGTCGGTGCCGAGCGGATGCGCCGGCATGGCCCGATCGAAGCCGACCGGCGGACGCAGCCGCGCCAGCAGCGTCTGGGCGTTCGGATCGTACGGCGCCAGCAGCGGCGCGAACAACGCCACGAGCAGGATCAAGACGAACAGCCCGATATAGAGGCGCATCAGCCAGTTGGCCTTGCGCCACAGCATGGCGAGCGTGCCCTGGCCGCGACGGCCGTTGCGAGTCTTGTTGCTGGTGTTGGGCGCCGGCGCGAGGCCCGGCAGGGGAGCGGCAAGGTCGGTCATGCTGTCACCTTCACGCGAGGATCGATGGCGGCGTAGAGCAGGTCGACGACCAGCGAGACGACGACCACCAGGGCGGCGATGAGGATCACCCCGAACTGCAGCACCGGGTAATCGCGCTGCATGGTGGCGAACACCACGAGGTCGCCAATGCCCTTGGTGGCGAACACCGCTTCGACCAGCACGCAACGCGCCACCATGCCGGCCACCTGCAACCCGATGATGGTGACCACCGGGATCGCGGCGTTGCGCAGCGCATGCTTGACGATCACCAGCCATTCCGGCAGCCCCTTGGCCCGCGCGGTGCGGAGGTAATCCTGGCTCAAGACGTCGAGCAGTGCGTTGCGGGTGAAGCGCACGATCTCGGCCAGCATCGGCGCCGCAAGCACGACCGACGGCATCAGGAAATGCAGCGGCGTCGCGTCGCCCGAGCTCGGCAACCAGTGGAGGTTGAACGAGAAGATCAGGATCATCACGATGGCGAGGACGAAGTTCGGCGTCGCATAGCCGACAAACGCCACCGCCATGATCGCCGAACCCAAGGGGTTGCGCCGATTCAGCGCTGCGGCAATCCCCAGCGGCACGCCGAGGGCGACCGAGAGGACGAGCGCATAGCTGAACAGCATCACAGTATTGGGCAGCCGCTCCGCATAGATCGCGACCACCGAGCGGCGCTCGAACAGACTGATCCCGACATCGCCACTGAACAGCCCGGTGACATAGCGCCAGAACTGCAACCACAGCGGCTGGTCGAGGCCGAAATGTTTCACCATCGCCGCCTTGGTCTCAGTGTCGATCCCCGGCGGCAGCATGTAGTCCATGGCGTTGCCGGAAAGGCGGGTGGCAAAGAACACCGCCACCACCACGACGATCAGCGTCGCCAGCGAGCCGAGCGTGCGCCGGGTGAGGAAATCAAGCACGTTCCGCCTCCCGCTCGGCCGGCACCTCGCGCGCCGTGAACGGCGCCAGCGCCGGCATCCACGGGCGTTCGCCGGAGCGGCGGAACGGCATCGAAACGGCGAACGGGTCGCGGCCATGCACCTCGAGCGAGAACTTGCCGTCGGCGATCTCGAGCATGGCGAACGCGGCCGCGCCGTAGGGGAAAGTGGTGAAGCGCTCGCTTACCGACTGCACGGTGATATGCGGCAGGCCGCGCACATTGGTGACAGTGTTCCAGTGCACGTGGCCCGAAAGCCAGAGCGCCGCGTTGCCGGTCGCCTCGACCGCCTCGCGCACCGTCACATGGTCCGGATAGGTGGCGAACTGCGGGTTGCGCTCAAAATAATAGTTGCCGACCTGCAGGTGACCCGAGAGCGGCACGTGCGTGGCGATGATGGCGGGCTTTGTATCAGCGCTGAGCGTCTCGACCAGCCAGTCGAGGTTCGCCGAGGCGTGCGGGAACCCCGTCGGCCACTCGATCTTGACGCCCGGCTGCCAGAGGATCAGCCGCGCCTCGCCGAGGTCGACCACCGAGCTCTGCATCGACTGGCCGAGGATCTCCTCATTGTCTTCGATACTCATATTGGCGACGTCGTGGTTGCCGAGCACATGATAGCGCGGCCCGTTGAAGGTCGCGAAGGTGGCAGCGACTTCCGCCGCCACCTGCCGGTCGCCTTCGCGGGTGGTGTCGGAGATGCGATCGCCGAGGTCGAGCAACAGGTCGGCACCCTGCTCGCCGGCATGCCAGATGCAGTCGCGCATCACCTGCAATGCATCCCAGCCCGGCTCCTTGGTGTGCGACTGCGGGCCGTGATGGATGTCGGTGATAACAGCGATCTTCATGGCTCGGCCCTCTCGTTGCTGCCCAATCGATAGCGCCGCTATGTGACACTCTTATGAAATTGTCTCAGCTAGTACACAGCTTGACACTGAGACAAGCTCAGTCCAGATTCGACTGGCAAATCAGGGAGTTTCGCCTTGCTGCCCAATGTGCATTCCGCACGCGGCTACCTCATCGACCTCGACGGCACATTGATGAGCGGCCGGCACCTGTTGCCTGGAGCCCGCGAGCTGCTGAGCCGGCTCGAGGGCCGTTTCGCCATTGTCTCAAACGATTCCGAGCACACCCCGCTGCAGCTGATGAGCCGCTTCGCCGATCTCGGCATCGTTATCCCGGCCGACCGCATCATCCTCGCCGGCACCTGCGCCCTCGAAACCATCGCCCGGCGCCAGCCGCGCGCCCGGGTGATGGTGCTCGGCTCGACCCCGCTCCGCGCCTATGCGCGTCGGCTGGGCCTCGACGTCGACCAGCCCGAGACCGACGTGGTGCTGGTGGCACGCGACCGGCGCTTCAACTACGGCAAGCTCGCTGCCGCCGCCGAGGCCATGGCGCGCGGCGCCGAACTGGTCGTCGCCTGCCCCGATACCACCCATCCCGGCCCCAGCGGCCAGCCGGTGCCCGAGGCCGGTGCGCTGGCCGCAGCCGTGCTTGCCTGTGCCGGCCCGGTGCCGCATACGGTGATCGGCAAGCCCGAGCCGGCGCTGTTCCGGCTCGGCTGCGAGCGGCTCGGCATCGCGCCGGAAGAGGGTGTGATGATCGGCGACAATCCCCTGACCGATGGCGCGGGCTCGCGTGCCCTCGGCATGACCTTCTGGCAGGCTGTGCCGGGCGGGCTGAACGAAGCGCTGCGTGAGCTCACTTCGGCATGAGCACCGAGCGCACCGAACCGCGCCAGCTCTCCGGCATCCTCGACCGCATCGCGGCGCTGCGGCCGAACCTGCCGCCCACCGCTGGCCGCATCGCCGATTTCATCACCGCCAATGCCTCCGATGTCGTCCACATGTCGGTGACCGAGGTGGCGGAGCGTTCCGGCTCCAGCGAAGGCAGCGTCATCAGCCTCTGCCAGCAGCTCGGCGCTCGCGGCTTCCAGCAGGTCAAGATCGCCATCGCCCGCGACCTGGTGCAGCCGGTGCAGTTCATCCACGAGGATCTCGAGCCCGATGACGACCTCGCGACCGTGGTCGAGAAGATCTTCCAGTCCGACCTGCAGGCCCTGCACGATACCCAGAAGGCGCTCGACCTCGGCCAGCTGGCCCGCGCTGTCGCCGCCATCCGCAAGGCGAGCCGCGTCGAAGTGTTCGGCATCGGCAGCGCCGCCACCATTGCCGAGGACGCCAATTACCGGCTCTTGCGCATCGGCATCAATTCCCGCGCCACCGTCGACAGCCATGTGCAGGCCATCACCGCGGCGCTCTGCACCCCTGATGTCGCGGTGCTCACCATCTCGCATTCGGGCTCGACCATCGAGACCCTGACCGCCACCCGCCTCGCCAAGGAAGCCGGCGCCACCACCATCGCCGTCACCAATTTCGGCAAGTCGCCGATCCTCAGCTATGCCGATATCGTGCTCAACACGCTGGCCCGGGAAACCCAGTTCCGCACCGAAGCGATGACCAGCCGCATCGCCCAGCTCGCCATCATCGACGCCCTGATCGCCGCCTTGGCGCTGGCCGACTACGACCGTGCGGTGGCGACGATCGAACGGACGTTCGACGTGCTGTCGACCAAGCGGGTCTAGGCCTCCCGCGTCGGCGCTGCCTCGAGCCGCCGACCATGCCCCGCCGGACCGACGATCCGCCCGTCGTGATAGACGGTCAGCCCGCGGCTGATCGTTCTGTTGACGCTGCCGGTGAACTGAGCGCCGACATAGGCGCTGTGCCGGTTGCGATAGAACAGGTCGTTAGCGGCGAGCACGAACGCCGCCTTTGGATCGACCAGCACCAGGTCGGCGTCGGCGCCCACCGCCAGCCGCCCCTTGCGATCGCCGAAACCAAACAGCCGGGCCGGCGCTGCCGCCGTCATCCGCACCAGCTCCGTCAGCCTCAGGCCACGGCGCTCGACACCTTCGGTGAGCAGTGCCGGCAGCGTCGACTGCAGGCCGGAAATGCCGCCCCAGGCGGCAAAGATATCGTCGTCGCCAGCGGTCTTTTCCGGCCACAGGCAAGGCGAGTGATCCGAGGCGATAACGTCGACCGCTCCCGCCAGCACCCGGTCCCACAGCCGCTCCCGCTCGGCCGGCGGACGCAGCGGCGGCGCGCATTTGGCCACCGGCCCGAGCCGCACCAGGTCGGTCTCGTCGAAGCAGAGATAGTGCGGGCAGGTCTCTGCCGTCACCTTCATGCCGCGCCGCTTGGCGGCACTGATCCGGTCGATGCCGGCGGCAGACGAGACATGCACGATGTGCAGCCGCGCCCCTGTCGCATCGGCAAGCGCGATGGCCTCATCGATCGCCGCGAGTTCCGCTGCGATCGGCCGGCTCTCGCCCCAGGCGAGGCGATCCCGCCGCCCCTCGGCGCGAAGTTCCGCCGCGAGGCGCAGTGTCATCGCCTCGTCTTCGGCATGCACCGCCAGGAACGAGCCGAAGCCGGCTATCTGCTCCATCCCGGCCCTCAGGATCCGGCGATCGGAGCGGGCGAAATCGGTCGCCGTCACCATGAACGCCTTGTAGCCGACCACCCCGCCGTGCTGCAGGTCCGCAAGGTCATTGAGGTTGTCGTCGACCAGCCCGCCCCACAGCGCATAGTCGACATGGCTGACCGCAGCCGCCGCCTGCTTCAGCGCCAGCGCGGCCGCGTCGGTGGTCGGCGGGTGCGCGTTGAGCGGCATTTCGACGAACGTGGTCACGCCACCGGCGGCGGCCGCCCGGCTGCCGGTTTCAAAGCCTTCCCAGTGTCCGCGTCCCGGCTCGGAGAAATGCACATGCGCATCGACCAGCCCGGGCAGCAGCAGCAAGCCGGTCGCGTCGATGCTGTCGCGGGCCGCAACCGACGGGTCGCCCTCCATCACCCCGGCAATGCGTCCGCCCGCCACGGTGACGCCGCCGAGGAACTCGCGCTCCTCGGTAACGACACGGGCGTTGCGGAAATAGAGGTCGGCGATCACGGCTGTCACACGCCCAGCAACGCCGAGACCTCCTTGGCCGTGACCTTGCGGCCGTAGTCGGCAAGCTGGAAGCTCTCGGCGAACTCGCCGGCGCCGGACATGCCGGGCTGGGTGTACATGAACTCCGGCCAGTACTTGAGGATGAAGGCGCGTTCCGCGGCCCAATCGCCGATGACGGGCGCTTCGTTGAGGAAGCCACGCTCAAACGGCGCGAACTCGTAGAACTGCGTGGCGTGCGCGGCACACGCCTTGAGCTTGGCATCGATCGACGCGCCGACATCCACCACCACGTCGTGCTGGTGCACGTCGATGGCGCCGTAATCGGTCATTTTCAAGCAGATCGGCGCGTCGGCCAGCGGCGGCACCTCCGGCACGATATTGCCGTTGGTGCAGAAGCCCGAGGCCTCGCGCACCGCCCGGCCGGCGGCACGGTTGTCGAGATGGCCGGGGCAGTCGTCATGGAAGGTGATGACGATATCGGCCTGCCAGCGGCGGATCGCCGAGATCACCGCGGTGCGCACCGCGAGGTCCGGCACCAGTTCGCCATCGTGGATATCGAGGATCTCGTAATCGAGCACCCCGAGATGGCGGGCGGCGGTGTAGGCCTCGCGGGCCCGGCGGCGCTGCAGCGGCTCGCGGTCCATCTGGTAGTGGCCGGCATCGCCATTGGTCAGCGACATGAACTTGACGGCCGCCCCCTTGTCGGCGAGGAGCCGCATGGTGCCGCCGGAGTACATTTCCGCTTCGTCGGGATGGGCTTCGACGACGAGCACTTTGAGCGGATAATTCATTTGCGGCATTACTCCTTTGAAACGTTGGCGCGCAGCGCGTCGGCTGCCGCCTTGAGGGTCGCGCCACTGCGCGTGACGAACCCTTCGAGCTCGTCGAGGTCGGGGTGCTCCGAGAAATAGTCGTCCGGGGCGATCATGCTGCCGTCGGCAACGCCATCCTCGAACAGCCGTGACAGGCGGATCAGCTCGAGGATTTCGCCCATCTCGGCATCGGGCTGGCGGGCCTGCCAGTCCGGATCGAACAGCGGGATCTGGTTCTTGTCCGAGCCCCAGACATTCTCGATGGTGAAGTTGGGGAAGCTGCCGGCCGCAAACAGCGCGCCGAGCACGGCCTGCCAGTCGATTACCCCGTCGCCGCAGGCCCGTGTCTGCCGCTCCAGCCCGAGCGGGCGAGCGAACAGCACGATGTCGCGCATATGGGTCTTTTTCACATAGGGCGCGACCCGGCGGGTGGCCGCCACCGGATCCTCGCCGCGCACCACCACATTGGCGAGGTCGAGCGTCACCCCCAGCGTATCGGCGCCGACCTGTTCCACCAGCCGGACGATCTCCGCGGTGGTGATCTCCTCGTGTGTCTCGACCGCGATGACCGCGCCGCGATCCCGAAGCACCGGCTGCAGCTTCGACAGGAATTTTCGCGTCGCCTCGAGCTGGTCGGCCCAGTCGACATCGGTGCGGTAGCGGTCGATGGCGTGAAGTCCCCACTCGTGCCGCTGGTAGTTGGCGGTATCGCCCCACAGCGCCGTGCAGCCGATCGCAGTGGTCGCTTCGATCATCCGTGTCATGCCGAGAAGGTAGTCGCCCTTGCCGACATCACGCACCTCGGGCGCTTCGGGTGTGTTGTAGGGGTTGATCTTCCCCAGCCCCATTTCGAGATAGAGCCCGAGCTCGTCGGCCCGCTGCTTCACTGCGGCGAGGAACCCCGCATCGAGCGTCGGCGAGACGTCGAGCACGGTGCGGAAGAACACCCCGGCATGGCCAAGTTCAGCGCAGCGCTCGATGAGCTTGAGCGGACCGAGCTCGGCGGCGCGGGGAAACTTCCGCCCGTCGATGCCGACGCGGATTTCGGGAATTTGAGACGTCACTGTCATGATGCGGGAACCGGGTTGGGAGTTTCGAGCCCGAGGCCGCCGGGAACGGCGGCGATGAGCTGGCGCGTACAGGCGTGCTGCGGATTGGCAAGGACGGCCTTGGCCAGCCCCTCCTCGACGATCTGGCCGCGATGCATCACCGCGATGCGGTCGGCGATATAGCCGGCGCTGACCACGTCATGGGTGATGTAGAGGACCGCGACGCCCTGCTCGTCGCGCAGTCGCGCGATCAGGTTGAGGATGTCGCGCCGGATCGACACGTCGAGCATCGATACCGGCTCGTCCGCCACCAGCAGTTTCGGCGACGCAGCAAGCGCCCGGGCGAGACCGACGCGCTGGCGCTGCCCACCCGAAAGCTCATGCGGCCTGCGGTCGAGATAGCTGGCGGTCGGGGTCAACCCGACTTCGGTGAGGAGCGCCGCCACCCGGCCCTCGACATCGGTCTTGTCGCCACCCGGCGCCGAGATCACCGCCCGGCGCAGGTGATGGCCGATAGTGTGCAGCGGGTTGAGCGAGCCATAGACATCCTGGAACACCATCTGCGCGGCGCGCGGCTGGTGCGGCCGGCGACGCGACACCGGCACCGGCGTCCGGCCATCGACCAGCACGTCGCCGGAGCTCGGACGGGTGAGGCCGGTGACGATCCGCCCGAAGGTCGATTTGCCGCTGCCCGAGGCGCCGACCAGCGCCACGATCTCGCCCGACGCCAGCCGGAACGACACATCGTTGACCGCCACCAGGGCAGAGCGCCCGGTGAGCGGGTTGGTGCCATAGGCCTTCGTGAGATGCGCCGTCTCGAGCACCGGATGCGCCACCGATTTCGGCCGCGCCACCGACGGGGTGGTGAAATCCACCTTCGGCGACGCGGTCAGCAGCGCCCGCGAATAGGGATGCTCCTGGTGCTGCCG
The DNA here is from genome assembly GCF_000970465.2 of Devosia insulae DS-56. Taxonomy (GTDB): domain Bacteria; phylum Pseudomonadota; class Alphaproteobacteria; order Rhizobiales; family Devosiaceae; genus Devosia_A; species Devosia_A insulae. Next base: position 10,410 of record NZ_LAJE02000112.1, read on the forward strand.
GAACCTCGGCACCGGCGCCGTCTCGACGATCCTGCCATCCCGCATCACCGCGATGCGGTCGGCCACCTCGAACAGCAGCGGCAGATCGTGAGTGATCAGCAGCACGGCAAAGCCCATCTGCCGCTGCAGCGCCTTCACCGTGACGAAGATTTCCTGCTGCACGATCACGTCGAGCGCCGTCGTCGGCTCGTCGAGGATGATGAGCTTCGGTTCGAGCGCCAGCGCCATGGCGATCACCACGCGCTGCCGCTGCCCGCCCGACAGTTCGTGCGGGTAGGCCCGCAGGCGTTTGGGGTCGATATCGACCATCTGCAGCAGCTCGGCCGGTGTCCGCCCCACGGCGGAGGTGCCGCGATTGAGCGCCTCCTGCAGCTGCCACGCGATCCGCTTCACCGGATTGAGCGAGGTCAGCGAGTTCTGGAGGACAATCGAGGCGGTACGCCAGCGCAGCGCCCGTACCGCATTATCGTCCTGTGACAACATGTCGTTGCCGGCAATGCGGATCTCGCCGCCGGTAATGATCCCCGGCGCCCGCAACAGCCGCAGGATCGACTGGGCGATCGTCGACTTGCCGCAGCCGGATTCCCCGGCGAGCCCCATGAACTCGCCCGCGGCGATGTTGAACGACACCCGATCAACCGCCGGGATGATGCCATTCTCGCCGGCATAGCCGACGCTGAGATCGACGATATCGAGGGCGGGAACGTCAAGCATCGCGCTTCACCGGAGTCATGAGCGTGGCGCTCGGTTTCCTGACGCCGGCCCGGCGCAGCAACCGATCGGCGCGCAGCCGCGGGTTGCCGATCTCGTCGACCGCGTTGTTGATCAGCGCCAGCGAGAAGGCAGTGAGCGCGATGGCCATGCCGGGGACGACGAAGGTCCACCAGGCGCCGCGGATCAGGGCGGAACTGTTCTGCGCCCAGAACAACATCGAGCCCCAGGTGATCTGCCCGCCATCGCCCAGCCCGAGGAATTCCAGCGAGGCCTGCGCGGTGATGGCGAAGATCACCTGGTTGACGAAATAGGCAGCAACCACCGAGCCCATGTTCGGCAAGAGCTCGATGGCGACGATGCGCCAGCGGCTTTCGCCCACGTCTTCGGCGGCAGCGATGAACTCGCGTTCCCGGAGGCTGAGCGCCTGCGAGCGGAACAAGCGCGCCCCGAAGGCCCAGCCGGTAATGGTCAGCACCATGATCATGGTCAGCGGCCCGGGCGGCAGGAACGCCGCCAGCACCACCACCAGCGGCAGGCCGGGGATGACGAGGAAAACATTGGTGACGAGCGTCAGTACGTCATCGACCCAGCCGCGGAAATAGGCGGCGGTGAGCGCTACGACCAGTGCGAGGAGGGTGGTGAGCACCGCGATGGAGAAGGCCACCCACAGGGTGTTCTGCCCGCCATAAAGGAACTGACTCAAGACGTCCTGGCCCTGCCCCGTGGTGCCGAACAGGTGGGCGAGCGAGGGCGGCTCGTTGATCCCGCCGGTGGCGCGCTTGGGGTTATAGGGCGCGATCACCTGCGCCAGCACGCTGGCCGCGACCAGGGCGCCGAGAATGACCAGCCCGACCGTTACCGGGATCGAGCCGAGGAGTTGCCGGCGCGCCTTGGCGCCGAAGGTTTCGCTGAGCGACATCTAAGCCTCCCCGCCCGTCCGCACTCGCGGATCGAGCAGCACGTAGAGCGTGTCGACGAAGAAATTCGCCGCCAGCACCGACAGGGTGATGATGAGGAACAGCGCCTGCATCAGCGGGTAATCGACGGCGCTCACGGCGCGCATCAGCGAATAGCCGAGGCCGGGATAGGTAAAGACGATCTCGGTCAGGAGCTGCCCCGAAAACACCGCCCCCACCGCGGCGCCGAGCGCCGTGATGTTGGGAAGGAGCGCCGTGCGCACTGCATGCGACAGCAGCACCCGGCGCGGCTGCAGCCCCTTGGCCTCGGCGAGGGTCAAATAGTCCTCGCTCAACACGCCGATCATGGCGTTGCGCATGTTGAGCGTCCACGGCCCGAGCGACACCAGGACGATGGTGAAGGCCGGCGCGATCAGGTGCATCAGGATATCGCCTACACCAGCGAGGTTCAGCGCCGGCGGGTTGACGCTCGAATAGGCGTTGCCCATCGGGAACCAGCCGAGCTTGAAGCAGAAGACGTAGAACAGCAGCAGCGCCAGGAAGAAATAGGGGAACGAGCCGAGGAACAGCAGCACCGGCGGCGTCAGCTTGTCGAACCAGCCGCCGCGCCGCCACGCCGCGATGGCGCCGAGCACCGAGCCAAGCACGAAACTGAGCAGCACCGAGGTGAGACCGAGGAGGATCGACCAGCCGAACCCGGCGCCGATCACTGCCATCACCGGCGCGGGGAAATTGGAGAGCGAGCGGCCGAAATCGCCGCGCAGCACATTGCCCAGATAGGTCAGGTATTGCTGCAGCAGCGGCTCGTCGGTGAGCCCGTAGGCTGCCTTCAGCGCCGCCAGCGACTCGGCGTTCAGCGAGGTCGAATAGGTGGCGACGATGGTCGACGCCGGATCGCCCGGGGTCAGCCGCGGCAGGAAGAAGTTGACGGTGATGGCGACGAACGCTGCCAGCACATAGAACGCCAATCGCTTCGCAATGTAATACATCGGCAGGCTCCGGGTAAAAGGAGGCTCCCACCCGCCAGGAGCGAGATCAGGAAAAGTTGCAGACTTTTCCGGTTCGATCTCGCGACCAAGCAGGGACCGGGATCAGGATGGCGATTCAAAGAAGCGCAATCCTGATCCTAGGCGGGAGCTCCGTGTCACATAGTCGAGACGTGCGACGCGTTATTCGGCGCGGCGGGCCAGGTGCGGCCAGACCAGCAGCGGACCATTGGTCATCTGCAGGCTGAGCGGCGCGTACGGGTCCTGCTCGTTCGGGAAGCCGGTGAAGCGACGGGTGTTGTAGAGACCCCAGTCCGGCTGCTCGTAGAGCGGGATGGCGGGCGCGGCGGCCGAGAACATGCCTTCGAGTTCGGCGATGATCGCCTTCTGCTCGGCGGCATCGGTCGAAGCGGCGAACTTTGCCAGCAGTTCATCGACTTTGGGGTCGCCATAGCGCTGCTGGTTGTTGGGCGAGGCTTCGCCAACCGGCTTCACCGAAGTGGTCGCCATGTTGTTGCGATAGAACTCGAACGGCGTCGCCGTCCGCTGCGCGGTGCCGAGCGAGAGCTGGAACTGGCCGGTAAAGGTCGAGTTGGTCCAGCTGTCCGCCGTGGTGGTGCGGAGCGTCACGTCGATGCCGATATCCTTGAGGTTCTCAGCGACGATCTGGCAGGCCGACACCCAGTCATTCCAGCCCGAGGGCACGATGATGTCGTACTTGAGCGGCTTCCCGTCCTTGCCGACGCGGACCCCGTCAGCGCCCTTGGTGTAGCCGGCGTCGTCGAGCATCTTGTTGGCGGCATCGGGGTCGATGCTGACCCAGGAGGCACCGTCGGCGATCACCTTGGCGTCGAGCCAATCCTTGAACGGCGCTTCCGGCAGGCCGGTAGCATTGGCGGCAACCGACTTGCCCCAGACCCCGGTATTGATCATCCGCTGGCGGTCGAGCGCCATGCTCATGGCCTTCCGCACCACCGGGTCGCCCAGCGCCCCGTCAGTGGTATTGGCGAGCAGCAGCACCACCGAGGTGCGCGGCCACCAATAGCCGAAATGCTCGGGATCGAGCGGCACGAACGTCACGTCCGGGTCAGGCACCAGCCCACCCCAGTCGAGATTGCCTGAGAGCGTCGCGGCGCTGACCTGGTCGTTGCCGTTAAAGCCCTGGACGAACACGCCCTCGATGTTGAGCGGCTGCCAGTAATTCGGGTTCTTGGTCACCTGGTAGCGATCGGTGCCGAAGGCATCGATGGTGGTGAACGGGCCGGTGCCAACCGGATCGGGGTTCTCGAAGGTCACCGGGTCGGCCACGTCCTTCCAGACATGCTGCGGCACGATGAACTGGTCGACCAGCGAGTAGAGGCCGGGGGTGTAGGTCGAGGAGAAGGTGAACTTCACCGTCTTGGCGTCAACCGCCTCGACCGAAGCGAGATACTGCCCGAAGGCGCCGGATGCCGGCCCGATCAGGCCGGGGTTGGCCTTCATCAGTTCGAAGGTGAACTTGACGTCGTCGGCGCTGAACGGCTGGCCGTCCGACCACTTCACGTCGTCGCGCAGCGTCACCGTCAGGCTCAGGGCGTCGGCCGACCATTCATAGGCCGTCGCCAGCCACGGATCGAGCTTGCCGGTGGCATAGTTCTGGATCATCAGCGGCTCGTACATGGTCCGCGTGCTGACCCAGCGCGCCGTCGGCGAGAACGGGTTGAAGGTGCGGGTAAAACTGTTGCCGCCCTCGGCCACGATCCGGACCAGCTGGTCGAGCGGGACTTCGGCGAGCGCCGGAGCGGTGACGGCAAAGGCGGATACGCTGGCCAGTGCGCCCAGCGCCAGGGCGCGAAGGCTTGTGCGCAAACGTCCGATCAAGCCCGGGGAGGGCTGTTTAGGCACTGAATTGGTATGCATAATCGTCTCCGGGGAATGGGTGCTTCTCATCAAGTGGTCCAATCTCCTCACGGGAGGCCGCGTGCCGCGCTGCCTCCCGTGAACACACGTTCTCGAGCATGCTCGAGCGCGAGTTCTACGGCCCCCGCCCGCACGGCATTGCTGTTCACCGCGGTCGGGACAATCTGTGGAATGGCGATCGGCAGGGTCTTGAGGATATCGGCGACGCTGTCGGCCAGCGCCCGTCCTCCGGCGCGGCCGATGGCCCCGCCCAACACCACCATTTCAGGGTCGAGAATGCCGATCGCTCCGGTCAGCGCCGCAGCGACGCGATAGCCGAGCTCGGCGAAGAATTTCGGGTGCTTGTCGCTGAGCCCCGCCTGGCGGATCGCCTCGGCACTGTCCGGCCCGCGCAGCTGGTGCGCCGCGACCAGCGCGTCGATCGCCGGCACGTCGAGCAGCGCTTCGACCAGCGCCATCTTTACCGGCTCGCCGGGCCTGGCCATCCGGTCGGGCACCATGGCGCCGCCCAGTTCGCCCGCGGTGCCGGTCGAGCCATGCATCAGCCGCCCGCCGATCACCACGCCGGCGCCGACGCCATCGCCCACCCAGAGCAGAATGAACGACTGCACGCCATTGGCGGCGCCGCACGCCATCTCCTCGATGGCGACGAGGTTCACGTCGTTCTCGATCAGCACATGGCGATGCCCGAGCACGCTCTCGAGTGCCTCGGGGATGTGGTAGCCCTCCCAGTTGGGGAGCTGCTGGCCCTTGCGGAGGTTCCCCGCCCGGATATCGACAATGCCGGGGAGACCCACCGCCAGCTGATCGATATCGCGCACGGTGATCCCGGCTTCCCGGGTGACGCTCGCCAGCACCGAAGTCAGCCTCTCATGCGCGTCATAGCGATCGCCCGGCTCGGCAGCGTGCCGGAAGCTGGCAATGGTGTTGCCGGTGATATCGGAAATGGCGGCATCGATGCCGTGGGAGCCGACATCGATGCCTGCAACGAACCCGGAGCGGGGTTCGAGACTCCACAGCCCTGCCTTGGGGCCATAGGTGCCGGCCTTCTCTCCGTCGCGACGGATAAGGCTTGCCGATTCCAGCCGGCGCAGCAGATCCGACATCGCCGGCTTCGACAGCCCAGTGAAAGCTTCGAGCTCCATGCGCGTCAGCGAGCCCTCGGCGAGCAGCCGCTGCAACACGGCTTTCTCGTTGAGGTTGCGGAGCAGCCGGGGGCTGCCGGAGAGGATCTGCATGTCCATCTGAGACTGTCTGGTAACTTTCTTTACAGTCTGATATCGAACCATCCCGAACGTATTGTCAAGCGGCACAGCCGGAGCGTGATCAGGAAAAGTTGCAGACTTTTCCGGTTCGATCTCGCGACCAAGCAAAACCGCCTCACTCACCCTGTGGACGAGCCATGACCACCGCCCTCCCGATTGCCCTGCTTGAACAACGGCTAAGCGCCGGTCGCGAGTTGCTGCAGCGTCACGGCCTCGATGCCATCGTCGCCTTCTCGGCGCCACGCGGCCTCGCCGCCGCCACCCAATCGAGCGGCAATATCGGCTGGTTCACCAACTTCACCCCGATGTGGGCGCCCTCGATGCTGGTGATCACCGCCACCGACGCGGTGATCGTGGCGCCCGGCAAGAACGAGGCCCGGCTGTTCACAACCCGTGTCGGCGGCCTCTACCAAGTCGAGACCGCCGGCCCGGCCGGCCTTGTCGCCCGCGCCTCGGCCATCGCCCATGCGAGCCGCTGGCGCGTCGGCGTCGCTGGCGCCGACGAGATGACCGCGAAACTCGCCGCCACCTTCGCCTCGTCCTTCCCGCGCATGGTACGGATCGATCCGATCCTTCAGGCCATGCGCCTTGACCGCGACCCGGCCGAAACCGCGTTGCACCGCCGCGCCGCGGAGATTTCCGACGCCATGCTGGCCCGCGCCTTCGCCTATGCCGCTGAGCCCCAGGCCACCCCGGCCCGCCTGATGGCCGAGGTCGAGCACGCGGGCCGCGCCCTCGGCGCTGATGTTTCGCGCCTCTGGCTCTCCACCGGCCCCGAACCGCCGGTGACTTATTTCGAGATGTTCGAGCTGCCGCCCAGCATCGCGCCAGGCGATCGCGTGCAGCTGGGCACCATGGTGTCGTTCGAAGGCTATTTCGCCCAGGGGCTCCGCATCGGCAGCCGCGGCAAGCCGGCGCCCGAGCTCAGCGAGGCCGCGGCCCGCCTGCTCGACATCCAGGATGCCGCGCTCGCCGCCCTCATTCCCGGCCGTCCGGTACACGAGCTGGTCGACCTGATCGAAGCCCGCATCGACGCGATCTGCCCCTATACCCGCGACAGTGACCCCTTCCGCTTCCAGTCCTGCCACGGGCTCGGCCTCGACTACAGCGAACCCGGCCTCGCCGAAGCCCTGTCGCCGCGTCGCGACAAGAGCCGCGATGCTGACGGCCCGTTGCTGCGACCGGGCATGGTGTTCGAGATCCACCCCAACTTCACCCTGCCCGGCCTCGGCCATGTCTGCGCCGGCGATGTCGCGCTGGTGACCGACACCGGCGCCGAGTGGCTGACCCGCTTCCGCCGCGGAATTTTCCAGATCGATTAGGAGCACCTTTGCGATGAGGCAGCACCTCAAACCCTGCCCGCCCACCGGCGTCATCCCCGCGCAGGCGGGGACCCAGTGGGATCTCTCAATCGGCGATGAGTGGCGCAGCATCCCACTAGGTTCCCGCCTGCGCGGGAATGACGTCCGTGGGCGCTGAGCCGCCATGCCAGCCCCTCCCCAGAGCACCCCAGGAGCCTCCGATGTTCTCACTGATGCGCGGCAGTATCCCCGACGCCGGCAACGACCCGCTCGACGCCATCAGCAAAGCCGCCGGGCTCGGCGCCGGCGAAATCACCTTCTACAGCCTGTTCGAACTGAGCCCGACGCTCGACCCTGCCGTGCTGCGCGAACTCAAGGCCGAAGCCGACAGCCTCGGCATCGCCATCGCCGCGAGCCTCGACTGGCTCAACCCGCTGCGGCTCGACCGGCACGGCCGCGAGCTGCAGCTGGGCGACGGTGACCTCGCCCACGGCGTCCGGCGCCTGCTCGAGGTTGGCGCCTCGCTCGGCATGCGCGAGATGTTCTTCACCATTGGCACGCTCGAAGACCGCGCCAGCAACTGGCGCGCCCAGCTCGACGCCGTCGCGGCGCTGCTCATCGAGCTCAAGCCGGTGCTCGCCGACCTGGGCCTGCGCGCATTGGTCAAAACCCACGAGGAAATCACCTCCTACGAGCTGTCTCCTATACCCATCCACACCTGCCGACCAGCGATCCAGTGTAGCTTGCGTGACGCTCTGTCTCCTTGAACAACCAA
>NZ_LAJE02000113.1 GCF_000970465.2 Devosia insulae DS-56
GTTCTGAACGGACGCATGAGTTGAATTGGAAAAGGGCGCTTCGGCGCCCTTTTTTTGTTTTGCGCCGGCAGCACCGCTCCGCCGACCGCCAGGCCAACTCCGGGCCGACTTCAAACATTGGCCCAACAATGTTGTGCAACGCTCCGAACGCTCCGCCACCGCTTGGTGGACGACCATCGCACATCACCCCGCCCAGGTTCCCGTCTGGTCAGTAGATGAGGTTCGCAGTGTCGCCGATCGCCGCCATTCGACTGATCTTCTTCCTCGACGGACTGATCATCGCCAAGTGGCTGCCGCACCTGCCAGATATCCAGGTGCGCCTGGGACTGGATGTCGGCGAGCTCGGGCTGGCGCTGGCAGCGCTGCCGCTGGGCATCATGGCATCGCTGCCGCTGGTGGGCACCTTCGTCACCTCACGGCTGTCCGAACGCGCCGCAATCCGCCTGACCTTCGCCTGGCTGGCGCTCACGTCCGTCCTGCCTGGGCTCGCCTGGGACCTGCCGAGCTTCGCCATCGCCCTGTTCTTCTTCGGCTCTGGCATCGCCGGCGTCGAAGTGGCGATGAACGCAACGGCGGATGCCATCGAGACACGGCTGGGCAAGCGCATCATGTCGAGCTGCCACGGGCTATGGAGCGTTGGCAACCTCACCGGCGCTGCTCTGGGCAGCCTCGCGCTGGCGTTTCACCTCGAGGAAAACCTCACGCTGACCGTCGCCGCACCGGTGCTGCTGGCGCTGGCCTATGTCTCGACCCGCCAGTTGGGGCACAACCCGATCTCGTCGGCGCCTGGACCGGCGCTCGCCCTGCCCGATCTGCCGCTGCTGATGCTTTGCCTGTTGCCGTTCTGTGCCTGCGTGCTCGAAGGGGCGATGGCGGACTGGGCAGCGGTCTATCTGCGGACCGAACATGGGGCGCAGGCAGCTCACCGGCGCCGGGTTCGGCATCTTCGCGGCGATCATGGCCGGCACCCGGCTGACAGGCGACCGGCTGATCGATCGTTTCGGGCCGGTCTTTCTCGCACGGTGCTGCGGGCTTTCCGGCCTGCTCGGGCTGACGGTGATCTGGGCGGCGCCACATGTCTGGACGGCGTTGCTGGGCTTTGCGCTGATGGGCTTTGCTGCGTCCCTGATCTTCCCGATCTCGGTAACGGCGGCAGCCCGACTGCCCGGCCGTTCCCCGGCCATGAACATCGCCGCGCTGTCGTTGATCTGCTTTTCCGGTTACGTCATCGGCCCACCGGTGGTCGGCTTCATCGCTGGGATGGTGGGCCTGCGCGGGGCCCTCGCCTGCCTTATTCCGTTCGCGATCGGCGTGCTGCTGCTGGCTCCAAGGGTCCAGCCCAAGCTGTCCGTTCAAGCCACCTGAACAGCGGGAGCGGGGCGTAGTCAGGCCGTAGGACGGTTAAACCACAGGCTCATCAAGCCGGCGCGGCTATGTACGCCGAACTTCCTGAAAATGGCGACGACGTGCTGGTGCGTGGTGGATTCGGCGAGGCCGAGTTGATGGGCGACGCGCTTCTCGGTGGCTTCGGTGAGCAGCAGCTGCAGCACCTTGTGCTCGGTGGGGGTGAGCGGCGCGGAGGCGAGCAGCAGGCCATGGCTCATCAGCAGCTGGCGATGAAACCACTTGATGCCCCGCATGGCGTAAGCGAGCAGTTCGATGCTTTCGTCGGCGATCGGCTGGGCGGCGTAAAAGCCGAAATGCGACTCGCA
>NZ_LAJE02000114.1 GCF_000970465.2 Devosia insulae DS-56
GGGTGGGGGTCCATCGGTGATAACCGCACCACCCCCTCCCTCAATCCCTCCCCTCAAGGGGGAGGGAAGCGACGACTGCGAGGCCGGAACTAGAAGGTAACCGCGCGCAGCCGGGCGTTGTGGATATGGGTTTCCATTGCCAGTTCTGCCTTGGCGCGGTCGCGTTTCAACAGTGCGTCGATGATCTCGAGATGATCGGCCAGCGCTGGGGCGAGCACCACCGGGTTCAGCCGGATGCGGTCGAGTTGGATCATGCGGACGCGGATGGCGTTGATCGAATAGGCCTGGATCAGCACCTCGTTACCGGTGGCGCCGATGAGGAAATCGTGGAAATCGGAATCGATCTTCTGCGCTTCATCGAGCAGAGCGCCGCTGATGCCGCCAGTGCTGGCGCGCTCGAGGATCGAGGCGTGCAGCGCCCGCTGCTGCTGCAGGGCGGCGTCGCTGACATGCTCGATGGCGTAGATGGTCGCCTCGCGCTCATAGGCGAGGCGCATCTGGTAGGATTCGCGGATCATCCTCAGATCGACGGTGGTGATCTGGATGCCGCGCTGCGGCAGCACGGCGAGGAGGCTCTCCGCCTCCAGCCGCGGCAGCAGTTCGCGCAGGGCGCCCAGCGAGATGCCGAGCTTCGACACCAGGTCGCGCTGCGACAGGTTCTGGCCGGGCTGGATCTGGCCGGCTAGCAGCAGGCGCTGGAAGCGCTGGTAAGCGGTCTGCCGGTTCAGCGTGTTGTCGGCGCCGGCCGTGCTCCGCTGGCGACGCACCGTGCGTCGGGCCGGGGCCGTCAGGACCTTGGTCGACATACGCGTTTCCCTCCTTCGCGCTCGCCTGAGCGTTAACTCAATCCTCTTCGCCTGGGAATTGGAATTGGCTCTGCCGGAAACTCTCGATCAGCGCGGTGACGCCGGTTGGCGAGAGCGGCAATAACGGCTCAAGCGGCCGCATCCAGGCGGCGTCGCCGCTGATCCGCGCCTTCACTGCCTTCAGCGCGATGATGCCGCCATGGTCGTCGACAGCGACGATGCGTTTTGCGGCGCGGTCGCGCAGGCCGGCCGACGCGGGGCCGCTGGGGTCGGCGAAGAACTGGCAGAGCTCGATGGCGTTGACGTTGGGCAGACCACCGATCATTCCGGCGCCGCCCGCCGCCAGCAGGTCGGGCAGCACGCGATCATCGCCGGTGAAGATCCTGAGGTTTGGAAAGGTTTTGGCCAGCATCAGCGTATGGGTGCAGTCGCCGGTCGAATCCTTGATGCCGACGATGCGCTTGCCATGCCGGGCAATGAGGTGCTCGACCAGCTCGACGCCGTAGCCGACCTTGGTCATGGCGGGGATGTGATAGAGCACCACATCGAGCGGGAAGCTGCCGCCGAAGCGGTTGGCAGCGGCCTCGAAAAAGGCGGCGATGCCATCCTGGCTGGCGGCGCCATAATAGAAGGGTGGGGCGATCAGGACCGCGCGGCAACCGAGATCGGCGGCGGCGGCGATGGTCGCTACCGCATCGTCGAGCGCGGCGCTCATCGAGGCCGGAATCAGCCGGTCCATCGCTACGCCTGCCTGCTGTAGCGCGGCCAGCGCCGCCCGCTTTTCCCGCACCGAGAACGAGGCGCCCTCGCCGGTCGAACCGAACGGCGAAACGTAGCTGCAGCCGGCGGCGAACAGCCAGTCGAAATGCGACTTCAGGCGCACAATGTCGATGCTTCCGGTGTCAGTGACAGGGGTCAAAGAGGCGGCGACGATGCCGCCGAGAGCCCTGGAATTGCTGGCTTCAGAGGCGGCTGCGAGTTCTTGTGTCACTGATACAATCACCAGATGGAGTAGTTGTTCAATCTATGTGTTTACACGAGCCGGATTCTGTTGCAAGGTCAATCCATCGGCGAGGGATTTGGACAGCGGGTTAACGCTGCCACCGAGCCGGTAGGACGTGCATGCTGGGAGGGCGCCGTTGGCCGAACTGCAACTTCAGAATGTCTCGAAGACCTACGGGACGTTCGAGGCGGTAAAGGATGTGTCGCTGGCCATCGAGGATGGCGAGTTCGCGGTGTTCGTCGGCCCGTCGGGCTGCGGCAAGTCGACGTTGTTGCGGCTCATTGCCGGGCTCGATCCGGTCAGCGCCGGCACGGTGGCGATCGGCGACAAGGACATGACGGCGCGGCAGGCGGGCGAACGGCCGGTGGCCATGGTGTTCCAGTCCTATGCGCTCTACCCGCATATGAGCGTGTTCGAGAACATCGCCTTTCCGTTGCAAATGGAGAGGCGCTCGAAGGCCGATATCCGCGAACAGGTGGCCAAGGCCGCGGCGACAGTGCAGCTGACGACGCGGCTGCAGGACAAGCCGAACAAGCTCTCGGGCGGGCAGCGGCAGCGCGTGGCGATTGCCCGCGCCATTGTGCGGAAGCCCGAAATTTTCCTGATGGATGAGCCGCTGTCGAACCTCGACGCGGCCTTGCGCATGGAGATGCGCTCCGAGCTGACGCAGCTGCATAAGCGGCTCGGCTCGACCATGGTCTATGTGACGCACGACCAGCTTGAAGCCATGACCATGGCCGACCGCATCGTGGTGCTGAACGCCGGCAAGGTCGAGCAGGTCGGCAAGCCGATGGATCTCTATCACCGGCCGGCCAACCTGTTCGTTGCCGGCTTTATCGGCAGTCCGCCGATGAACTTTCTGGCTGCCAAGGTGACAGGACTCGAAGGCGGTACCGTGCTGCTCGAGGTGCCCGGGGTCGGGCAGGTGGCGTTGCCGGGCGACGCCTCCGGCTTCACCGTCGGTGGCGACGCGACCATCGGCATCCGCCCCGAGGCGATCGCCACCGCGGCGCCGACAGAACCAGCGCTGAGCCTCAGCATCACGCCTCGCACGGTCGAGCGGCTGGGGCTCCACACCATCGTTTATGGCGAGCAGGGCGGCCGGACACTGACCGCCTTGTTCAATGGCGATCCGGTGATAGCAGCCGATGCGCCGCTCGGCGTCTACGTGCCGCTGCAGCAGATCCACCTCTTCGATGCCGCGGGCCAGGCCCGCGGGCACCGCGACTGACGCGTTTTCATCGCTCGCGACCTGGGGAGGAGGACCATGCCTCCGGCCGCGTGCTCAAAAGGGAGTAACGAGATGACCTTCAAATCCAACCGCCGGCAGTTCCTCTTTGGCGCCGCCGCCAGCAGCCTTGCCATCGCCGCCGCCAGCGGCATCGGCCAGGCCTTCGCGCAGGACCAGCAACTGGTGTTCTGGTCGCAGCTGGCCGGCAGCAAGAAAGCGGCGGGCGAAGCGCTCGAGGCGGCATTCAAGACGGCGCATCCGGAAATTGCGCTCAACTCGAGCCTGTTCGCCGAGCCGAGCCAGCTGAACGAAAAGATCCTCACTGCCATCAACGGCAATACCGCGCCGGACCTGTTCATCCAGCACTGGGACTACACCTTGACCTATTCGACCGGCGACAAGCTGGCCGACCTCAAGGCCGGGCTTGCCAATGTCGATTTCGCCGGCCTCGATGCCTCACTGCTCGCCTATGGCAATATCGGTGGCCAGCAGGTTTCGGTGCCGCTCTACGGCACGTCGCGCGGCCTCGGCATCAACCGCAAATACGTCACCGAAGCCGGGCTCGACGCGGACAAGGGCCCGCAGGATTGGGCCGAACTGCGCGAATGGGCCAAGGCGCTCACCAAGCGGCAGGACAATGGCCTGCTCGAGGTGGCCGGCCTCAGCATGTTCCACAACGATCTCGAGACCTGGGAGATCTTCACCCTCTTGCTGCAGGGCGCCGGTGGCACGCTGTTCAACGACGACCTGACGGCGCCAGCTTTCGGCGGGGCCGAAGGCCTCGCGGCGATCAACTTCATGTTCGAGTTGCTGCACACCGACAAGGTCACCGATCTCGGCTTTGGCCTCGGGCCAGGCGGTTCGGCGAGCCCGATCAACCAGGGGCGCGCGGCGATGATCATCGCCGGCAACTACTCGACCAATAATGCGCTGAAGGCCGGCATCGAGTTCGACGTGCTGCCGATCCCGATGGAGAAGGGCGGCTTCACCTCACTGGTGGACCCGTTCAGCTTCGCGGTGACCAAGGCGTCGCCGAACCAGGCGGCAGCGGTGAGCTTCATCGAGTTCGCCCTGTCGCAGGAGCAGCAGGTGGCGTTCGCGCTGGCCTCGAAGAACGTACCTGTGCTGAAGGCGGCGCAGCAGGACCCGACGGTGCAGGCCGATCCGTTCCTTGCGAAGTTCATCAAGACCGCCAGCTTCGCGCCGCCCAAGGCTGCTGCCATCCCGGCCTTCTCGCGCATGGTGACCATCATCGCCCGCGCCGTGCAGGAGACGCTGTTCAAGCGCGTCACCGCCGAGGAAGCGCTGAAGGCCGCCGAGGCCGAGGTCATCGCGGTTCTCGCCCGCTAAAGGACAGGTCATGGCGCTGCAATCGAGCACAGCTCTGGCCCGACGGCCACAAAGCTTCACGCAGAACTGGAGCGCCTACGCCTTCCTGACGCCTGCCCTGATCATCCTGTTCCTGTCGCTGCTGCTCCCGGCAGCAGCGACAGTGGTGATGAGCCTCACCGACATCTCGTTCCTCAGGCCGACCAACTTCGTCTGGTTCGACAACTATATCAAACTGGTGTCGGACAGCCGGTTTCGGCAGGCGGTGGGCAATACCGCCTATTACACCGTCGGGGTAACGCTGCCGACTATGGCGCTGGGGCTGCTGGCCGCCGTGGCGCTCAACGGCAAGCTCCGCGGCCGCATCGTCTTTCGCACCATTTTCTATCTGCCGGTGCTGACCTCGCTGATCGCCGCGGCGGTGGTGTGGATGTATGTCTACGAGCCCTATTCGGGCCCGATCAACGGCACCCTGACGCAGCTCGGGCTACCGCCACAGCCGTGGTTGCAGAGCCCCAACCTGGCGATGACCTCGCTGATCGTCATGGCGATCTGGCGTGATTTCGGCACTGCGATGATCATCTATCTGGCGGGCCTGCAGGATATCCCCAAGGATATCTACGAGGCGGCGCGGCTCGATGGGGCCAAGACCAAGGACATCTTCTTCCGCATCACCGTGCCGATGCTGAGCAACGTCACCTTCTACCTGATGATCATCCTGATCGTGCAGACCTTCCAGGTGTTCGGCGCGATCTATGTGATGACCAATGGCGGGCCGCTCGGCTCCACCGAAACCATCGTGTTCCAGATGTACCAGACCGCCTTCGGCTATACCGAGTTCGGCTATGCGGCGGCGATGTCCACCGTGCTGTTCCTCGCCATCCTGCTGTTCTCGATCATCGGCACCAAGATCATGCGCCGGGGTGAATCATGAGCGACATAGCGCAAGTGGCCGCTCCGGCGGCTCCCACCGTCTCGTTCCAGCAGCGCTGGTGGCCGCTGGCCGAGCGGGCGATCGGCTACGGGTTGCTGATCTTCGCCGCGCTGGCGACGATCACGCCGTTCCTGTGGATGGTGTCGACCTCGTTCAAGACCGATGCCGAGACCTTCCAGTTTCCGCCCAACTTCATCCCCAACAGCCTCGTCTGGCAGAACTATATCGACGCCATTGCCGGCCCGGATACCGGGCGGCAGCTGATCAACAGCCTGGTGTTCGCGCTCGGCTCGACCGTCTCCAACATGCTGTTCTGCGCGCTGGCCGGCTACGCGCTGGCGCGGATGCAGTTCAAGGGCAAGAACCTGATCTTCGCCCTGGTGGTTGGCCTGTTGATGGTGCCGGCGCAGAGCCAGATCGTGCCGGTATTTCTGATCGTGCAGCGCATCCCATTCGCCGGTGGCAATGACTGGCTGGGCAATGGCGGCACCGGGCTGCTCAACACCTATTGGGGGATGATCCTCCCCACCGCGGCGACGCCGTTCGGCATCTTCATGATGCGGCAGTTCTTCTCGCGCATCCCGATCGAGTACGAGGAATCGGCGCGGCTCGACGGCGCCAAGACCTTCACCATCTTCTGGCGCATCCTGCTGCCGCTGGCCCGCCCGGCCATGGCGGTGCTCGGCGTGCTGAGCTTCCAGAGCGCCTGGAATGATTTCATCTGGCCGCTGATCCTCACCTCGCAGCGCGAGATGGCGACGCTGCAGATCGGCCTGCAATTGCTGCAGAGCGGACCCGATGCGCGCTGGAACGTGGTGATGGCGATGGCGACGCTGATCACCCTGCCGGTGATCATCGTCTTCCTGTTCGCGCAGCGCTACGTCATCGACGGCGCAGTGACCAGCGGCGTCAAGGGCTGATGCTTCCCCACGATTATTGCGACCCGGCCTTCGCGGGCCCGACGGAGATTTGACCATGACCCAGCACCTCGAGATCTACCGCAAGGCGGGCGAGTTCGTTGCCTGGCCAGCCAATTACGGCATGTGGATCTGGGGCGACGAAGTGGTGGTGGTGTTCTCCCAGGGGTTCCGGGGAGAACAGGAAAGCCTGCATGCCCGCGACAAGACGCGGCCGTTCATCGGCCGGCAGGCGCGCAGCTTCGATGGCGGGCTGAGCTGGAGCGACGAACTGTTCACCGGCACCATCCCGGGCGGCACGTCGCTGTCGGGCGACGAGCACGTAGTCGAGGCGCTGCAGAGTCAGCCCAATATCGTGGTCGAACGCGACATCCCGGTGCTCGAGCAGCCGATCGATTTCACCGACCCCGAGACCATCGTGATGTGCGCCCGCACTGGGCTCGATGCGGGGTCGATCAGCTGGTTCTACGTGAGCCGCGACCGGGCGAGGAGCTGGCAGGGCCCGTATCGGCTCGGCGATTTCGGCCTGCCGGGGGTATCGGCGCGCACCGACATCGTGCCGCTCGGCCAGCATGACGCGCTGTTCCTCCTCACCGCGGTTAAAGCCAATGGCGACGAAGGCCAGGTCTTTGCCGCGCGGACCCGCGATGGCGGCCGGAGCTTTAGCTTCGAGAGCTTTGTTGGCGATGAGCCCGAGGGCTTTGCCATCATGCCGGCGTCGCTGCGGTTGCCTGGTGGCGACATTCTCACTTTCGTCCGCTGCGCGGCGCCACGCGGACCGGACCGCAGGGCCTGGATCGACCTCTATCGCTCGAGCGACGCGGGGAAGAGCTGGCGGCATGTCGGCACGCCGGTGCCGCGGGTCGGCCATAACAGCAATCCGCCGACCATCAACCGGCTGGCCGATGGGCGGCTGGTGCTGGTCTATGGCTATCGCGACGCCCCCTATGGCATGCGCGCCAGGGTCAGCAGCGACGACGGCGCGACCTGGAGCGACGATATCGTGTTGCGCGACGACGGCGGCGTGGCCGACCTCGGCTACCCGCGCACCGTGGTGCGGCCCGATGGCCAACTGCTGACCGCGTACTACTATAACTACGGCGCCGACACCGATCGGTTCATCGGGGCGACGTTGTTCTCGGTGTAGCGACAGCTTAGCCGGTGCGCTCCAACGACCATCGAGTACGCTGCACACCCCTCCCCATCCCGGCCATTCGAGCATAGCTCTCATGGCCTTCTCCCGTAAAATCGCTCCACTGGAGCGATTTTGCCTTCGGCCGACTCGAAGCCCGTGCAGGGGAGGGTGTCCGCCGGTGGCTTTGGCCTGACCGTGCCACAAGCTCGATGCCCACCTCCCCCTTGAGGGGGGAGCGAGCGCAGCTTGGGAGCATAGCGACCTAGCGTAGCTCGGAGGGGGTGCGCGGTCGGTCGGATACAACCCCAAGCACAATAATGACATCCGCCCGTCATTGTAATAAACTGCAATAATAAATGTTCATTCGCGTCGCACGAAGCGGCATCTAAGCTTTTGGATGAACAGTATATGTACGAAATCGCACAGTGATACTTGAGATCTGGAGGCTTTCGTGGCGACGAAGGACGGGAAGCTCTCACTCAATGCGCTGATTGCCATGGTCGTAGGATCGATGGTGGGCGCCGGGATATTCAATCTTCCCGGCCGCTTCGGCGCGGCCACCGGGCCGTTCGGCGCCATCATCGCCTGGGCCATTGCCGGCACCGGCATGTACATGCTGGCGCGGGTGTTCCAGACGCTGGCGGCGAAGCGGCCGGATATCGATTCCGGTGTGTTCGCCTACGCCAAGGCCGGCTTCGGCGACTATATGGGGTTCCTGTCGGCCTTCGGGTACTGGCTCGGCAGTTGCCTCGGCAACGTCTTCTACTGGGTGCTGATCGGCTCGACGCTCGGACGGTTCTTTCCCGAGATTTTCGGTGACGGCAGCTCGGTCATCGCCATCATCGTGTCGCTCTGCGGCATCTGGGCCTTCCACTTCCTGATCCTGCGCGGTGTGCAGCAGGCGGCCTTCATCAACACCATCGTCACCATCGCCAAGCTGGTGCCGCTGTTCGTGGCGCTGCTGATCATGATCCTCGTGTTCAACTACCAGCAGTTTGCCGAGAACTTCTTCGGTGGGGTCGGCATGCCGGAGAAGTCGCTGGTCAACCAGGTGCGCGACACCATGCTGATCACGGTGTTCGTGTTTCTCGGCATCGAGGGCGCCAGCGTCTACTCGCGCTTCGCCAAGAAGCGCGCCGATGTCGGCACGGCGACGATCCTCGGTTTTCTCGGCGTCACCGGACTGATGGTGGCGATTACGCTCCTGCCCTATGCCGCCATGCCGCAAGCGACGATGGCCGGGCTGCAACAGCCATCGCTGGCCGGGGTGCTGGAAGAGATCGTCGGGCATTGGGGCGCGGTGTTCATCTCGATCGGCGTGCTGATCTCGGTGCTCGGCGCTTACCTCGCCTGGTCGCTGATCTGCGCCGAGGTGCTGTTCGCGGCGGCGAAGTCGAAAGACATGCCAAAACTGTTCGCCGCCGAGAATGCCCAGGGCGTGCCGGCCAATGCCTTGTGGCTCACCAATATCGTGGTCTCGCTGTTCGTCATCTCGACCTATTTCTCCCAGGACGCCTTCAACTTCATGCTCGATATGACCAGCGTCACGGCGCTGCTGCCCTACCTCTTGGTAGCGGGGTATGGGGTGCTGATCGCGCGGCGCGGCGAGGGCTATGAGGCGACGCCCGGCGAGCGGACCGGCGACCAGATCGTCGCGTGGATCGCGGTGCTCTACACCCTGGTGATGTTCGTCGCGGCGGGGCTGCAATATGTGCTGCTGCTCGCCGTGCTGCTGGTGCCGGGCACCATCCTCTACTTCTGGGCCCGCCGCGAACAAAAGCTCCGCCTGTTCAGCCCCGCCGAGCTCATCGTCTTCGCCGTCGCCCTCATCGCCAGCCTTGCCGGCGCCTGGGGGCTGATCAGCGGCGCCATCGTCCCATGATTTTCTGGAGATCCCTGCCATGAGCACGGCAACTGCATTCGGAGTGCATTCGGAAGTTGGCCAGTTGCGCAAGGTGCTGGTGTGCGCGCCCGGGCGGGCGCACCAGCGGCTCACCCCGTCCAACTGCGACGACCTGCTGTTCGACGATGTGATGTGGGTCGATGTGGCCAAGCGCGATCACTTCGATTTCATGCAGAAGCTCAGGGATCGCGGCGTCGACGTGGTCGAGATGCACAGCGCACTGGCCGAGACCGTCGCCGTGCCCGAGGCCAAGACGTGGATCCTCGACAACCAGGTGGCCGCCAACCAGGTCGGCCCCGACCTCGTCGACGATGTCCGCTCCTATCTCGAAGGCCTCGACAATCGGCAATTGGCGGAAACGCTGATCGGCGGGCTTTCCACCGAGGAGTTTCCCGATAGCCATGGCGCCGGGCTGATGGAGCTGGTCCGCGATGCGGCGGGGGTCAACGAGTACCTGCTGCCGCCGCTGCCCAATACGCTCTATACCCGCGACACCACCTGCTGGATCTATGGCGGTGTAACGCTCAACCCGCTGTACTGGCCGGCGCGGCACGAGGAGACCATCCTCACCACCTCGATCTACAAGTTCCATCCGGACTTCGCCGGCAAGGTGAATGTCTGGTGGGGCGATCCGACCAGGGACTGGGGCATGGCGACGCTCGAGGGCGGCGACGTGATGCCGATCGGCAAGGGTAATGTGCTGATCGGGATGAGCGAGCGCACCTCGCGCCAGGGCATCGCGCAGCTGGCGCAGTCGCTGTTCGCTGAGGGCGCGGTGGAGCGCGTCATCATCGCTGCGATGCCGAAACTCCGCGCCGCGATGCATCTCGACACGGTGTTCACCTTCGCCGATCGCGACTGCGTGCTGCTCTACCCCGATATCGTCAACAAGATCGAATGCTTCTCCTACCGTCCGGACGGCAAGGGCGGCATCGTGCTCAGCAAGGACAAGGGGCTGGTCGAGACGGTCGCCGAGGCGCTGGGCTTGAAGCAACTGCGCGTCGTCGAGACCGGCGGCAACGCCTATATGCGCGAGCGCACCCAGTGGGATTCAGGCGCTAACCTCGTCTGCGTCTCGCCCGGCGTGGTCTTCGCCTATGACCGCAACACCTACACCAACACGCTGCTGCGCCGCGAAGGCATCGAGGTGATCACCATCTCGGGGTCCGAGCTCGGCCGCGGCCGGGGCGGCGGGCATTGCATGACCTGCCCGATCAGCCGCGACGCGGTGGATTACTAGAGCGGGAGTGCGTTTCGTCGAAACGCCCTCCCGCTCCAGATGTTTGTTTTTGTCGCGAGATCGAACCGGAAAAGTCTGCAACTTTTCCTGATCTCGCTGTAGCGAGGCCGAGATGGAAAGCATCACGCTCGAGCAGGCAGCCGAGGCGTATCGCGCAGCGATGCACCAGGCGGTGCGCAAATACGCACTGGTCTACATCGCCGAAGCGATCCTGCTGATCGTTGCCGGGCTGCTCGCCATGCTCTATCCGCTGCTGAGCGGCGCGGCGATTGCGGTGCCGCTCGGCTGGCTGCTGATCGCCACCGCGGCGCTGCAGGGTGTGGCGCTGTTCGGCACGCGGCAGATGCCACATTCGAGCATGCAGCTGTTGTCGATCGTCATCGCGCTGCTGGTCGGCATGCTGCTGCTGCGCAACCCCTCCCAGGCGCGCGAGGTGATCACGCTGCTGGTGATCGTCTTCCTGATGGTGCAGGGCGTGGCGCGGCTGACCTTCGGCTTCACCATCCGGCCGTTCGAAAACTGGCTATGGGTGGTGCTCAGCGGCGTCCTCGGGATTGCGCTGTCGCTGCTGCTGATCGCCAGCCTGCCGGAGCCGCCGGTCTGGGTGATCGCATTGTTCGTGGGGCTGGAATTGATTGGGGAAGGGGGCGCCATGCTGGCGCTCGCCTGGAAAGTCGTCGTGCCGCGGGGCGCTCAACCCGCACCGCCTTCACCCTGAACTGGAGATAGAGATGACCTCGAACTTCTGGGAATTCCTGTGGCTGATCGCCATCAGCTTCTTCCTTCTGTCCTACCTGATGGTGCTGGTGCGCATCGTCGTCGATGTGTTCCGCGACAATTCGATGGGCGGCTTCGCCAAGGCGCTTTGGATCATTGCGCTGTTGCTGGTGCCGCTGCTGACGGCGCTGGTCTACATCATCGCGCGCGGCCAGGGCATGGCGCAGCGGCAACTCGCCGATGAGCAGAAATTCAAGTCGCAGACCGACGCCTATATCCGCGGCGTGGCGCAGACAACGCCGGCCGATCAGATCGCCCGAGCCAAGACGCTGCTGCACGAGGGGGCGATCACGGAAGCCGAGTATGCCGAGATCAAGGCGGCGGCGCTGGCGCACTGACGGTGACCGAAACGACACCAGCGGCGGCGGACGCCTCTGCCCCGCCGCCGGCCGGCGAGAACGATCCGATCCAGGCGACACTCGCCGAGATGATCGCCAAGCTGCGCAGGGTGGCCGAAGAGCCGGATGCGCGGTTGACCTGCAACGGGCTGATCGAGCTGATCGGCATCCACTCGCATGCACTGGCGCTGCTGGTGTTCGCGCTGCTCAACCTGTTGCCCGGGCCGCCCGGCTACAATTTCGTCGTCTCGCTGGTGATCCTGGCGTTCGCCATCCTGATGCTGTTCCATCGGCCGATCCACCTGTGGCGGTGGTTCGGCGAGCGGCGGCTGCCGCTGAAGCCTTTGATGAAGCTGATGGATATTCTGGCGCGGATCGCCGAGGGGCTGACCCGGGTCTCCTCGCCGCGGCTGTTCGCGCTGTCGAGCCGGCCGGCGCTGCCACTGCTCGGGTTGTTCAACATCGGCATGGCGCTGGTGATGCTGCCGCCGATCCCGTTCTGCAACATGCTGCCATCGCTGGCGGTGGCAATGATCAGCGCCGGCATCCTCAACCGCGACGGGTTGCTGATCCTCGGTGGGGTGCTGGTGGGTGTGCTGGGGGTGATCGCAGTGGTGCTCGCCATCTTTGCGATCATCGCGGTGCTGTGGGCGATTGATACAGTGGTTTGAGGGGGGCGGGCAGGCTGGCGTGCTTGGCGCCCCTCACCCTAACCCTCTCCCCAGAGGGCGCAATTG
>NZ_LAJE02000115.1 GCF_000970465.2 Devosia insulae DS-56
TAGGGGTAAAAGAGCCAGGGGCCTGCCAAGCCTGGGCCATCCTGAGATTCATCAACCCACTGAAAGACCTCAGGATGGGTCCCGGCCTTCGCCGGGATGACATCGAGTTTGTGGCTAACTAATCGCCTTCACATAGCGCTCTGCCGAAGCCGCTACCCGGGCCTTGGCGTCCTGCGCCATCACCCGGTCCCACCAGGCGGCATAGATCCGGTCATAGGCAAACGGCTCGACTGTCCCGACGATGCGGTTCACCTCGCGCGCCGGCAGCGGGATCAGGTTGGGATAGGAATACATGAAGCTGACCCAGCGCGTGTCCGGCACCACCATGATGGTGTCGCCGGTCATCAGCACGCCCTTGCCGTCCTCGCCTGCCCAATGCAGAACTGTCGAGCCGACAAAGTGCCCGCCGCTACGCCTCAGCGTCACCCCCTGCACCAGCTCCAGCGTCTCGCCGCTCCAGTAGTTCACGCGTTCCGACGGCCGCATCACATATTGCTGGTTGGTCTCGTGAATATGGATCGGCACGCCGCCCAACGCTTCCGACCAGTCGACCATCGAGGAATAGAAATGCGGATGCGAGATCGCCATCGCCCGCACCCCGCCCAGTTCCTTGATCCGGGCCACGGCTTCGTCGGTCACCAGCGGCGTGCAATCCCACAGCACCCCGCCACCCGGCTGCTGGATCAGCAGCATGCGCTGCCCGATGGCGATCGACGGCGTCGCCCCGATCCCCACCAGCCCCGGCTCCTGCTCTTTGAACTCGATCGTGTGCTTGGCTTTCAGCTCCGCCAGCGTCGTCCAGCGTTGCCCGGCGGCGGTCACGTATTGCCGCTCGTCATCGCAGATGGCGCAACGCTCGGGCGGCGCCTCGGACGGCGCATGGCCCACGCCACAGGTGACGCAGATAAAGGATTGCATCGGAAAGTCTCCGGTCGTTGTGGTGCTGCCGGAGTGATTGATAGCGGAGTCGAAGCTGCTTGGGCACCCGACTGATAGAGACGGCCCCCTCCCGGCCTCCCCCATGAAGGGGGAGGTGAAGAGTCGAGGCTCTGTCTGCGATCGTGCCAGGTGAACCGACGGGGCACCTCCCCCTTCATGGGGGAGGATGGAGGGGGCCGTCTCTATCAGTCAGCGCTTGGCTACTGCGCCACCAGCCCCTTCCACACCTCGAGCTCGTCCAGCGTCTCGCCGGCGCCGGCCAGGGCGAACTGATAGATGTCGAAGCTCCCGACCATCACGCCGTAATAGCCCGGCCGCTCGCGCGCCTCGTGCTTGAGCCTGAGGATCAGGTCGCGGTCGCAGGCCGAGAGGTCGGCCCTGAGGTTGGCGTCGCGCGCCTGGCGCACGGCGAAATCGAACGGCTCCCAGCCCCAGATGTCGCATTTCCACGGGTTGCCGGCGTAATCCTTGAACTCGATGCCCCAATAGAGCCCGGCGCCGAGCGGGTGCGGCTCGACATAGTCGTTGAGGAAACTCGCCTTGTGCAGTTGCAGCCCGGCCCGGTCGAACTGGATGGCGATATCGGCGGCGAGCCCGGCCCATTCAGCCCAGCGTTCCGCCTCGCAGGGCATGTGGATGTCGATATCGCGCCACACCATCAGGTCGTAGCCGGCGCTACCGGTGACCACCGCCTCGCCGAAGCGGGCATTGAGCAGTTCGAGCAGGCCCGTTTCCACCAGCACGGTGCGGGCTTCCTCTCGGAGTTCCGCGGCGACGTGCCGCCTCCCTTCCGCGTCCTGAAGAGCTGCGTCCATTCCAATACCCTCTGGAATCAAAAGCCCGGCTCGTGAGCCGGGCTGAACTCTAGTCGCGCTCGTGCCGAAACTGTGGCACGGCGGACACCTTCAACTGATTACTCAGCCCAAGTATTACTCGGCCTTCGTCTCGGTCGCGGCGGCAGCCTCAGCCGCAGCAGCGGCGGCGGCTTCCTCGGCATCCTTCTGAGCCAGTTCCTTGGCCAGCGCCTCGGCGGCGGCCACCTTTTCGGCCTCGCGGGCGTTCTTGGCGTCCAGCGCTGCAACGCGCTCGCCGGCCTCGATCTTCTTGGTACGGGCGCCGACGTTCTCGAAGATACGGGCGGCCTTACCGCGACGGTCGCGCAGGTAATAGAGCTTGGCGCGGCGGACCTTACCGCGCTTGATCACTTCGACGCGGTCGATATTGGGGGACAGCACGGGGAACACACGTTCCACGCCTTCGCCGTACGAAATCTTGCGCACGGTGAAGCTTTCCATGATGCCGGTGCCGGAGCGGGCGATAACCACGCCCTCATAGGCCTGCAGGCGTTCCTTGTCGCCTTCGCGGATCTTCACCCACACCTTGACGGTATCGCCGTGGGTAAATTCCGGATGGGCGCCCTTGGCGAGCAGCTTGTCGTGCTGCTCCTGATTGAGCTGTTCGATGATCTTGGACATCTGATGTTCCGTTCGTCTTTTTCAAAGGAGCGTTTCGCCGGCTTTGCGCCGACCGCCCGGTCTTGGTTGCACGGATTTTTATGCATTATTGGCCGAGCCGAAGCTCAGGCGAGCGGGGCTATAAATGAAGAATGCTTGGGAGTCTAGGGCTCGGGTCCAGGGTTTGCTCGACATCGCCTCAGCCACCGGGTCATTCCCGCGAAAGCGGGAACCTCGGTTGGCGATGCCGGCCCCGAAAACGGAGATCCCCGCTTTCGCGGGGATGACCAGTTTCCGCTAACGCTGCGAGAGGCTTACAGCCAGCCAGCCAGCACGCCGATGCCGCCCAGAGCGAATACGCCACCGGCCACCTGCGCAACGGTCCTGCCGTATTTGCCGACGAGCTTGCTCACCCCCATCGCCGCGCCGATACCGGCCACATGCAGCAGCGCCGTCGCGACGATAAAGCCCGCCGCATACTCGAGGCCCGAGGCGTCGACCGGCATCTCGGCGCCATGCGCGTGGCCGTGGAAGATCGCGAACACCCCGACCAATGCCGAGGCCGCGACGACCGGCATCGGCCGGCCCAGCGCCGCGGCGCCGCCGATCACCACGCTCGAGAGCGCAATACCCAGTTCGACGAACGGCACCTCGATCTGCCCGACACCCAAGAGGAACCCGACCGCCATCATCGCAACGAAGCTCAGCGGCACCAGCCACAGCGCCTTGCCGCCCAGCACGTAGGCGAAAACGCCCACTGCCACCATGGCGAGGATATGGTCGATCCCGCCGACCGGGTGCATGAAGCCGTGCAGGAATCCCGAGGTGTCGCCATGCCCGGTATGGGCAAAGGCCGCCGTCGGGACGGCGATGAGCAGAAGGGCCAGAAGCGCGCGCATAAATATCTCCATCTCGGGACCCGCCGTCCCGTAGCGTTTTTCATGTTCGATGGTCCCGGTTTGGGTCACCACCGGACGGCCGGTCTCCTGGCTCCGGGCACCTCTCACTCCACCTTCCCAGTCGCAAACCAGTGGCACGCTGAGTGAGAGTCAGGCCCGTTACAGTCGCGGGGGCGGCGCCGGCATCGGCCAATGGCCTACCGGCTTCCCGTTTCACGCATGCCCTCCGAAGGGCCGCGCACCGTCGGCCTATCTCTGTCAGGTCTCAACAGCGAGATCAATCGAGCTGCGTCACATTTGCCACGTGACGGGCTGTCTCCAGTTGCGCTACACGCAGCAGGAGTTGGGAGATTTCCGGCTTTGCTGAACCGCCTGCGCCAGATGGGATCGGATACCGCACGCGCGCTGGTCGTGTTGGCGCTGGTTTTCCTCTCGTTTGCGCATGCCCCGGTGGCCAGCGCCGAGAGCGGCGCCCTGCTGACCGCCAGCGTTGCCGCCAGCTACTGCGGCGACATGCCGGACGGCGACGGCAAGGCCCACGCCCCGTGCCACGCCTGCCGGGTCGGCGGCATCGACCTGCCGCCTCCGCCCACCTCGTTCACCGCCCCGCTCGCGGCGTGCGAGATCAGCTATTTCCGCACGGCCAGCGTCCTCGCGGTCAACTCGACCTACATCTCGGCCCGCCCCCGGGCCCCTCCAGCACTGATCTGAGTCCATTCTACTGCCGGCGCGAGCTGGCAGGTTCAGACCACATCGACGCTTCTGGAGATCAAGATGATCCGTCCTATCGCTTGCGCGGCCATGGCTGGCGCCCTGCTGCTGTCCGTCACCCCTGCCTTCGCCCATGTCACGCTGGAAACCGGCGAGGCCCCGGTGGGCTCCACCTACAAAGCGGTGCTGCGCGTGCCGCATGGTTGCGACGGCAACCCCACCACAGCGGTTCGCGTCCGCATCCCCGAGGGTCTGGTCAGCGTCAAGCCGATGCCCAAGGCAGGCTGGGAGCTCAGCACCGTCAAGGCTCCCTACCAGAACGCCTATGAGCTGCACGGCAGCAAGGTCACTGAAGGCGTGACCGAGATCACCTGGTCCGGCGGCAACCTGCCCGATGAATTCTACGACGAGTTCGTCTTCCGCGGCAGCCTGGCCGGCACCCTCGCGGCGGGGACCACCGTCTACTTCCCGGTGATCCAGACCTGCGCCACCGGTGAGGAGGCCTGGATCGAGATCCCGGCCGAGGGCCAGCCCGAGCCCGAACTGCCGGCTCCCGGCCTGAAGCTGCTCGACGCAACCCATTGATCGGCACGGGGCGCCATCTGGCGCCCCGCACCCCATCCGGCCCTGATCATGCGCGCCCTGCACTCGCTTGCCCTGCTGTTGCTTGCGGCTCTGGTCGCCAGCCTGCTGATGCTGTCGGCGGCGCTGGCGCATGCCGGCCTCGTTGCCGCCGATCCGGTCGACGGCAGCGTGCTGCCCGCCGCCCCCAGCACGCTGACGCTGACCTTCACCGAGCCGGTGTCGCCGTTGCTCTTCACCCTCGTCTCGTCCGACGGGGAACGCCGCGACCTCACCGGCGCCAGGTCGGAAAACCTCAACATCCTGCTGCCGCTGCCGCCCGAGCTGCCGCGCGGCACCCATCTGGTCAGCTGGCGCGTCACCTCCGCCGATGGCCACCCGATTGCCGGTGCGCTGGCCTTCTCGATTGGCGAGGTCGGGACCCGCCCGACCCTCATCGCCGGTACCGATCCGCTGCTGGCCGGCAGCATCTGGCTCGCCCGCGCCATGCTCTATGCACTGCTGTTCCTAGGCGTCGGTACCACGCTGTTCGGCCGGCTCGTCGCCCCCCTCCCCCCGACGCTCGATCGGCTGTCGCAGCTCTTCTGCGCGGCCGGCCTGCTGCTGGCGCCGCTGACCCTTGGCCTGCAGGGGCTCGACGCCCTCGATTCCGGCTTCGCCCGGCTGTTCTCGGCTGCGCCCTGGGCTGCGGCACTTTCCACCAGCTACGCCGCGACAGTCGCCGCCGCGCTCGTCGCCTTCCTGGCGTCGCTCCTGTCCCGGCTGAGCCCAGAGGGCCGATCCGGCATAATGCTCGCCCTCCTCGCCACCATCGCTGCCGCCCTGGCGCCGATGCTCAGTGGCCATGCCGGCACCGCCCCGCCGACCTGGCTCAGCAAGCCCGCCGTCTTCGTCCACATCGCCGGCCTGCTCTTCTGGGTCGGAGCGCTGCTGCCGCTCGGCTGGCTGTTGCAGGCCGGCGATGCACCGGCGCTCGTGGCGCTGCAACGCTTCTCGCGGCTGATCCCGCTGGCCATCGTCCCCGTCATCCTCAGCGGCCTCGTCCTGGCGCTGCTGCAACTGGGCCCCCCGGGCCCGGCCTGGCAATCGACCTATGTCGCGCTGCTCTTAACCAAGCTGGCGCTGCTGCTGCCGCTGTTCGGCCTGGCGGTCTGGAACCGGGCTGCCCTCACCCGACCGACGCTGGCCGGCATCGACACCGCGCGGCGCCGGCTGCGCCGCAGTATCGGCATCGAACTGTTGCTGGTGTTGTTGGTGTTCGCCGTCGTCGCCGGCTGGCGCTTTACCCCGCCGCCGCGCGTCATCGCCGAACTCGCCGCCCAGCCGGCTCGCACCCATGTCCACACCGCCGCCGCGATGGCCGACATCACCGTCACTCCCGGCCGCGCCGGTGCATCGACGCTGAGCGTCTGGCTCTCCGACGCTGAGTTCGGACCGCTCGAGCCGAAATCGCTGCGCGTTGCTCTGTTCAATGCCGGTCTCGGCGTCGAACGCCTCACCCGCCCCGCTACCCTCGACGCCGACGGCTTCTGGCGCGTGCCGCTGACGCTGCCGGCGGGTGGCGCCTGGAGCATCGAGCTCGACCTTCGGATCGACGACTTCACGCTGCTGAAGCTCAGCGGCGAAATCGAGCTTGCCCCATGACTACGACCCAACCCGCCGGATCGCCGGCCCACACGAGAGAACCGAAGATGAAGAGATACGCTGTCCGAACCGCCCTCATGGCGCTTGCCTTGCTGGGTGGCGGCCTCGCCGCTGCAACCCAGGCGACCGTCGCCACCGCCGCCGAAGTCACGACGGGAGACCTCGTAATCAGCGGCGGCTTCTCCCGCGCCACGCTTCCCAATGCACCGGTCGGCGGCGGCTATCTCACCATCACCAACAAGGGCGCTGAAGCCGATCGCCTGCTGAGCGCCGCCTCGCCGGTTGCCGGCGTGGTACAGATCCATCAGATGAAGATGGAGGGCGACCTGATGAAGATGAACGAGCTGCCCGACGGCGTCGAAATCCCGGCCGGCGCAACCGTCACCCTGGCGCCGGGCGGCCTCCACATCATGTTCATGCAGCTCACTCAGCCGCTGGTCGAGGGGACAAGGATCCCGCTGACCCTGACGTTCGAGAAAGCCGGCAGCGTCGAGGTGGAGCTCAGTGTCGAGAGCCCGGCCGCCAAGGGTCCGGCCGAAGACCACTCGATGCATGGCGGCTGACCATGAGCGTCATCACCTCGCGCCTCCGCCTCGCGCTCTGGGGCCTGGTCGCGTTGGCGGCAGTGGCGGCAACGCTGCTGTTCGTCGTCACGCGGCCGGCCCCTGAGAGCGGTGGCATCGGCGGCGGCAGCTATGCCCTCGTCGATCAACGCGGCAACCCGGTCGACCAGTCGATGCTGGTCGGCCAACCCTCGCTGCTGTTCTTCGGCTACACCCACTGCCCCGACGTCTGCCCCACTACCATGGGCGAGATGGCGGGCTGGTTCGCCGACCTCGGTGACGAGGCCAAGGCCCTCAAGGCCTTCTTCGTCACGGTCGATCCCGAGCGCGACACCCCCGAAATCCTCGATGGCTATGTCAGCTGGGTGTCCGACCGGGTGACCGGTGTCACCGGCAAGCCCGAGGAGATCGCCAAGATGGTCAAGGCCTGGAAGGTGCTGGGCGAGAAGGTGCCGGGAGAAGGTGCCGACTACACCATGAATCACACCGCCTCGGTGTTCCTCGTCAATGCCCAGGGCGGTTTTGAAGGCACCATCGCCTACCAGGAAGACGCGACCACTGCTCTCGCCAAGATCAGGAAGCTGCTCGGCAAAGCTGCCTGATCACTTCAGCAAATCCGGCCGGCGCGCCCGCGTGAGCTTCTCGCTCTCGGCGCGCCGCCACTTCTCCACCTTGCCGTGGTCACCCGAGGTCAGCACCTCCGGGATCTCGCGCCCCTCGAACAGCTGCGGCCGGGTATATTGCGGGTATTCCAGCAGCCCGTTCTCGAAGCTCTCGTCGGCATGGCTCTCCGCTGCCCCCAGCACTCCGGGGAGCAACCGTACCACCGCTTCGAGCAGCACCATGGCGGCGACTTCGCCGCCGGCCAGCACATAGTCGCCGATCGAGATTTCCTCGAGTTGCCTCGCCTCGATCACCCGCTGGTCGATCCCCTCGAATCGCCCGCAGACGATCACCGCCCCCGGACCTGCCGCGAGCTCATGCACCCGTGCCTGCGTCAGCGGCTTTCCACGCGGCGACATCAGCAGCCGCGGCCGGAGATCGCCTTCCGGCGACACGGCATCGATGGCTTTGGCGAGGATATCCGGTTTCAGCACCATGCCGGCGCCGCCGCCCGACGGGGTATCGTCCACCGTGCGGTGCCGGTCGGTGGCAAAATCCCTGAGCTGCGTGGTCTCGAGGCTCCACCGCCCATCCGCCATGCCGCGGCCGATCACCGAGGCGCCGAGCGGCCCGGGAAACAGTTCCGGAAACAGCGTGATGATGTGAGCCGAAAAGCTCAATCGGGTTCTTCTTCGCCCGGTTCCGCCTCGATCGGCGGATCGATCAGCAGATATCCTTCGGCGACCCGTACCTCCGGCACTACGGCCTTCGAGAACGGGTAGAGATAGGTATCGCCCGAGCGCGGGTCGCGGATTTCGAGCAGATCGCCGGCGCCGAAATTCGGCACCGCCATCACCTCGCCGATCTCCGACCCATCGGCCAGCCGGGCTTTCAGCCCGATCAGGTCGGCATGGTAGAAATCGTCGCCATCGGTATCGGGCAAGAGCGCACGGTCGACATAGAGTTCGACCCCGTTCAGTTTTTCCGCCGCGTTGCGGTCGTTGATCCCCTCGAGCCGCGCCACCAGCACATTGGTGGTGGTGCGCGCCGCGAGGATCTTGATGGTGAGGCCCGGCTTATTGGTCGAAAGCGGGCCATAGGACGCCAGCGCCAGCGGGTCCTCGGTAAAGGACTGGATGCGCACTTCGCCCTTGATCCCATGGGCCGCGCCGATGCGGCCCATGAGGAGCTTGTTGTCGCCCGCTTGCGCCACGGCTTACTCGGACGCGGCTTCTTCGGCGGCCGGAGCCGGGGCGGCGTCAGCGGCGGCCTTGTCGGCGATCGCCTTGGCGTTGGCTTCGGCGCGCTCGGTCGCCTTCTTGCCCGGCACGGCCTTCTGCGGGTTGTTGCGCGCTTCGCGCTTCAACAGGCCCGCGGCGTCGAAGAAGCGTGCCACGCGGTCGGTCGGCTGGGCGCCGACGCTCAGCCAATGCTGCACGCGCTCGGTGACGAGGGTAACGCGCTTATCCTTGTCGGCGAGCTTGGGGTCGTAGTTGCCGATCTTCTCGATGAAGCGGCCGTCACGCGGCGAACGGGCGTCGGCGACGACGACGTGGTAGTAGGGGCGCTTCTTGGTGCCGGCGCGGGCAAGGCGGAGTTTCAGCGACATTCTTCAGTCCTTCGTATGATCAGTCGTTAAGTGGGTTATTTCTTTTTCGGCACGAAGCCGCCGCCGAGGCCGGGAAGGCCAGGGAAGCGCGGCGCGCCGCCAAGCCCGGGAAGCCCCGAGCCGGATTTGAGCAGCTGACCGACATCGGTCGGCAGCTTGTTCTGGGTGAGTTGCTTGGGAGCTTCGACCCCGCTGGGTCCCTGCTGCGGCATCGAGGCCGGGTCGATCCCCATGCGCCGCGCCAGCTGCTCGAGTTCCTTGGGGTCCATGGTCGAGGGGTCGGGCATATTGCCGAGCCCCGGCATCATGCCGCCCATCTTGCCGCCGAACATGCCGGCGAGCGAGCCCATGCCGCCCTTACTGACCTTCTTCATCATGTCCGCCATCTGGCGGTGCTGCTTCATCAGCTTGTTGACGTCTTCGACCTTGGTGCCCGAGCCGTTGGCGATGCGGATGCGCCGCTTCGCGTTCAGCAGGTCCGGGTTCGCCCGCTCCGCCTTGGTCATCGAATTGATGACGGCGATCTGCCGGTCGAACACCTTCTCATCGACATTGGCGCCCGCCATCGCCTTCTTCATCTGGTTCATGCCGGGCATCATGTTCATGAGCGAGCCCATGCCGCCCATCTTCTTCATCTGCAGCAACTGATTGCGCAGATCCTCGAGGTCGAAGACGCCCTTCTTGAGCTTCTTGGCCATCTTGGCCGCGTCTTCGGCCGTGACGTTCTGCGCCGCCTTCTCGACCAGGCTGACGATGTCGCCCATCCCGAGGATGCGGTCGGCGATGCGCGAGGGATGGAAATCCTCGAGCGCATCCAGCTTTTCGCCGGTACCGATCAGCTTGATCGGCTTGCCGGTGGCGGCACGCATCGACAGCGCCGCGCCGCCGCGGCCATCGCCGTCGACACGGGTCAAAACGATACCCGTGATATCGACACGCGCATCGAACGAGCGCGCCAGATTCACCGCGTCCTGGCCGGTCAGCGAGTCGGCGACGAGCAGGATTTCATGCGGATCGGTCGCGGCCTTCACCGCCGCCGTCTCTTCCATCAGCTCTTCGTCGATATGGGTGCGACCCGCCGTATCGAGGATCAGCACGTCATAGCCGCCGAGCTTGCCCTCGCGCTGGGCGCGTTTGGCGATATCGACCGGCTTCTCGTTCAGCTGGATCGGCAGCGTATCGACGCCGATCTGCTCGCCGAGCACGCGCAGCTGCTCTTTCGCCGCCGGACGGCGATCGTCGAGCGAGGCCATCAGGACTTTCTTGCCCTGCCGCTCTTTCATGCGCTTGGCGAGCTTGGCCGACAGCGTGGTCTTGCCGGCGCCCTGCAGGCCGACCATCAGCATGGTCATCGGCGGGGTGGTCGAGAAGTCGATCGGCACCTGCGTCTCGCCGAGCACCTTGACCAGCTCGTCGTGGACGATCTTGACCACCTGCTGGCCCGGCGTCACCGAGCGGGTGACCTCGGCGCCGACGGCGCGCTCGCGCACCTGCTCGACAAAGGCCTTCACCACCTCGAGGGAAACGTCGGCCTCGAGCAGCGCCCGGCGCACTTCGCGCAGCGCCGCATCCACGTCGCTCTCATTGAGTGCGCCGCGGCCCCGAAGGCCCTCGAAGATTTTCCCAAGCCGGTCGCTAAGGCTTTCGAACATTTTGGTTCCTTTGGTTCCGCAGCATCCCTGCCTCGGACCCGGAGATGGGTAGTCCTGGTCGTTACTGCCATCCGAGGATGGCAACATCCGCGCAAACGCCAAACCCACCCGAGGGCGCATCGCGCTGTCGGGTGTTAGCCTCCGGGATCTCTTTATACCTTTGCGGGTCCCGGTCGGCAGTCAGGCGTTTGAACCTGATGAAGTGCGGCGGTCGATAGAGGGGAAATGCGGCCGAGTCAAGGAACGCGCTCGGCCCGCACCGCCACCATCGCCTGCCCCAGCTCGGTATCGACCCGGAAGCCGGCGCCGGCCAAAGCCGCCGCAGCCGCCATGGCGAAGCGATCGGCGGTGCGGATCGTCGGCGCTTCGAGCACCAGCACCACCCGACCGCCCGGCTTGATCACGTCGCTGAACTTCTTCGCCCAACCGCGATCCGCATGGCGCGGGAAATCGACGTTCACTGCCAAAGCGGCATCGAACGCCCCGAGATCGAGGGTTTCGAAATCACTCTCGAAGGCGGTCAGCCGCCCGCCCCGCTCGTTCCGCTTGATGCACGCCGTGACCATCTTAGCCGAACGGTCGACCGCGACGACGTTTGCGCCGGCTGCCAGCACCAATCCGGTAGCGATCCCGTGCCCGCAACCAATCTCCAGCACGGCTTCGCCAGCCTTGGGAGCCAGCAGCTCCACGGCCCATCTATGGCGCAACGCAACTTCGGCCAAGCGACTCCCCCCTCTCGCAACGCTCAGAACTAGCCCGCCCGAAGGTGACCTGAACATGGCCGTTGCCGGCTTTCCCCAGCGGCGCTACATCTTGGCCGGGTCTGCAGTTCACCCAGGCGTCGCCGCCCCATCCGGGGAGCTAAACCTGCTTCATCCCCGTGAGATGCACTTATCCCCGTGCCACCTCGCAAGCCGGCGACCGCGACTCTCCCCTGGGAGATCGGCACGACGAGGATGAGTTGTGATGACCAGAACTGCTGTCCCCCTGCGGGTGGATGACCTTTCCCCCTTCGCCAAGACGCTCCGCCAGGCGCTGACCCGGCACGAGGGCGTGCCGACCCATGTCGAACTCCTGAACCTCATCGCCAAGGCGGCAGGGTTCGCCAACTACCAGCACCTGCGCGCCGATGCCGGCACCGCCGGCCGCCTTGCCGCGGCCGCCGAGCCCGCGCCACCGGCCGACCTAACCCAGGTCGAAAAGGCGGCGCGCTATTTCGACGCCGAGGGCGTGCTGATCAGCTGGCCGGCGCGGCTCAACCTCCAGACCCTCAGCCAATGGGTGTTCTGGTCGCGCATTCCGCCCGAAGCGGTGTTTTCCGAGCGCGAGATCAGCGAGCTGATCCGCCACTGGCACGATTTTAGCGACCACGCCCTGATCCGCCGCGCCATGGTCGATGCGAAAATGCTCGAACGCACCGTCGATGGCCGCGAATACCGCCGGATCGAACGCGCCCCGCCCCCGGAACTGAAACCGCTGCTGGCGCATCTGGCGGCAAGAGCAGCGGCTTAACGATTTAGGCCCGAACCGGTGCGCACAGAGCACCCCCACCCCTGTCCCCTCCCCGCAAGGGGGAGGGAGACGCTGACAGCATACACCGAAGGTCGTTGGGCGAAGACTAGCG
>NZ_LAJE02000116.1 GCF_000970465.2 Devosia insulae DS-56
GTGCGCGGCTATTCCACTTCCATCCCGCACCAATCCAGCGGCTCCTGCACGTACTTGCCCCGCGTGCCTTCGATGTCGCCGAGTTCGGCGATCAAATGGGAGCGGACGTCGTCGACCGTGGCGTGCGGGGCGGTGAGGCCGCAGCCGCGGGCCAGCTGGTATTGCGCGTTGTCGATCACGGCGACTTCCTTGCCGGCTTCGGTGATGCGTTTGAGCAGCCGCAGCAGGTGGCCGTCGGGGGCGAAGTAGAGGCGGCCTTCGCGGGTGACGGCGGGGCCGGTGGCGCCTTCAGCCACGTTGGGCGAGAGCATCTCGGAATAGATGAAGGCAAGGCTGCCGTCGGGGCGGTAGCACGAGGTGTCGGTCTGGGTGGCGATGGCATCGATCAGCCAGGTCTGCACCAGCACCGAGGGGGCAGCGTCACCGCCATCGTGAAACTCGAAATGGTCAGAATAGCCGCCATCGAAATTGCGGCGCCAACCGGTCCAGTCGTTGGGCGCGGTTTCCAGCAGCTTCGAGCAGGCGTCCCAGGCGGCCCGGACTTCGTCGATCTGCGGCTCGGCGGCTTGCACCGCGGGCGCGAGCAGCAGGGTCAGGGCGAAGAGCAGTCGGCGCATCAGAAGTCTCCGTTTGGCGCGACGCTAGAGCATTTCCTGGACGAACGGCACTACCCACGGTGTCATCCCCGCGAAAGCGGGGATCCGTTTGGTGCAAAGAAAACGGAGGTTCCCGCTTTCGCGGGAATGACCCGGTGGGTGGGGCAAGGAGCCAGGCTAAAGGCTTGAGCCGGTTACTCCTCGCGCAGGAAGCTCGCGGGACGGGTCGAAAGCGCCGACCAGGTGGTGAGCATGCCGACGGCGATGGCGAGCGCGATGGTGCCGACGGTGACCCAGACGAGCAGCGCCGGGTCGGCCCAGAAGTCGATCTCCAGCACGAACTCGACAAAGGCCCAGGTGCCGGCGAGGCCAAGCAAAGCCGCGAGCACCGCGGCGAGGAGGCCGAGCAGGCCATATTCGACGAGGTAGGCACGAACCACGTCGCCGCGGGTGGCGCCAAGCACCTTCATCACCACCGCATCGGATTCGCGTTGCTTGCGGCCAGCGGCCATGGCGCCGGCGAGCACCAGCACGCCGCTCACCACGGCAAGGCCGCCGATCACCTCGACCGCCGTGGTGACGTTGGCGAGGATGGCGGCGAAGGTTTCGAGCGCCTCACCGACCGGCAGGAACAGCAGTTCGGGGAAGTCGGCGACGAGGCGCTGCTGCACCGCGACCTCTTCGCCCGGCACGGCCTTGAGCAGGCCGAGATAGCTCAGCGGAAAATCGGCAAAGGCGTTGGGCGACAGCACGAAGCCGAAGTTTACGCTGCCCGAGCGCCAGGCGTAATCGCGGAAGCTGCCGATCTTCGCCTTCACCGCTTCGCCGAAGACGCGGAAGGTGAGGACGTCGCCGAGCTTCAGGCCGAGCGGTTCCTTCAAACGCTGGAACACCGAAACTTCCGGCGTGCCGATGAAGTTGGGCGGCCACCAGCTGCCCTCGGTGATGGTCGATTGATCAGGCAGGGTGTCGGAGGCGGAGAGTGGGATCTCGCCCTCGAGCACGAAGGCGAACTCGGCCGGCGGCTTGCGGTTGAGCTCGGCAATCGGCGTGCCGTTGATCGCCTCGATGGCGCCGGTGACCATGGGCAGCGAGGCGAAGCTTTCGACCGCTTTGTCGCCGACCGAAAACTGTTTCAGTGCGTCCACCTCGTCCTCGAACAGGTCCATGAAGACGAAGCTCGGGGCGTTGGGGATCGACTCGCGGGCGAGCTGGTGGCGCAGGTTCCCGTCGATCAGCGCGATGAGCAGCAGCAAAGCGAGGCCGAGCCCGAGCGACAGGATGACCACCGGCGCGGGGGCGCCAGGGCGCCAGATCGATTTGACGGCGTTGCGGAGCGCGGCGTTGGAAAGCGGCGGGATCAGCTTCAGGCCGCGTTGCAGCAGCCAGGCGGCGCCGCGCAGCACGAGGAAGGCGCCGAGCACGCCCATGGCGTACCACAGCACCAGCAACGGGCGGCCGGTGGTGAGGGCGGCCAGCGCATAGATGCCGGCGGCGGCGAGGCCGAGCGGCAACCACAGGCCAGGCTTCAGCATATCGCGCCAATCGAGCCCGCCTTCGACGGCCGAGCCGGCGGAGCGGAACAGCAGCGCCGGTTTCAGCTTTTCGGCGCGGCGCAGCGGCAGGTAGCCGAAGGCGAAGCCGGTGAGGGCGCCGAAGCCGGCGGCAGTCCACAGCGTCACCACATCCACCACCGGCGGCAGCCCGAGGCCGAGCAGGCCACCGAGAATGGGCAGCAGCACCATGGTGAGGAGCGTGCCGAGCAGCAGGCCGAGAATGATGCCGGCCAAGGTCAGCAGCATCACCTGGGTGAGAAAATGGACGAGGATACGCGGACCGGTGGCGCCGAGCGCCTTCATGGTGGCGATGGAGCGCTGGCGTTCGGTGACATAGGCGGAAATTGCATTGGAGACGCCGAGCCCACCGACCAGCAGCGAGGACAGCCCGACGATGGTGAGAAAGCGGGCGAACATATCGAAGAAGCGGGCGAGGTCGGCCGTGGCGTCCTTGGGTCCGGCGAGCTTCCAGCCGGCCTTGGGGAAGCTGGTCTCGATCGACTGCATCGCGGCATCGGGATCGGTGCCATGGAGCAGGATCTTGTAGCGGTAACTGGCGAGGACGCCGGGCGCGAGGATACCGGTGGCATTGAGCGCATCGACCGACATCAGTACGGGGAGGCCGAACTGCAGGCCGGCAGTGATGCGGTCGGGCTCGGTGCCGATGATGCCGGTGAGGGTAAACGTGGCGTCGCTGATGGTGAGCTGTTCGCCGAGCTTCAGGCCGAGGCGATCGAGCAGCAATTGATCGGCGACGAGGCCGAAGCTGCCGTCAGCGCGCGGGGCGAGGAGTTCGGGCAGCGGGGTGTCGGCGCCTTTCACGGTGACGCTGCCGATCAGCGGATAGTTGGTGTCGACGGCGCGGATGGCGAGAAAACTGTTCTGCTCGCCGGCATCGGCGCGGCCCATCACCTCGATGACTTCGCCAAGCTTGCCGAGCCGCTCGAAGGCCTGTCGCTCCTCCGGGTTGGCGGCGCGATAGGAGAGCTGGGCCTCGATGTCGCCACCCAGCAAGGTACGCGCATCGCGCAGCAGCGCCGATTGCAGCGCTGCACCCACCGAGCCGACAATGGTGATGGTGCCGACACCAAGCGCCAGGCAGGCCAAGAGGATAGTGAAGCGGCGGAGGTCGCCGCGCAGGTCTTTCAGGGCGACCCGCAGCCAGCCGCGCAGGGTCGCGGCGGCAGTGTTCACGCCGGCACCCGCTCGCTGAGATGGCCCTCGTTCATGCGCAACTGGCGGTCGGCCTTCTTGGCCAGTGAGGGATCATGGGTGATCAGGAGGATGGCGGTGCCGCGCTCGCGGGCGATGCCGAACATCAGCTCGATGACATGGGCGCCGGTTTCCTGGTCGAGGTTGCCGGTGGGTTCGTCGGCCAGCAGCAGTTTCGGGTTGCCGACAATGGCGCGGGCGAGGCCGACGCGCTGCTGCTCGCCACCGGACAGGGCGCTCGGCAGGTGGGTCAGGCGGGCGGCAAGTCCGACGTCACCGAGCGCGGCGGCGGCGCGGCTCTGGATTTCGGGCCAGGGCAGCGACGGTTCGGCGATCTCGAGGGTGAGGGCGACATTCTCGAGCGCGGTCAGCGACGGGATGAGGTGGAAGTTCTGGAACAGGATGCCCAGCGCGTTGCGCCGGAAGATAGCGAGCTGGTCTTCGTTGAGCCTCGCGATATCCGTGCCGGCCACGGTGATGGCGCCGGAGCTGGCCTGCTCGAGGCCGGAAAGCACCATCAGCAGCGAGGTCTTGCCGCTGCCCGATGGCCCGACAATGGCGGTCACTTCACCTGATAGCAGTGTGAGGTCGACGTCCCTGAGGATGTGCAGCGAAGTCGCGCCGCTCTTCAGATGCAGGTTGATGCCTTTGGCATCGACGACGGGAGCGGGCATGGGACGGCCGGTTTGCTGCGATTACAAGCACATAGTGTGTCGCCGGTGCCGTTCAATGGAAAGGCCCGGTGACACTAAATCGCAGCAGGATGGTTTGGGTTCCGCGAGCTAACCGACGACCGCTCAATACTCCGTCATCGCGAGGAGGAACCAGGCGGCGTGCGGCAGCCATTGCTCGCTCCAGCGCCAGGACTGGAATGGGTCCTCGGTCTCGCAGAAGCCGATAGCGGTTTCGTCCGAGAGCGACGAGGTGATGCCGTTGCAGATGCCACCATCGGCATTGGGGAGTTTTGCCGGCCCATAGATCGCCCAGTTGCGGCCAAAGCCTTGCAGCATGCAGGCATGATAGGGGTTGAGGCCCAGGATCCAGTCCAGCGCCCGCTGCGACTGCACGCGCGCAAGTTCGGCGGCTTCGGCATCGACATGCGGCATGGCGCGGCGGAGCGCATAGGCGAGGCTGCCAAGCCGAGCGTTCTCGCCCTGCCACCAATAGCCGCTGTCATTGCCGTGGGGGTAGAAGAACTGCGTACCGATCGCCCCATCGCTGCGCTTCACCAGCTGGCGCGGATAGGCGAAGGGATTTGCCACCTCGGCAGTGATGCCGGCGAGCTGGCGAACCACCTTGCCCAGCGCGGCGGAGACGCCCGGCCGATCGGCTTCGGGGGCGATAGCGAGGTAGTCCACCAAAGCGGCAATCGGCAGGCCCTCGTCGGAGGCGTGAAAGAACGGACGGGTGCCGTTATCGGCGCGCCACCAGCCATCATAGCCATGGCCGCCGGTCAGGCGGTCGAGCAGGCTGGTGGCGCGTTCGCCGGCTTTGACCAGATATTCGTGCTTCCCGGTCGAGCGGCTGAGTTCGGTGGCGGCGAGCAGCGCGCAGTAATCGTCGATGATGTTTTCCTCGCCATTGTCGAGGTATTCGAGGTTGTGCACCTCGAGATGAGCGAAGGCGCGCTCGGCTGTCGCCAGGTACTCAGCGGCGGTGAACTCGCCGTCCTGCTTGAGCCGGGCGGCGCGGGCGAGAGCGGCGATGGCCATGCCGCCGCCCTGGCGATAGCCGGCTTCCCAGCTGTCGTGCTTGTGGCCCTTCTGGGTCGAGTACGAGCAGATCTCGCGCTGCGCGGTATCGCCCGACCAGCGGTCGAACACCGTCATGTAGAACATGCCCGCGGGGTCGCACATGCGCACCAGGAAATCGGCGCCCCACAGCGCTTCGGTACGGAAGGCAGCGTGGAGGTTGGCGTCGATATGCGGGCAGACTGCGGCCTTCGACAGCGCCCAGACCACCAGCGGGGTCTGCTGCGGGTTCATGAAATTGGCGTAGCTCAAGTGGCTCAGGTACTTCGACACGTCACCCGAGGCGTCATACCAGCCGCCATGCACGTCGGCGCGGGCATTGCGCTTGTTGCCGATGAAGGCGATGGCGCGGTCGGCGCTGAGGTAAGGCTCCGCCGTGCGCTGGCCCTGGAAATAGCCGAGCAGCGCCGCCGGGAAGCGCTCGGCGTAGAGCTGTTCGGCGATTTCGAACGGCTCCGAAACGAGGCGGGTGCCGGTGGCATCGAGGGCTTCGAGCAGGAAACGGCCGATGCCAGTGAAGGCGGTGAACTCGGCGCTCTGCCAGCGCTGGGTCTTCCAGCTGTCGACGCCGGTGGCCGCGCCGGGCGTGGTTTCGAAGACGACCTCGCCGGTCGCCGCATCGCGCAGGCGTAGCGTGGCGAAGTCGGGACCGTCACCGAGGGCGAGGACAGCGAATTTCGGGCCGGCCGCCTCGTAGCCGACCTGGTTGGTGGCGATGGCGCGGCTCGAAAACAGCGCGGGATATTGGGCGTTGATCGCCAGGAGCTGGTTCATCTTTGGAGGGTCCGGTCAGAGGGCGTGGCAACTTAGAGGTGATGGCAGCGGGCCATGTGGCTGTCGCCGACGGGCGTGGGGTCGGGCATGATTTCGCGGCAGATGTCGGTGGCGCGCGGGCAGCGCGGTGCAAACGGGCAGCCGCGGCTTTCGGCGGTCCAGAGCGGGATATCCGCCGCACGACGCACCGCACCGCCGGTGATCTTGTTCTTGGGGTTAGGCACAGCGGCGATGAGCAACTGAGTGTAGGGGTGGCGCGGGTGATCGGTGATCGCCTCGCTTGGGCCCTGTTCGACCAGGTGCCCGGCATACATCACCGCGGTTTCCTCGGCGAAGTAGCGGGCTGTGGCGATGTCGTGGGTGATGTAGAGCGCGGCGAGGTGCTTGTCGCGCTTCAGGTCCTCGAGCAGGTTGAGGATGCCGAGGCGCACCGAGACATCGAGCATGGAGGTGGGCTCATCGGCCAGCAGCACGGTGGGGTTGACCGACAGGGCCCGGGCGATGGCGACGCGCTGGCGCTGGCCGCCGGAGAGCTCGTGCGGACGGCGCTTCAGATACTCGGCAGCGGGGACGAGACCGACCTGGGTGAGGAGCGCTTCACTCTCGGTCCGCACCTCTTTGCCGCTGAGCTCGGGGCGATGGATGCGCAGCGGCCGCTCGAGGATGTAGCCGATGGTCTGGGTGGGGTTCAGCGAGCCGAACGGATCCTGAAAGATCATCTGCACCTCGGCGCGATAGTCGGTGAGCCCCTTGCCGCTGAGCTTGCCGATATCGGTGCCGCGGAAACTGATCTCGCCGGCAGCCGGTTCGTAGACGCGGGCCAGCATGCGGGCGCAGGTGGATTTGCCGGAGCCGGATTCGCCGACCAGCGCCAAAGCGCGGCCGGGGGTGAGCTTGAGCGAAATGCCGCTCAGCGCCCGCAGCGTGGTGCGCTTGCCGACGAGACCGCCGAGCACGAAGCGCATGTCGACATCGCGCATCTCGAGGATGGGCGCCTCGGTCATGACAGCAGATGTGGTCATTGCAGCAAGTGACACGCTGCTTCTCCTCCGGTGGCGGGCGTGGGGCGGAGTTCGGGGGCAAGGCGCACGCAGATTGGGATGGCTTCGCCGCA
The DNA here is from genome assembly GCF_000970465.2 of Devosia insulae DS-56. GTDB lineage: Bacteria > Pseudomonadota > Alphaproteobacteria > Rhizobiales > Devosiaceae > Devosia_A > Devosia_A insulae. Next base: position 7,004 of record NZ_LAJE02000116.1, read on the forward strand.
GCGTGGCGAGAAGCGGCAGCCCTCGGGCAGGGCGCTGAGGCTGGGCGGCGAGCCGGCAATGCCTTCGAGGCGGACGCGCGGCCCGCTGAGCGGCGGGAAGGAGCGGCCGAGGGCCCGGGTATAGGGGTGCTGCGGGGCGGTGAGGATAGCGCTGGCCGGCGCCACTTCCACCAGCTCGCCGGCATACATCACGCCGATGCGGTCGCAGAACTCGATCATCAGCCCGAGGTCGTGGGTGATGAACAGCACCGAAAAGCCGAAGCGGGCCTTGAGCTCGCAGATCTGCTCGATGATGTCGCGCTGCACCACCACATCGAGCGCCGTAGTGGGCTCGTCCATGATGATCAGCTTGGGCTCGAGGGCCAAGGCCATGGCGATGCAGATGCGCTGGCGCATGCCGCCCGAGAACTGGTGCGGATAATCGTCGAGGCGGCGCGGGCTGATGCCAACCAGTTCGAACAGTTCGGCGGCACGGGCGAGCGTCTCGGCGCGGCTGGCCCTCGGGCGGTGCGCGAGGATGGCGTCCTCGATCTGCTCGGAGACCTTGATCACCGGGTTCAAGGCATTCATCGCCGACTGGAAGACGAAGCTGACTTCGCTCCAGCGATAGCGGCGCAGCCGCTCGGCGGAAAAGCTCAGCACGTCCTCGCCCATGAAGCGGACGGCGCCGCCCGAGACGAGGCCGGGCAGCCGGGTGAGGCGAGCGAGCGCGAAGGCGACGGTGGATTTACCGCAGCCGCTTTCCCCGGCGAGCCCGAAGGCCTCGCCGGGGCGGATATCGAAGTCGATGCCGTTGACGGCGCGCGACACGGTGTTGGCGCCGACATAGTCGACGGTGAGGTTACGGACCTCGACGAGGGGCTGGGTCAGCATGAGGTGGTTTCCTC
>NZ_LAJE02000117.1 GCF_000970465.2 Devosia insulae DS-56
GATCAAGGGTGGGGGTCAGCCCGCGCCGGCCTCGCGACTCAAGCCGCCTTGCTGAACTGCGCTGCGTGCATGCCGACGTAGAAATCGAGGTTCTCATCGGCCAGCCCGAGGCCGTCCATCACCGCGGCCATGAAGCTCACCGGCGAGGTGCCGCCGGCGGTGACGACGCGGCCGTCGGTCACGGCTGCCGGAGTATCGCGATAGAGCGCCTTGCCCTGATAGCCGGTGAAATCGAGATAGCCGTCGCCATTGCTGGTGTGGCGGATGGTGTCGAGCAGTCCGGCTTTGGCGCCGGCCACGGTGCCGTCGCAGATCAGGCCGATGAGCTTGTCTTGCTGCTTCGCCGCGGTCAGCAGCGGCGCCATGTCGGGCGCTTCGGGCGACTGCCAGATGGTGCCGCCGCAGACGATGATCGCGTCATAGTCGGCCACGTTGATCGCCTCCAGCGCCAGTTCGGGAGTGACCGTCATGTTGCCTGACGAGGTCACCGGCTTGCCGCCGGGGGTCGCGTACTTGGTTTCCACCTTGTAGAAGCTGTGCGCCACTGCGTTGAGCAGGGAAGTCTCCCAGTCGGCGAAGCCTTCGGTCAGGATGGTGAGGATGGTGGTCATTTCGTCTCTCCTTGGTTTTCGATGCGAGAAGGCTAACCGCGCCCGGCACCCGATTTTGTCAGCAGCGATGCACAGCTAATGGCCAAGCGCTCGGAGCGGTTGCTCAACCTGATGCAGGCGCTGCGCCGCCGTCGCCGCCCGGTCACCGGCGCCACGCTGGCCGAGGAGATGGGCGTGTCGCTGCGCTCGGTCTATCGCGACATCGAGACGCTGAAATCGATGGGCGCGGCGATCGACGGCGAGGCCGGGGTCGGCTTTCAGCTCCGCGCCGAGCACTTCCTGCCGCCGCTGATGTTCACCGACGAGGAGATCGAGGCGCTGGTGCTGGGGCTGCGCGGGCTGATCTACGGGCCTGACGGCGAGATGGCGGCAACCGCGCGCGACGCCTCGAGCAAGATCGAGGCGGTGCTGCCAAGGGCCAAGCGCGACGAGATGCTGTCGGTCGGGCTGTTCGTCATTCCGCCGCGCACCGTCGACGAGGCCAACCCGCTGGGTCGGCTGCGCCGGGCACTACGAGAGGAAAAGCAGGTCTGGCTCGGCTATCGCGACAAGAGCGGCGCCAGCAGTGAGCGCACGGTCTACCCGGTGGCGCTCGGCTATTTCGAGGGCTATCAGACGCTGGTGGCCTGGTGCACGCTCCGGCACGACTTCCGCAACTTCCGCGTCGACAGTATCAGCGCCCTCGAAGTGCTGGAGGCGCCAATGCCGGAGCCGCGCCGTACGCTGTTCCACCGCTGGTCGAGCGCCCTGAATCTGCCCGACTTAACGTAGAAGGAACCGCCGTGCTTCAAAATGATTTGAGCGGAGCCCGGCGGCGGTTGAGCGACGCGAGCCACATTGCTAGAAACGCGCAACCCCTGAATACCGCATCTGGAGGCGCCTTGCTCGCGCATCTTCGCCGGCGCATCGCCGCCAGCCTGTTGGTTATCCTCGCCAGCCTCGGCACGACGCCCGCCTGGGCCAACCCGCTGTTGCTGGTCGACGCGAACACCTTCGAGGTCCTCTATGCCGAGGAGGCGGGCGTGCCGTGGCATCCGGCGTCGCTCACCAAGCTGATGACCGCCTATGTGGCGTTCGCCGCCATCAAGGCCGGTACGGTCAACCTCGAGACCAAGGTGAAAGTGTCGAAGAACGCCTGGAACCAGGCGCCGAGCAAATCCGGCCTCAAGGTCGGCGCTTCGGTCACCATGAAGGATGCGCTCTATATCCTCGTGGTGAAGTCGGCCAACGATATGGCCGTCGCTATTGCCGAGACCGTTTCCGGCTCGGTGCCTGCCTTCGTCGAGGAGATGAACGGCATGGCAGCGGCGATGGGGCTCAGCGCCACGCATTTCGTCAACCCGCATGGCCTGCACAACGAAGGACAGGTGACCTCGGCGCGCGACCTCGCCATCCTCGCCCTGATCCTCCGTCGCGATTTCCCGGAATATCTGCCGATGTTCGGCACCGAGGCGGTGCGGCTGGGCAAGGCCAAGCTCGAATCCAACAACGGGCTGCTCGAGCATTTCGCCGGCACCACCGGGATGAAGACCGGCTATGTCTGCGCCTCGGGCCTCAACATCGTCGCGACGGTGGAGCGCGGCGGCCGCTCGATGCTGGCGGTGGTGCTGGGGGGCTCGTCGGCGCGCGAACGCAACGAGATGACGGCCGAGCTGTTTTTGCGCGGGCTCTCCGGCGCGGTCAACGGCACCGGCAAGAACGTGGTGCAGCTGAGCAATATCGACGAGCCTCCTGTGAACATGCGCTCGCAGATCTGCGGCAAGGAAGCCAAAGCCTATGTCAAGGAGCGCGAAGCGGCGTTCCCGATGGGGCTCAAGGGTCACCCGAGCTACCTCACCGACGAGATCGACGGCGTGACCTATGCCGCTACCGATCTCGGCGTCCTGGTCGACGACGTGCCGCTGCCGCGGCCGCGCCCGACCTGGGCCCCGGCGGCGGTTGCGTCGGTCGCAGACTGATAGAGACGCCCCCCATCCTCCCCCATAAAGGGGGAGGTGCCTGCCGGTGGATTTGGCACAATCGAAGACTGGACCTCGACTCTTCACCTCCCCCTTTATGGGGGAGGCCGGGAGGGGGCCGTCTGCTTCAGCCCGTCGCCTTCACAATGGCAAAGCGCATCACCTCAGCCTCGCTGCTGACTTCACACACGTGGCCGTTCTGCCGGCAGTAGAGCGGGATATCGATCTTGGCCATCGGGTCGGTGGCGAGCACGATGAACGAAGCGCCTGTCGGCAACTGCGACAGGCGCTTTTCCATCTTCAGCACCGGCAGCGGGCATTTCAGCCCGCGGCAGTCGATGATCTCGGGATCAGTCGTCAAGCACCAGCACCCAATAGACGCCGTGCGACGAGTTCGGCTCGTAGGCGACGCCGAGGCCGGCGCGCTTGGCGGTGAAGTCGGCGATCGCCGCCGCATCGGCCGGCACGGCGCGCCAGCCCGAAAACACTTCGGCAAAGGTGGTGTAACCGGCGCTGAGCCGCATCGCCACGGCGCCCGGCGGCAATACCGGCTGAGCGCCGGTTTTGGCATAGGCGGTGGCGAGCGACTGGGCGGTGTTGTCGAGCACGGTGTCGCCACGCACGTCAGCGGCGCCCTGGGCCCGGCGGAAATCGTTGAGCAGGAACAACGCCTCGACGCGGTTGAGCCTGGCGCCCGGCTGGTTCATCGGCGCCGACAGGCCCGGCGACAGCTGGCCACCTCCACCCCCCATCGAGCAGGCGGCAAGACCGGCCGCAAGCGCTGCGGCGAGCGCGATGCGGGCGAGGGCGGGATATCCCTTGAGGGTCATGGTCGGTCCTCCTTGTACGGCCGGGAAGTCCGGCATGGCCTCATGCAGTGGTGACCCCGATGAGATTCGAACTCATGGCCTCAGGATTAGGAATCCTGCGCTCTATCCTGCTGAGCTACGGGGTCACTGGTTTGCCACATAGCAAATGCAACGCTTCGGGGGAACCACCTAGAAGGGTTCAGTCCGGGCGCCGGCGCAACCCGTCCTCTCCCGCCGCTAGCTGCCCGACCGCCTGCTGACGCGCAGCGAGGTGAAGTCCCCCACCTGCCTGGCGATGGCGGTTTCGGTGGGGAGGCGCTCCATCGAGCTCGCGCCGTAGAAGCCGTGGCAGTTGACCGTTCGCTCCAGCACATAGCGGGCGTCGTCGGGCATGGCGATGGGGCCGCCGTGGCAGAGGACGATGACGTCGTCACGCACGGCGCGGGCCGCGGCCGACCAGGCGTCGATCTTTTCGATGCAATCATCGAGGGTCAGCGCGGTTTCGGCGCCGATCGAGCCGCCGGTGGTGAGGCCGAGGTGGCAGACGATGATGTCGGCGCCGGCTTCGGTCATCGCCACGGCATCGTCGCTCGAAAAGACATAGGGCGTGGTCAGCATCTGTTTTTTGGCGGCGCGCGCGATGATCTCGACTTCGAGGGCGTAACTCATGCCGGTTTCTTCGAGATTGGCGCGGAAGGTGCCGTCGATCAGCCCGACAGTGGGAAAGTTCTGGATGCCGGCGAAGCCCAATGCCCTGAGTTCATCGAGGAACTTGTCGGGGATCAGGAACGGGTCGGTGCCGTTCACACCCGCCAGAACCGGGGTGTGGCGGACCACCGGCAGCACTTCATGGGCCATTTCGACGACGATGTCGTTGGCATTGCCATAGGCCATCAGGCCGGCGAGCGAGCCGCGTCCGGCCATGCGGTAGCGGCCGGAATTGTAGATCACGATCAGGTCGATGCCGCCGGCTTCCTCGGCCTTGGCGCTCAGGCCCGTGCCGGCGCCGCCGCCGACGATCGGCGTGCCCTCCGCGATCTTGTTGCGCAGCTTGAGAAGGATGTCTTTTCGGGAAAGTCTGGTCATGGGGCTGGTCTCAGGAGGGAGAAAGGTCGCGGAAGTTCGCCACCAGCGCGGCGGCGAATTCCGGGTCGTTGATGTGCAGGTCGAGCCCGAGCAGTTGCCGGTTGGGCGCCGCCTGCCAGCCGGAGCGGATAGCGTCGAACAGCACCCGGTCGGCTTCGGGGTCATGGAACGGCTGGCCGGGGGCATCGATGGCCGAGACGCCGCGCAGGGGGAGGAGGAAACGCACCGGTCCTGCCATGCGATTGAGGCGCGAGACGATAAATTCGCCAATGCGGCGGTTCTCGGCGGGGGTAGTGCGCATCAGGGTGACCTGGGCGTTGTGGACGTGGAACTGGCGGTCCTGGAACTGGCTGGGCACGCTGTCCCTGGCGCCGAAATTGACCATGTCGACGGCGCCGACCGAGCCGACATAGGGCAGGCGGGTGCGGATCACCGCGCCGAAGCGGTCTTCGGTGGCGGGAAAGACGCCGCCGACCAGCAGATCCGGCACTTCGGTGGTGGTGACGTCGATCAGCCCGGTGACGAGGCCGGAATCGGCGAGCTTTTCCATCGATTGGCCGCCGGTGCCGGTGGCGTGGAAGGTGTAGACCTCGTGCGTCGCCTCCAGCGCCTCTCTGACCATGGTGACGCATTGGGTGGTGACGCCGAACATGGTCATCCCCAGCCCCGGTTTGTCGGCGCCTGAAGCGGGCGTCGCGGTGAGCGCCATGCCGGCGGCGGCATGGGCGGCATTGCCGATGACCCGGCGCGAGATGGCGTTGAGTCCGGCGATATCGACCACCGAATACATCATGGTGAGGTCGTTCGGCCCGACATAGGGCGCGGTGTTGCCCGAGGCGACGGTCGAAACCATCAGCTTGGGGGTGCCGATCGGCAGGGTGCGCATCGCCTCGGTGACCAGCGCGGTATTACCGGTACCGCCGAGCCCGAGCACCGCGCCGATATCGTCGCGGCTCGCGAGATAGCGGCTCAGCGCCCGGGCCATGGCGGACACTGCCTTGCCGCGATCGGTGAGGCCGAGCACGGCGCTCGAGCCTTCCGGATGGTGGGTCGCGACCACGCTCGCCGCGACATCGGCGCCGATGCCTGTGCCCTGCGTGCCGACATCAACCAGTACCGGTTCGGCGCCCGCCGCGCGCACGCGTTCGGCAGCGTAGCGCAGTTCCGGCCCCTTCGTGTCCATGGTTCCAACCACGTAGACCTTTGCCATTTCCTCCCGCTTTCCGGCCGTTTCAGCCTGTTGGGCGCGGCTTGCCGCTGCCAGTTCGTATGCAATAGCCATAACGTGCATTTTCCATATTGTATATTCTTGCAGTGATTGTATACAAATGCGCATCGGACAACGAGGCTGCGACCACCGCAATGAACGACATCCGCCACCTGACCCTGCGCGAACGCATCTACGAGGAAATCGTCCGGATGATCGTCTCGGGCGAGCTGCCGTCGGGCGCGCCGCTCGACGAGAAGGCGCTGACCGAGAAGCTGCAGGTGAGCCGGACGCCGTTCCGCGAGGCGCTGGGAACGCTCAGCAAGGAAGGACTGATCGAGATCAAGCCGTATCGCGGCTTCTTCGTCAGGAGCTTTTCGAAGAAGGAAACCGAGGACCTCTACGAGCTTCGGAAAACTCTCGAGTGCTTTGCGGTGGAGCTCGCCGTGCCGCAGATGAGCGACCGGCACATCGCCAATTTCGAACGCATCCTCGATGAAGCCGTCGCGGCGCTCAAAGCCGACGACATGGTGGCTTATGGCCAGGCCGACCGCGAGTTCCACGAGACCATTGCCGAGCTTTCCGGCAATGCCGCGCTGATCGAAACGCTGAGCCGGTTGGCGCTGCAGATCCAGATCGGCCGCACCATCGCCAATGAGAGCCACACCTTTGCCGAGGACGCGGCGCGCGAGCGCGACGACATCCTCGCCGCCTTCCGCCGCCGCGACATCAAGACCGCGGCGGCGCTGATGCACGCTCACATCTCCGACGTACAGCGCACCGTGCTGGCGCGCTTCGAGGAGGTGAAGCCGGTCAAACGCTAGAGGGCAGTATCGCCCGAGCCCAGACGACGCCGGTCAACCGGCGCGACACCAAGAGGAGGACCACCATGTTGAGACGAACCCTGATGGCTTCGGCCGTGGCGCTTGCCGCCGCCGGACTGCTCGCCGTGCCGACCTTCGCCCAGGCGCAGACCCTGACGGTCTGGGCCACCGACCAGCTCGCCGACCCGCTGGTCGCCGAGGTCTGGAACAAGCTGAAGGCCGATTTCGAGGCCGCCAATCCCGGCGTCACCGTCGAGTACATGCCGCCCACTGGCACCATCTCGAACGGCGCTGTGCAGGCGGCGATCCAGTCGAACGCCGGCCCCGACGTGCTGCTCACCAACTCGGGCATCGGCCGCGTCACCACGGTGGTCAACGCCAAGCTGATCGCGCCGCTCACCGCGCACTATTCGGACATGGACTGGAAGGACAAGATCTTCCCCTGGCTCTACGAGATCCTCGGCAGCCAGTTCGGCGGCGAGATCTACGAAGTGCCCGATGGCATCGACGCGATCGGGCTCTGGTACCACAAGGACTTGTTCGCCGAGAACGGCTGGGCCATTGGCGGCAGCTGGGCCGATTTCGAAGCGCTGCTGCAAAAGATCAAGGACAAGGGCCTCGAGCCGCTGGCGGTGGGCCCGCGCAACAATGCCAATGGCGGCCACCTGATGGGCAATTTCCTGCAGGCGGCGGCGGGCTCGGCCGTGATGGGCGAGGTGGTGACGGCCAAGAAGTCGTGGACCGATGCCGAACCGCTGCTCGGTGCGCAGCGCGTCGCCGATTTCGCCAAAAAGGGTTACGTCAGCGCCCAGATGGCGGGGCTCGACCTCGAGGCGGCGACGCGGCTCTGGACCAACAAGCGCGCCGCGATCTTTTTCGGCGGGCCGTGGTTCATCAACAATGCCCGGAAGAACGAGTATCCGATCGACAATATGGGCTTTGCCACCATCCCGAGCGATCTGGCCGGCGAGAGCAAGCCGACCGGTGGCATTGGCTGGAGCTGGATGATCCCGGTCAGTTCGAAGCAACCCGAACTCGCCGCCAAGTGGATCGACTACATCCTCTCCGACGAGGTGATGCGGTTCCGCGCCGAGCACAAGACCGGCACGCAGATCTCGCCGCGCGCCATGCCCGAGCTGAAACCGGCGGTGCCGGTCATGGCCGAAGTGTTCGCGGCAGCGGCCAACGGGGTGGGGTTCAATCCGTCCGTCTACATGCCCGGCGCGGCGCTCGACACCTATTTCCAGGTGATCCAGTGCCTGATCGGTTGCCAGGTCTCGGCCGAGGAATGCCTCACGCAGATCCAGGCGAAGATCCCGGCGCCTTCCCTTCTACTCATTCGACACTGCCCATGCCCCATCCAGTTTTCTGCCGCGGTGGTCTCGCATCTCTT
>NZ_LAJE02000118.1 GCF_000970465.2 Devosia insulae DS-56
GGCTGAGAGAGGTGCATAAGAGACAGGTGGAGGACCACTGAGAAACCGGTGGTTCTTCATGTGCGATCGCCCTGTCCGTCGCCGGGGTGATGGGCGCGCAGCAGGTGGAGGGTCGGCGGCGCCACGAGCCTCACCGGCTGGCCGGTGGGCAGGATGGCCTTGCTGCCGCCAGTGGTGACGGCGCGCAGGGTCTTGCCCTCGACCTTGATCCAGTAATGGGTCGAGGCGCCCATGAACATCGCCTGCTCGATGGTGCCATGAGGGTCGGTCTCGACCGGCTCGATGGCGAGGTCCTCGGGCCGAATGGCGACGCCCTCGACATCGCTTGCGGCGGGGTTTTCGAGCGGGCGGACCTCGCCCCAAGGCAGGCGGCAGGCGCCGTCGGAGATCTCGGCCTCGATGACATTGGTCATGCCGAGAAACTCGGCGGTGAAGCGGTAGGTGGGGCGGCGGTAGAGGTCGATCGGCGTGCCGCGCTCGACGATCTCGCCGTCCTTCATCACCACGATCTCGTCGCCCAGCGCCATGGCTTCGGCCTGGTCGTGGGTCACATAGATCGAGGTGACACCGAGCTTTTTCTGCAGCGCGTGCAGATCTTCGCGCAGCGTGTCGCGGAGCTTGGCATCGAGGTTGCTGAGCGGCTCGTCGAACAGCAGCACATCGGGCTCGATGACGATGGCCCGCGCCAGGGCGACGCGTTGCTGCTGGCCGCCGGAGAGCTGCCGGGGCAAGCGCTTGGCGTAGTCGCCGAGCCCCACCAGCGCCAGCGCCGCGGCGACGCGGCGGGCCATCTCGGCTTTCGGTACGCGCCGCATCTCCAGCCCGAAGGCGACGTTCCGCTCGACGCTCATATGCGGGAACAGCGCATAGGTCTGGAACACCAGGCCGAAATTGCGCTTTTCGGGCGGCACCTCGTCGATGCGCCGATCCTTGAGCCAGATGCCGCCCGAGCTCGGGTCGGTGATCCCGGCGATCGAGCGCAGCAGCGTGGTCTTGCCGCAGCCGGAGGGGCCGAGCAGCACGATGAAGCGGCCGGCGGCGATCTCGAGGTCGATGCCCTTCAACACCTGGTTGGCATCGAACTGCTTGGTGAGCTGGCGGATGGAGAGCGAGGCGTACATGAGAGGGGGACTCCGCTGCTGGAGCGGCGGCATCCCTTGAGGGCGCCGCCGCCTTGCCGGGGGTTACTTGCGCAGCACGTTGGCGACGAAGTAGGCGGTCAGCTGGTCGTTCAGCACGGCCGGCATGCGCTCGATGGCGCGACTGGCGAACTGATCGGTGGGGATCAGGCGGGCCACCTGCTCGGGCGTGAAGGTCTGGGCCGGATCGATATCGGTACGGGCCGAGCGCGAACCGTTGATCGAGAGCTTTTCGAGCTGCACGTCCTTGCTGATCAGGAAGTCGAGCATCAGCAGCCCGGCCGCCGGATGGCTGCCGTTGACCGGGAAGAACAGGCCGTCGCCGCCGCCGACCTGACCTTCGCTGAGCAGCTGCTGACGGACCGTCGGGGGCAGCAGGCCACGGCCGCTGAAGTCGTAGGCCATATCTTCCCAGGCGGTGCCGATGGAGCCGGCGCCGTTGGCGATCAGGTTGAGCGTGTCGGAGTTGCCATTGGTGATTTCGACCGACGGCAGGATGTCGCGATAATAATCCCAGACCGGGGTCATGCAGTCGCTGGCGGCGAAGGCATCGGCCTGGGCGGCGGTGATGTCATATTTGACGAAGGTGGCGCGGCAGGTCGCGTCGGTGACCTTGGCGAAGGCGATGGACTGCATGAAGCCATTGCCCGAGCCGCCGCCAGCCGGCGAGGTGACGATAAACTTGCCGGGATTGGCCTTGGCCCAGGCGGCGAGCGCGTCGAGGTCGGTCGGTACCACATCGGCCGGGACGGCGCGGGTGTCGAAGACGATGTCGGTCTGGTTGCGGTGGAACGGCAGGAAGGTGCCGCCATGGTCGATGCCGCCGGTGATGGTGGCAATGGTCTTGTCCAGCGCCGCGCCATTGGGCAGCAGTTCGACCAGCGGAACGTTGGCGACGACGCCTTCACCGCTGAGCAGCGGCAGGCCGCCCGAGCTGACGAAATAAGCATCGGCCGGAGCCTTGGCGCCGGCCTTATGGGCCGCGATCAGCTGCTGGTTGGCCGCGGCACCCTCGCCGCGGATGTACTCCACCTTGATGCCGTACTTGGCTTCGAACTCGGGGATCAGGTGGTCGTTGAACAGCGGACCGAAGCTGTCGGTGAAGTCATAAAGGGTGAGCGTGCCCTCTGTTTTCGCAAGCGGAACAATGACATCATAGAAATTGTCTGCACTCAGCGTGCCGAGATCGAAACCCGGATCGGTGTTGAACCCGTCCGAGCCGACGGGCTCAACCGCGTAAGCGGTGGTGCTCAGAAGGACGGCGATGGATGCCGCAAGCAAGGCTTTCATTGTCTCATCTCCACATTGGGGTCAGGCATGCGATCAACTCGCAACTTCTCCGGCACTCCGCGGCTCATTTTCCCGATGAAGCGGAGTGCCGGAAATCAAGGCTGGCAGCACGGCCAGCAAGCTCGGTGATATCGGGGGCGCGGCGGCATAGACCGGCGCCCCGTAGGCAAGACCACCGGCCGCGATATAGTCGCCGGTGACGGCACCGGAGCAGGCGGCGAGATAGAGCCCGCCCACTGCATCCCATGGGTTCATGTGCGGCTCGACATAGGCGTTGAGCCGGCCGGCCGCGACGTGGGCGAGGCATAGCGCGCCTGCCCCCAGCCGGCGGTGCTCGGCGCCGGCTCGGGTGAGGCCATCGACGATGCGACCGTTGAGCGCCGGATCATGCCGGGTCGAAAAGCCGAGGCCGATCACCGCTTCGCCGAAATCGGCTTCCGCAGCGCAGCGAATAGGCTTGCCGTTCAGTCGCGCGATGCGGTCGGGCCCGGCGTGGAACAGCTCGTTCTGCAGCGGGTCGAGGATCCATGCGGCGACCGGCAGGCCGTCTTCGAGCAGCGCCAGCGAGATGCAGAAATAGCCGAGCCGTCGGGCGAAGTTCACCGTGCCGTCGATCGGATCGATCAACCAGGTGAAGCCCGAAGCAAGGTGGGCGCCGCCGAACTCCTCGCCGATGATGCCGTCCTCGGGGAAGTCGGCGCCGATGGCATCGCGCATCATCTGCTCGATGGCGAAATCGGTCTCGCTGACCAGGTCGCCCGGCCCCTTGCTGGTGATCTCCAATGCATCGTCGACATGGGCGCGCCGAGCGATCTCGCCGGCGGCGGCAACCAGCATGTTGGCGGTGGCGATGCGGCGCTCGATGCTCACAGCTGCCCCCGCGTGGTCTGCCGCAGGACGAGGCGCGGAGCGCAGTAGATGACACCGTCGGCGCCCAGGCGATGCGCCTCAGGCGCGCTGGGCGGTTGGGCCGCCTCCGGCTGCTGATGGGCGTGGATGTGGTCGAGGACGCCGAGCACCATGGCGTCGAGCGGCTGCTCGAAACTGGTGAGCTGGTAGGGCGTCCACGACGAAGCCGGCAGGTTGTCGAAGCCGATGATCGAGAGGTCCTGCGGGATGGTCATGCCGCTGCCGCGCAAGCCGTCGATGAAGCCGAGCGCGATGGCATCGTTGGTCGAGAACACTCCGTCCGGTCGCTCGTTCGGCGGCAAGGCCAGCAGCCGGTCGGCGCAGGCCAGACCGGCTTCGGTGGTCATGGTGGCATTGTGCCAGACCATCGGCTGGTGCCCGGCCTGGCCGAGGCCATCGACGAAGCCGTCGACACGGCGCGAACTGGCCCAGCTGTCTTCCGGGCCGGCCAGCGCCAGGAACCGCCCCCGGCCTTCGCCGAGCAGCACGGTGGCGGCCTGCCTGCCGCCGATCGGGTTGTCGGTGGCGATCGAAAAGGCTTCGGGATGATTGCCGGGGCGATTGAGCGCGGCGAGAAACTGGCCACGCGACAGGATGGCTTCGGCCCGCGCTTCGGGCACGACGCCGGCCGTGACCACGACGCCGCGGGTGCGCCAGCTGATGGTCTCGGCCAGCAGCCGATCCACTTCCCTGTCGCTCTCGGCGTAAAACAGCAGCGGCTGCAGGTGCCAGGCCTCGAAGGCTTTCAGCAGATGCGACAGCACCTGGGCCCGCCAATCGAAGCTGAGCCTGGTGGTGATCACCGAGACCAGTGGGGCGTCGCCGGTCACCATGCTGGCGGCGAGCGCATTGGGCCGCCAGCCGATTTCGGCCGCCACCTTGAGGATGCGATCGCGGGTCTCTGGTGCGATGCGGCCATTGCCGCTGAAGGCCCGACTGACCAGCGCCTGCGAGACATTGGCGGCCTTGGCCACATCGCGCGAAGTGGCTGCGCTCGCCGGGGAGGTGCGGGCTGGCACGGTCAGCACAACACGGTAATACGTATTACCGTCGCCACAACCGATCGCGTCTTCGTCATTGCGTCTAACCTTGCCTTGGATGACTGGAGTCATAGCCCGCCTATGTGACGGTCATGTTGCAGGCCGATGCCGCGGCCAAGAATGTTGCTAACCCCGCGTGGCAGCGTCACTATTGTCCGGTCCGTTGAGGACTCGCCGCAGCCCAGAGGCCATCGCCAATGCCGCAAACTGTCCTCTCCCCGGATGCACTGGGTCCGACCGTCTGCGTCGGGGAGATCCTGGTCGAGATCGTCGCCACGACGATCGGCGACGGGTTCCGCACCGCACAGCCGCTGGTGGGGCCGTATCCGAGTGGCGCGCCGGCAATCTTCATCGATCAGTGCGGGCGGCTCGGTGGCCGCGCCGCCATGATCGGCGCCGTCGGCGACGACGACTTTGGCCAGCTCAACCTCGACCGGCTGCGGGCGGACGGCGTCGACGTATCGGCGGTCGCGGTCGATCGCCAGTTCCCGACCGGCAGCGCCTTCGTGCGCTACCGCGCCAGCGGCGCGCGAGACTTTGTCTACAATATTGCCACCTCAGCGGCGTCGCGGTTCGGCTGGAGTGACGCGGTCGAGGCGCTGGTGCGTCGTGCCGGGCACATTCACGTCATGGGCACGGCGCTGTCGATGCCGAGCGCCGCCGCGGTCATTGCCCGGGCCGTCGAGATCATCAAAGCCCGGGGTGGAACGCTGTCGGTCGACCCCAACCTGCGCAAGGAATTGCAATTGGACGTGGGCGTCGAACGCCAGTTCGCCGAGCTTGTGGCGAAAGCCGACCTGCTGCTGCCGAGCGGCGATGAACTCGAGCGCGCCGCCGGGGTCGAGGGCGAGGCAGCGGCGCTCGAAAAACTGTTCGCGCTGGGTGTCGCCGAGATCGTGCTGAAGCGCGGTGCCAACGGGGCCACTTGCTTCAGCCGAGATGGCTCCCGCCTCGACGCTGCGGCATTCGTGGTGACCGAAGTCGACCCCACCGGCGCGGGCGACTGCTTTGGCGGCGCCTATGTGGCCTGCCGCCGCCTGGGGATGGGCGCCGAGCAGGCCCTGACCTATGCCGCGGCGGCCGGAGCCCGCAACGTAACGGTACGCGGGCCGATGGAAGGCGCCGGGACGCGGGCCGAACTCGACGCCTTCATTGCCGCCACCCCACGGCGCTGACCGAACCAGGCTCTATTCGGCCACGAGGTAGGCGTTGCTGAAGTAGGTGGAGAAATCGGGCCTTTCCGCCAGCACTGTGCCGTTACCGTCCTTCAGGATGCCGGCGTTGAACAGGTACTGGCCGATGGCGTTCATCTTTTCGGGAGCGATGGCGCCGATCACGCCGTCGGCGCTCTGCAGATAATGCCCGTCGATCAAGGCCTGCAGCGAAGCCCGGATCAGCTTCCGGTCGGTCAGGACATCGCTGTTGGCGGCAACGAGGATGTCGGTGGCCTCGTCCGGATGGGCGACGGCGTAGGCGTAGCCGCGCTGCGTGGCGCCGATGAAGGTCGTGGCGGTCTCCGGGTTCGCATCGAGATAGGCCGCGCTGGAGCCGATCAGCGTGGTGTGCTGGTCGGGGACGCCGAAATCGGCATAGCGGAAGGCGCGCTGGGCCTTGCCGTCGAGTTCGGCCTTCACCCCCTCCCAGGTGTAGACTTCGAGGGTGAAATCCACCGCGCCATTGGCCAGCGCTTCATAGGCCGAGGTCCCGAGCGTCACCGTTTCGTATGTGCCCTTGCCGCCATCTTCCTCGATCATCGAAGTGATGAGGGCATTCTCCCAGGCGCTGCCGAAGCCGCCATAGGTCAGGCCATCGAGGTCGCGCGGGCGCCGGATATCGGCGCGCTCGGCATTGAACACCAGCCGGCCGGTCTCGGTCTGGGTGACGGCATAGACGGCCTTGAGGTCGGCGCCGGCGGTGTGCTGGGTCATGAAGCCGATGGAACCAACGATGCCGAAATCGGCGACGTGGTTGGCCACCAGTGCCCCCGCCGAGGTGTCGGTGTAAGGCAGGATTTCGACGTCGAGCCCGGCCTCGGCATAGTAACCAAGCTCACGCGCCACATAGAGCCCGATGTGGTTGGTGTTGGGGGTCCAGTCGAGGGCCATGGTGACGTGCTGCTGCGCGACGGCGGGGCCGGCGGCGAGGCCAATGAGGCAGGCGGCGACGAGCGCCAGGTGGCGGAGGGTCATCGGTCAAGTCCTTTGGGTTGGCGTGGAGAGGAGCAGATCGAGAATGCCGGCCTCGATGGCGGCGACCGCCGCGCCGGTGCGGCGCGGGCGCGACAGGGGCACCGCAACTTCAGCGATGATGCGGCCAGGGCGGGCCGACAGCACATAGATGCGATCGGATAAGAGCACCGCTTCGCGCACGTCATGAGTGACCAGCAGGCTGGTCCAGCCGTGGCGGCTCCACATGGTCTCGAGCCAGCGTTGCATGTCGGCGCGGGTGAGGGCATCGAGCGCGCCGAACGGCTCGTCGAGCAGCAGCATGTCCTTGTCCTGCACCACGGTGCGGAGCAGCGCCGCGCGCTGGCGCATGCCGCCGGAGAGCTGAGCTGGATAGTGCTGCTCAAAGCCAGCAAGGCCGAACTCGGCGAACAGCGGCGCCACGCGCCGGCGCGCTGCCATGCGCCCGATACCCTGCACCTCGAGGCCCAAGGTCGTGTTGTCGATGATGCGCCGCCAATCCATCAGCGCGTCGCGCTGCGGCATGAAGGCGAATGGGCGGTGGTCGGGCTGGAGCGGCGCGCCATCGAACAGCATGGCGCCGGCATCGGGGAGCAGGGCGCCGGTCAGCAGCTTGAAGATGGTGGATTTACCCGACCCGGATGGGCCGAGAATCGAAACGAATTCACCCTTGCCAACGGCGATGGACAGCTCGCCCAACACCTGGAGATCGCCGAAGGCTTTGGCGATGCCGCGCAGTTCGAGACGCGCGGCACTCATGGCTTATGGCTCCCGGACAGGCGCAGCCAAGGCATCGACAGGCGCTGGAGCAGGACGGTCACCCCGAACAGCAGCAGCGTCAGGGTGGCGCTGACCATGACGGCGGCCAGCACGAGATCGGGGCGGAAGTTGTTTTTGGCGTTGAGGATATAGATACCCAGCCCTTTGGCGGCGCCGGCATACTCAGCAAAGATCGCGCCGACCACGGCATAGGTGATGGAGATCCTGAGGCCGGCGAAGAAGAAGGGCAGGGCCGAGGGCAGGCGCGCAATAAGGAAGATGCGCCAGCGTGGCGCGCCCATCGAGGCCACCAGTTGCTCGATCTCGTCGGCTGTCGAGGCATAGCCCTGCAGCAGTGCGATCAGCATGGGAAAGAAGGTGACCAGCGCCACCAGCATGATCTTGGGCGTGAGGCCGAAGCCGAACCACAATACCACCAGCGGCGCGATGGCGATCATCGGCAGGGTCTGGCTGATGACAAAGACCGGCAGCAGGGCGCGCCGCAGCGGCCGGAAGAAGTCGATCAGCACCGAAAAGACGAAGGCGGCAGAGACCGAGCAGGCGAAACCGAGGACGGTCGCGGTGATGGTGGGCAACGTGTTGTCCCACAGCGCCTGAGAGTGCAGCGCGCCCTGCGCCAGCACCCGCGAGGGGGCGGGCAGTGTCGTCGGCGGGATCCCCGAGAACTGGGCGTAGGCCTCCCAGAGGAGGAACAGGCCGCCGACCGAGAGCACGGCAGGCCATAGGCGGCTGAAGGCTGTTGCGGCGCGGGCCGCGACCGGGCGGATGAAGGGCATCGACGTGAACCTTGAAGGGAAAGCGGACGTGCCTTAGCGGGCGGTCGGGCTGTTCGCCGAAACGGTCAGGTCGATGGTGACGTGTCCTTCGGGTGGCCCGAAGCGGCAGAAGGCTTCGGCGAGTGTCGCAAACACCGGACCGGCATCGCCGCGCAGCACCGAGCAGAAGTGCTTCGAGCGATCGAACACGCAGGAGCCTTTCAGGAAGTCGATGCAGCCATAGATCTCGTCCATGTGCTGGCCGGTACCCATCACGTAAAGCGAGAACTGGGCGGCGATGGCTTGGCCGGTTTCCGCTGCCGAGGCGACCGCCGCATGGGCGGCTGCCTGGCGGGCGGCCAGCGGTTCGAGCGGATCGGCGAGCGCACTGGTGTTGCAGATCGCCTCATCGGGCTCACCGGGACAGCCGCGCGAAATGGCGGCCGAGAACGTCACATGCTCGCCGCTCCGCGCCGCCGCGACGAAGAGGTCGCGCATCGCCGGGAACAGCACCTCCGGCGGCCCGACCAGCAGGGTCGAGATGTCGTCGGTCTCGATGCGCAGCCGGTCCCGATAGGGATCGAGCGCACCGAGCGCCAAAAGGATGACGCCGACGAAATCGTCGGCCATGGGATAAAGGGAAATCTGTGCGCCAGAAAACATCGCCCGCCTCGCTCCGCTGGTATTACCCAGATCAGCTTTAGGGTCCGCGCACTTAGCGTGCCGCATCTCAGCCCCGGCAATACGGAGCACCCCTGTGGATGGCGATGCTTAGACCACGGTTGGGGAGGGATTGGAAGGGGTGGTTCTGGGATTTCGGTCGGCGTCAGTGGTGGGTTCGACGTCCGATGGCTCCGTGACCGCCAACCCCTCACCCGTCTCGGCCTTGCGGCCGATCCACCCTCTCCCCGACGGGGAGAGGAACGGTGCCCCGATCGGGCCGCAGCGCATTCTTCTCCCCGTCGGGGAGAAGGTGGCCCGAAGGGCCGGATGAGGGGAAAGCCACGATGGCTGCGGGGTGGCGCGGCGACACTCCTGAACGAACTACAGCGGCAGGTAACCGGTGAAGCCGGCGATCTTCCAGGCCCCATGCTCGCGGCGCAGGTGGAACACCGAGCGCCAGGCGACAAGCATGGCGTCGCCGGATTGGCGGAGGATCTGGCCGTCGATGCGCTTGTGGGCGAGGGCCGCGTCGCCATTGATGTCGATGCGGTCGATCGACTGGCAGCGGAACCAGGCGGGGCGCAGCGGCTCGGCGAACTCCCTTGGGTTCCAGCGCGCCGCGATGGCGGCATCGCGGTAGGTGGCGAGGTCCGAGTAGGCTGGGCGCCAGTTGGCCGGATCGAGCGACAGCGCGGCGTCGATGCCGAGAAAACCGGTTTCGACATAGTCGGCGGCGACCAGCGAGAAGTCGCTGCTGAGGAAGAAATCGCTGTCGCGTCTGACCAGCATTTCCCAGATGGCGAAGCGATCGGCGTCAGCGGCGGCGAAGGGATTGGTTTCGCTCATTGCACGTCCGGGGGTAGCGGGAAATGCGGTTCGGGCAGGTCGCCGCCCATCGACTGCGAGATCTTGCGCGCGGCGCGGTAGAGCATGATCGCCGCATCGTCGAAGGGGACGATGATCTGCTGGCTGGTGAGGAACGGCATGGTCAGCGCCGCGATCGAGATGCCGGCGGTGTTGATGATCGGGAAGCTCAGGTCGGTCACCCCCTGCACCATCTCGCCTTCGATCCGCTCATAGCCGCGCCTGGCAATGGTCGCGACCCGGCTGCGGTAGCGCTTCGCCTGATCGGGCGGCAACAGCGCTTCGGACTGGCCGATGATCCAGGTCTGCACCGGGGCCGGCTGGAAGGCGATGATGGTGCGGCCCGAAGTGCCGCGGATCGCCGGGCTCGCCGCGCCGACGCGCAGGCGGATGGCGATGGGGGCGGGGCTATCGACCTGGGCGATGATGCGCTGGTTGAGCCCATCGAGAACTGCCATGTGGATGGCCTGCGAGGTCTCGAGCGCCAGCGCGTTCATGATCGGCTGGGCGGCATCGACGACGCGGCGGAACGGCGGGAACAGCGTCGCAAGGCCATAGAGCTGGGTGGAGAGCACCAAAGCTTCCTCGCCGGGCGGCCGGATCAGGTAGCCGCGGCGCTCCAGCGCCATCACCATGCGGTAAACCTCGGACAGCGAACGGCCGAGGCGCTGGGCGATCTGGCTGGGGGTAACCGGTACGGTCAGGGTCGCCAGGAGCTCGAGCACATCGAGGCCCTTTTCGAGCGCCGGAGCGGTATACTCTGCCTTGGGAACGGGCTTCCTACGTTTGCGCGATCCCTTGGCGGCCGGCGCACCGTCTTCAGCTGCTGCCATGCTCCCCCCGCTCGCTCGTTTCGGCGCCGATGTCCACTAACACCGCGCCAGTCGGCCCGCCACCATGGGGGAGGGCCGGGGCACAGGAAATCGCCAGCTCAGTCCCAGAGCAGCAGCCAGCCGGCTCCGGGACAATCGAACAGGTGCTCAACGCCGGTCGGAACGCCGTTGGCGAGCGGCAGCGCCTTGACCGCGCCGGAATCCCAGCCGGCGACCAGCACGTGGCTTTCCGTCACCAGCATGTGCTGCGGCCATTGGGTCTGGCTGTCGTGTTCGGTGACCAGTGCCGGGGTGGCGCCGGAGACCTCGAAGGTCGAGATGGTGTCGAGGCTGCGGTTAGCGAAGTAGACGTGGCGGCCATCCAGCGCGCGCTGGATGTCGCCCGGATAGTTGCGGCTCCAGCGCGTCTTGCCCGGGCCGGTTTGCCGGGTGGCCCGGACATTGGCCCAGCTGGAGGCCGGAGCGCCGAGCCGGCCGACCACGAGGTTGGAGCCGAGCTCGCCGCTGACGGCGAGGCACCCATCGGGCAGCACCACGGCGTGACGCGGACCGGTATTGGCCGGCACGGCTGTCGCCCGCAATTGGGTCAGGGCGTCGGCGCCGGGCTTCGACAGGTCGAGACTGAACTCACGGATGAGGTCGGCGCCGAGGTCGATCACCACCAGCGTCGCGCCGATGAAGAAGGCCTGGTGCGGATGGGCGTCATCCTGCCGCTCGAGCTCCGGGCCGCCGCCACTGAGCTTGAGCTGCACGATCGGCCCCTCGAAACTGCCGTCGGCGGCGAGGCGCTGCAGGCCCAGCGTGCTGGTGGTGTAGTTGGTGACGATCAGCAGCCGGCCGCTCGGATCGACCACGAGGTGGCAGGGCTCGGCGCCCTCGCTCGACTTCTCGCCGAGGGTGATCGCCGTGTCGCCCTCGATCCGCCAGGCATGGATATCGCCCTCCATGCCGACGCGCGAGGTGCCGTAGACCACCGGCAGGGTGGGGTGACGCGTCAGGCTTGAGAGCTGGTTGACGCGGGCCAGGGTCTTGCCCCGCCACTTGCCATCCTGCTCGACCCAGCGGGTCAGCCCATGCAGTTCGAATATGCCGCGCGAGGCGACCAGCAGCGACTGCCCTGCAGCAAGCCTGAACTCCGACATCGTTCCCCCCAAAAAAAGCTACTCCGATGCGCCGGGACCGAAACCGTCCCAATGCGCTACGACGTCACCGCGTTCGACCACCGTAGCCCGTCGCAGCATGGCGAAGGCCATGCAGACATGGTTCGGCACGATCTCCAACCGTGTCCCTACTGGTAGCGGCATCGGCGCGCCCTGGCCACGCCAGCGCAGCCAGCCGTGTTCTTCCGACATCTTCTCGATCACCCAACCCGGGGCGTTGACGATCAGCCCCATGCCGGGGAAGGCGTCGCGGTGCGCCGAGGCCGGCACCAGGTCGGTGCTCAGCGATTTCGAACCGGCGTCGATGCAGGCGCGCTCGGGGTCGGGGTGGCTGACCACCGTGGCGATGACGCGGATGGCGGTGGTCTCGAGGCTGGCATTCCCCAACGCGATCTGGCCGACATCGTTGAAGGCATAAATGCCGGGGCGGATCTGGGTGACGCCAGGCACATGCGCCACTTCGCGCGCCGAAGCGGAGGCGCCGAGCGAGACGGTCGGCAGCGGCACGCCGCGGGCGCGGATCGTCTCGGCGACGCCGACCATGAACGCCCCGGCGGCCTTGGCGCGGCTCGCCAGATCCGGGTGGTCCTTGGCGCCATAGGTGGTGCCTTCGTGGGTATAGATGCCGATGAGCTCGACGCCCGGCAGGGCGTGGACGGCGGCCGCCACAGCGGCGGCCTGGTCGGCGGCGACGCCCTCGCGGCCGAGCCCGGAGTCGATCGCCAGCATCATTCGCGCCGTGGTACCGGCAGCAGCGAACACCGCGCCGATACTGGCGGCGGCGGCTTCGCTGTCGGTGGCGAGCGTCAGGTCGACCCGGCGCGACAGGGCGAGGGCGCGTTCGGCCTTGTCGGCCCCGACGATCGGGTTGGCGACGAACAGCCGCTTCACCCCGGCGGCGGCGAAGGCTTCGGCCTCGCCGAGCTTGGCGACGCAAAGGCCATCGGCGCCGTGCGCCACCTGCCGGAGGCCGATCTCGGCCATGCGATGGGTCTTGGCGTGCGGGAAGAGTTCGACCTTGGCCGAGCTGGCGATGGCCGCCATCTCGTCGAGATTGCCATCGAGCACCGCGAGATCGAGCACCAGGCCGGGGGTCGAGACGGGCAGGTCGGCCCAGCTCGGGCCTTGGGCGTCGTCAGCGATGGAGATTGCGGTTGCGGCCATGCTCAGGCTCCCAGCGTCAGCGTGCGGCCGGCGCGATGGCCGGTGACGCGATTGTTCTCGACGGCGAACTGGCCATTGACCACGACATGCACGATGCCGGTCGCCGCCTGGCGCGGATGTTCGTAGGTGGCGTTGGCCTTGACCGTGTCCTTGTCGAAGACGACGAGATCGGCCTTGGCGCCGGCGGCGATGCGGCCGCGATCCATCAGCCGCAGGCGGTTGGCCGCCGAGCTGGTCATGTGGCGCACGCACTCCTCGAGCGTCAGCACCTTCTCATCGCGCACATAGGTTTCGAGCATGCGCGGGAAGGTGCCCCAGGAGCGCGGATGCGGGCGATCGCCGACGAGGATGCCGTCGCTGCCGACGGTGTGTTCCTCGCGCTGCATCAGGGTGCGGACATGTTCCTCGATGCCGATGAAGAACACGCAAGGGGCGGCGCGCTCGGTGGCGATCAGCACGTCGAGGGCCAGTTCGGCCGGCGAGGTGTTGAGCTTCCGCGCCGCGTCGGCGAGGTTGCCCTCCATCATCCATTCCATCTCGGGCGCACCGGGCAGGCCCGCGAGATAAACGCTCGACCAGTTGACGGTGAGGCCCTGGTGGCCGTCCGAGCCGATGACGTCGAGGGCCTCGATGATGCGTTTGCGGGTCTCCGGATCCCTGAGCCGGGCCATCTGCTCGTCGCCGCTGCCGGACAGCGCCCAGCTGGGCAGCTGCGATAGCAGCGTCGTCATGCCGGCGAGGTAGGGATAGGCGTCAAAACTCAGATCGACGCCGTCGGCGATGGCGTCATCGAACAGCTTGAGCAGTTGCGGCAGCTTGCCCTTGTTGGCCTCGAAGCTCAGGTGGGTATGGGCGAGGTGCAGCGCCACGCCGGAACGCCGGGCGATCTCGAAGCACTCGCCATAGCCGCCCAGCGCGTCGGTGCCGTAATTGCGGTGGTGCGGGCAATAAAAGCCGCCATATTCGGCCACCACCTCACAGAGCGCCACCAGCTCGTCGGTATCGGAATACATTGCCGGCACATAGGTGAGGCCGGTCGAGAGGCCGACGCCGCCTTCTTCGAGCGCGGTGCGGAGCAGCGCCTTCATCTGCTCGAGTTCGTCCGGTGTGGCGAGCCGCGCGGCATTGCCCATCACCAGCATACGCAGGTTCCCGTGCGGCACGAGATAGGCGCAGTTGACCGCGACATTACCGTCGAGGCGCTTGAGGTATTCGGCGACGCTGCGCCAGTTCCAGTCGAAGCCCGGCGGGTCGTCGTTCCAGCCCTTGATCTGGCTGCGCATCTCGATGAGCGTCGCATCGTCGATCGGGGCATAGCTGAGGCCATCCTGGCCGAGCACTTCGGTGGTGACGCCCTGGCTGAGCTTCGACGTGTGATCCGGGTTCACCAGCACCTGCAGGTCGGAATGGGTGTGCATGTCGATGAAGCCCGGCGCGATGCAGAGGCCATCGATGTCGACGATCCGATCCGCCTCCGGGCGGCGGGCGCCCTTGAAGATGCCGGCGATGCGGTCGCCGATCACCAGCACGTCTCCGCGCACCGGCGGATTGCCGAGACCGTCGACGACGAGGCCGCCGGTAAACAGGGTGGAGGTGCTCATAGGATCTCGATCTGCAGTTTCTGGTTGGTCTTGGCGCTGAGGTAGATGGCGTCCGTCACCGCGACCACGTGAGCGGCGAGGCGCGCCGTGAGGCCGGCCGGGGCCGGGGCGCCGAAGGCGCAGGCGATCAGGGCTTTGGTCGGGGCGCCAGGATCGTAAAGGCCGGAAGCCTCGGGGGCGCGATACTCCACCACCTCGCCGCTGGCCCGCACGAGGCGAAGCGTATCGGCCACCGAGTCGGCCCAGAGCTGGCCGTTCCGGCCATAGAGTGCGAAGTGCCATTGCGGCCGCGCCAGGTAGGGGTGGGTGGAGGCGGCGCTCAGCGCTGCCGAACCGCCGCCGGCGAACTCGGCATTGACGCTCGTATGCAAGTCGATATCGCTCTTTGGCGGAAAGGTGCTGGCGTTGAGCGCGACGATCGGCTCGCCCACCAGCCATTCGACCATGCCGAGCTGGTGCGACATGGTCACCGCGGCCGAGCCGCCGGCAGAGATCGCCTTGTCGGTGTAGGTGGCGGTGTTCGACGCCGCCTTGCCGCCCCAGCCGCCATCGGTGCTGCCCGACAGCAGGCCGCGCGTGTTGACCGCGAGGTGCATGGTCAGGTGCTCGACAGCGCCGATCTCGCCGGCCTCGATCAGTTGGCGGCTCAGGGTAAAGATCGGTGCCGCCGGCCAGCCGAAGCCGACCAGCAGCGCCTTACCCAGCCGCTCGGCCGTATCGCGCATCCGGCGGGCCGGCCCGGCGCTCAGCGCGAAGGGCTTTTCGACCAGCACATGGGCGCCCGCCTCGAGCGCTGCGATCACCTGTTCCTCGTGGGCGACCGGTGGGCTCGAAACGACGACGATATCGGGGCGGAGCGCCAGGGCTTCGCGCCAGTCGGCAAAGTGCGGCGCACCGAACTGCGCCCCGAGGCTCGCCGCCATCTCGGCATTGGGGCTCGAGAGCGCCACCAGCTCGACGCGCGGATCGGCCGTGAGCGCCGGCAGGTGGCTCGACTGCGACCAGGCGCCGGCGCTGAGCACAGCGGCCTTGATGGTTGCACTCATTTGCCGACCCCAGCCGTGAGGGCGCCCACGACGTGACGCTGGAAGATCAGCACCAGTACGGTCGGCGGCAGCATCGACATGACGGTGGCTGCGGCCAGCGCGTTCCAGTTGAACTGCTGCACCGACTGGAAGCCGGCGAGCAGCGGCGGCACGGTGAGCTGGTTGGTGAGCACCAGGGCGTAGAAGAACTCGCTCCAGGCTTCGAGGAAGATCAATACGCCCGCCGCGACGAGGCCCGGCCGGGCGATCGGCACGATGATGATCCACAGCGTCTGCAGCCGGGTGGCGCCGTCGATCTTGGCCGCCTCCTCGATTTCGCGCGGCAGCTGATCGAAGTAGTTCTTGAGGATCATGATGGCGAGCGGCAGGGTGAAGACGTTGTAGCTGATGACCAGCGCCCACGGGGTGTTGAGCACGCCGATGACGCGGAACGCCACGAAGAACGGGCCGATAATCGCGATGGCCGGCACGATCCGGGTGGCGATCACCGACAGTTCGAACGCCCGGGCGCCGCGGAACGGATAGCGCGACAGCCCATAGGCGGCGGCTCCGGCGATGAACAGGTTCAGCACCACCAGGATCGAGCTGACCAGCAGACTCTGGCCGATCGTCGGCACCAGCCGGGTGCCCATGTCGGTGCTGCCGATGCCCTTGCCGCCGGTATTGCCGAACAGCACCGCCGCATAGTTGTCGAGCGTGACGCTGGAGGGCACCAGCGGGAAGGGTTTGACGCCCAGCTGCGATGGGGTGATCAGGCTCGAGACCACCAGGTACCAGACCGGCAGCAGGATCCAGATGGCGAACACCAAGACGCCTAGGTAGATGGCGACGCTGGTGGCGAGGCTGCGGCGCCGGCCGCGCTCGAAGGCGGAGGACGCCATCAGTGCATCTCCCTGCGATAGAACAGCCGGACGATGGTCAGGCCGCCGATCAGCGCGACGACGCCGAGGATGACGGCGAGCGCCGAACCGAGCCCGATATTGGTGTTCACGAACAGCTGCCGGTAGATCAGGATGCTGAGCACCTGCGTGGTGTCGCCGGGTCCGCCCTGGGTCATGGCGAAGACCACGTCGAACTGCAGGAAGGCATAGATCACATTGAACACAGTGACGGTGATCAGCACCGGCCGCAGCCAGGGCAGGGTGATGTTGGAAAAGCGCTGCCACCAGTTGGCGCCGTCGAGCTGGGCCGCTTCGTTCAGCTCCTCGGGCAGGGTCTGCAGGCCCGCGAGCAGCAGGATGCCGGCAAAGCTTGCCTGTCGCCACACCGCGGCGAGCACGGTGATAGGCAGCGCGGTGTTCGGGTCGGACAGGAACGGGTGATAGTCGCTGGTCAACCCCAGCATCATCAGCACGGCGTTGAGACCGCCGACGCTGCCATCGGCAAACCATTTCCACAGGATCCCGATGACCAGCCAGGGCGTCGCCCACGGAATGATCAGCAGCGCGCGCGCCAGCCCGCGGCCGATGAAGCGCTGGTTGAGCAGCATCGCCATGGCCAGCCCGATCACCGTCGAGAGGATGACGAAGCCGACCGAGAAGGTGAGCGTCACCTGCGCCGAACGCCAGAACACCGGGCTCGAAAAGATGATGGTGAAGTTCTCGAGGCCGACGAACGGCCCGAAGCTCGAGCCGCTCGCGGGCACATCGTGGAGGCTGTAGACCAGGGTAAGCAGGGTCGGCAGGGCCAGCAGCACGATCAGGATGATCATCGCCGGCGCCACGAGCTTCAGCCCGAATGCGCGATCGGCCTTCGGTCCGAGTAGGTCAGCTGCTCCTGCCATGTGTTCTCCCAAGTGCTAACGAGTTGGCCATCTCTGGCCGGGCATCCAACGCGGTGAAGCGTTGGATATGAAAACCCTCCCCCTTTGGGGAGGTAGGAGTCGCCAGCTGCGGAGCGAGGGCCTTCTCCCCTTGTGGGAGAAGGTGCCCGAAGGGCGGATGAGGGGTTCTCTCCGCGTACTCTGTCGCTCGTCGTTTGCGCTCCGAGCGTGCTACACTGCGTTGCGCGGACCCCTCATCCGGCGCTGCGCGCCACCTTCTCCCACAAGGGGAGAAGGCAAGAGGTGCGCGTTGCCAGTCAGATTACAGCGTCCGGCCGCCCTGGGCGCCCTTGGCGGCGGCGGTCAGGTCCTCGACGGTCTTCGCCGGGGTGGCCTGGCCGAGCAGCAGGGCGTGGACGATGTCGCCGACCTTGGCCTGGAAATCCGGGTACCAGGGCAGGGTGCGGGCCGGCACGACGTTCGACTTGGTGGCGAAGGTGTCGGACAGCAGAGCGAGATCGTAATAGTCGGGGAACGAAGCGACCACTTCGGGGTCGGTGAAGAACCCGGCATAGGGGGCGGCGAGGCCGGCGGCCTTGGCCCACTGGTTGAACACCTTGAACTTCCCGTCGGTGTCCTTCCAGCCATAGTACTTCATCAGGTCCCAGGTCGCGAGACGCTCGTCATCGCTGTCAGACTGGCCCATCTGCAGTACTTCGCCGATCTGCAGCGTCGACGGGCCGGCCGGCGCCGTCTTGACGTTGGCCGATTGCGGGCCTTCGAGCGAGCGGATCGAGGTCAGGAAGTAGTGGTGCAGCACGTAGAAGGCGGCGTTGCCCTGCGCCATCTCGTTGCTGAGCTTACCCGGATCGTCGGTCAACAGTGACTTGGGGGCGAGCCCTTCCTGGTACATAGTCTGCCACCACTCGAACACCCCGACGGTTTTGGGATCGTCGGCGAACACCGGCTGGCCGGCATCGTCGAAGGCGGTGATCTGCTCATTGAGCAGGTAGGTGTGGAGGTATTCCTCGCAGAATTCCTTCACCCAATAGGCGACGTAGGGCGAGGCGACGGTCGACTGCAGCGATTTCGAGGCGTCGTAGATTTCCTTCAGCGTCGTCGGCACGGCGAGGCCGGCATCGGCGAGGAACTTCTCGTTGTAGTGCAGCATATGCACGGCCGAGAAATACGGGGCGCTGATGATGTCGCCGGCGGCATTGACGTGGCGGCCGCGGGCGCTCTCGAACATGTCGGCGATCATGTCGTCGACACCGGGCAGGCCGTTCAGCGTCTTGGCCCAACCCTCGTTGACAAACTTCTGCGAGTTGTAGGCGAAGTTGTAGTAGAGGTCGATCTTGTCGCCGCCGCGCAGACGGGTCTGCAGCGCCGGGGTGTAGCCGAGGTTCGGGATCACGGCGACATTGACCGCGGGGTTGCCCGCTGCCGTCCATTCACCGACCAGCGACTTGATGGTGTCGGGCTGGAAGTCCCAGGCCAGCATATCGAGCGTACCCGAGTAAGCGGCCTTGGCCGTGCCGGTCAGCAGACCCGGCAGCAGGCTGGCGGCCAGCGCCGATGCGCCGCCGGCCTTGAGGAAGGAGCGGCGGTTCAGCGAACCGAAGCCCCGGGTGGCGTTAGTGGTCGTCATAGCTTTCCCTCCTTGACGAACTGAACCGACAACACGTCGCGGACGACGCTTGTTCTCCCGCAGCCAAGGCTGCGGGCCTCCGGGTCCGGCCCAACGGACCCGCTCTCGACATTCTCAGCCGAGCCATCTGGCCCAACCGATCGGCAGGCGAGGCGCTTCCCTGTTGCCTCGCTGCCTGTCGTCAGATCGCAACGTTATGACGGCTGCAATCATATATCAATACGACTTTTCGCATATGAAAAGTTTGGCTTCAGCGCAGAGTTTTCATAACGATTTCAGCGGTTTCGAGCGTCCGGTCGATATCGGCATCGGTATGCGCGGCGCTGATGTGGTTGCGCTTGATCGGCATGGGCAGCATGAAGATGCCGCGCTCGCACATGCCCTGGCGGAAGCCGACATCGCGGGCGGTGTCGTTGGCGAGGAGATCCTCGTAGCGCTCGACCTTGCCGCTCATGAAATAGGGGGTGAACACCGAGCCGAAGCCCGCCGACACCATCTCGATGCCGAGCCGGCCGGCGATTTCCGCGAGCCCGGCGCGCATCCGATCCCCCAGCCGGAAGGTGCGCTCGTAGATGGTGCCGTCCTCGAGCGCCGCGATGGTGGCCAGCGCCGCGGCGGAGCCGACGGGATGGCCGTTATAGGTGCCGCCGACGAACACCTTGCCGCCCGGCGCGGTGGAAAACTGCAGCATCAGTTCGCGTTTCCCGGCGATGATGGCGCAGGGATAGCCATTGGCGATGGCCTTGGCGAAGGTGCTGATATCGGGCTTCACCCCGAGCACCGACTGGTAGCCGCCGAGCCCATGGCGGAAGCCGGTAATCACCTCGTCGAACACCAGGACGATGCCATGGGTGTCGCAGAGCCGGCGCAGCCCCTCGACGAAATCCTGCCGTGGCAGCACGCAGCCGATATTGTGCGGGATCGCTTCCATGAAGATGGCGGCGATCTGGCCGGGGTGGTCGAGGATCGCCTGTTCGGTCGCGGCGAGATCGTTGAACGGCACGATGATGGTGTTGTCGATGGCGTCGGCGAGCTGGCCGGCGCTGCCCGGATCTTTCTTGCCGATCTTGTCGGCAGGGCTCGCGATATTCATCAGCAGGTAGTCGTGCCAGCCGTGGAACGTCCCCTGGAACTTGATCAGCTTCTCGCGGCCGGTGACGCCGCGCGCCAGCCGTACCGCCATGTAGGTGGCTTCCGAGCCCGAGGAGAAGGCGAGCGCCATCTCGGCGGAGGGCACGTGCTGCACCACTTTTTCGGCAAGCATGATCTCCTGTTCGGTGATGCCGACCCCGACCATGTCGGGACCGGTCAGCGCCTTGGCGACGGCCGCATTCACCGTAGGGTCGTTGTGGCCGAGAACGATCGGGCCGAACGCCGCGTGATAGTCGAGATAGGTGTTGCCATCGACGTCGCGGATCTGGGCGCCCTCGGCCCATTCCCAGGCATAGGGCTGGCTCAGCCGGCGGGTCGCGGAATTGACGCCGCCGGGGATGACCCTGGTGGCGCGTTCGGTGATGGTTTTGGATTTCTCGATATGCATAGGGAGACCAGATTCTCAGGAAAGGCCGAGCAGCGTGAGGCTGTCGCGGTGGATGATCTGTTCGATCTTGTCGGCGGGAACGCGCGGCAGCGCCGTGCCGTCGACGATGGCGTTGACGGTGCGGAGCGCATGCAGCGTCTCGGCCGGCGTGGTGATCGGGTAGTCCGAGGCGAACAGCAGCTTATCGAGCACGTTCCACTCAGTGGCTTTGATCATGCCCTCGTAGAAAGTGTAGGGCCGGTAGAGCAGGCCCGAGACGTCGGCATAGACATTGGGGTGCTTGCGGATCACCACCGCAGTGTCGACCGTCCAGGGGTGGCCCATATGGGCCATGATGATCTTGAGGTTCGGGTAGCGCATGGCGATCTCGTCGACCACCAGCGGGTGGGCGTACTTGATCGGCGCGGTCCGCACCGGCGAGGTGCCGATGTGAAAGAGGATCGGCAGTCCATGCCGTTCGGCCTCGCGATAGATGGCCAGTGCCCGGCTCTCCAGCGGCTCGAACACCTGGTAGTTGGCGCCCATCTTGATGCCCTTGAGGCCGAGGTCGGTGCGCGAGCGCTCGATCTCCTCGAGTGCCCCGGGATCGTGCGGGTGCACCGACATGAAGCCGATGAGGCGATCGGGATGCGCCAGCGCGAAGGCCGAGGTGGCATCGTTGACGCCGATCGCCACGTCGCCCGGCTCGTTGAAGCCATTGACCCCACCAGTGATTTCGCCCGGCGCCCAGGCGACCCCGAAGACGATCGACTTGTCGGCCGGCTGCTGCGCTTCGAGGAAATCGTTCCAACTATAGACGGAATCGACGGAGCGGTCGGGCCGCCAGGTGTGGTGCAGACGCCGGTTTGCCGGCGGCACGGCGTGGCGGAATTGTGGGGTGTGCGAGTGAACGTCGATGATCATGGCGTGGTGACTTTCTGGGGGGCGCCGAGTTCTTCTGAGATGGCGAGCGCACAAGCCTCGACGGCCCTGGCAAGTTCGCCGAGGCCAGCCTGGGTGACGCGGGTGGTGGGGCCGGAAATGCTGACCGCGGCGACGACGGCGCCGGAATGGTCGCGGATCGGTGCCGCGACGCATCGCAACCCCTGCTCGATTTCCTCGTCGTCGATGGCATAGCCGCGCGACCGGATCTCGATGATCTGCTCGGCGAGCCGTTTGGGGTCGGTAATGGTGTGCGGGGTGTGCGGCTCGAAGCGCATGCGCGCCATCAGCTGCTGGCGCACCGGCTCGTCCTGGAAAGCCAGCAGCGCCTTGCCGACGCCGCTGCAATGCAGCGGATCGAGGAAGCCGATGAAGCTCGCCATGCGCATCGAGCGCGAGGCATCGAGCTTGTCAACGCAGAGCGCATTGTCCTCGCTGAGGATCGAGAGGTGCACGGTCTCCCCGGTGCTGGCCACAAGGCTCTCGAGATGCGGGCGGGCAGAGCGGCGAAGATCGAGCTCGCCCATGGCGCGCGCGCCGATCACCAGCGACAGCATGCCGAGCCGATAGGTCTGGCTCTGCTCATCGCGATCCAGCAGCCGCCGCGCCGTAAGTGTCGCGAGAATGCGGAACACCGTGCTCTTGGGCAGGCCGGTCTCGGTAACGATCCCGTCGACGGTGAGCACGCCGTTCTTCCCCGCCACCGCGGCGAGAATGTCGACGGCGCGATCCACGGATCGAATGGCATAACGCTCGTCTGAAGAATTCACCAGATGAACTCACAGTTTGGATAGTGAACTGAATACAGCTGGAATCCGTGACAACGTCAAGTACGCCCTTCGGAGAACGGAGAACGGAGAACGGAGAACGGAGAACGGAGAACGGAGAACGGAGAACGGAGAACGGAGAACGAGAGGCTCTCGTGTCTTAGGGTTGAAGTGGCGGCCGCTTCGGCGAAGCCAATCGTGGAGTGCGGTCGATGGTGCCTTGCAGGTTGCCGGCAGGGCACGCACAGATACAGCCATGGACGAGGTGAAAATGGCTGCAGCTGCTGGGCACTACACAGTGCTGCTTTTCTCCGTAACGGACCGGCAACTGTTCCCGGTCAGCACCTGGGCGTTTGAACAGGCACAAGGCTCACGTGCATCCGTACTGAGGCGAAATGTTGGGTCGCTCGTCATGGGTCGTGACGGTGTAGTCCGACGGATCGACGGCATCGACAGAATCGGCCCGGTGAACAAGAAATTTCCGCGGATTATTCTGGACCTTATGTTCGGACTGGTGCGGATTTCCGTCCGATTTTCACACCCGCTTCCATACAGCACCGATGATTTGCGAAAGCTAATCATCGGCTACCTGGAGTCGGACGATAGCCAGCAGAACATGGAGCTTGAAGACGCTGATGACATGGCGACTGCCGTCGCCAGGCTCCATTCAGCCGCTACGAACCAGGAGCTTTTCGAGGCATTCGTCCTTCCGTCCCCAGATGACGCGCTCGATCTCTTGTGAGATGGCGGCTAACCCCCGCGGTGCCGCCTTCGAAGCTCAGGGTGGCGTCGTCTATGTGCACTTGGGTGACGCGAGGGGGCGAGGCGGTGGGCGGCGGCGATGGGGCTCCGAGACGACCAAGCATGTTGGCCGCGTCGCAGGAGACGCCGAGGGCGTCCGCGTTCGACCTGCCCCCCAGGCACTCGTAGGAGGCGATTTCCTCGTACGTCTTGCCCGACTACCAACACGGGTGACCCTGACGTCGATGGTTGGCAGCCGGCCAAACGTCCAAAATAGTGAGGAAATCGGCTTGGACAGAACCGAACTTATGAAGTTGCTGCGACATGTCGCCAAGTTTCGAGAGAAAGTCGTTTCGGTTTTTGGCGTGGATGCTCCAGAGAGCGCCTCCCTTTTGATCGACATGCTGGCTCAAACCGAGGATCCCATGTTGCGGTCCACGCTCTACGGTGGGGCCGTTACAGAGTGTCTGCTGCAGGGCTGCCTGAGTGCGGCGGAGCGCATAGCTGTCGCCCGCCATGAGGAGTTTCAAGATATTCTCTCTCTCATGTCGCTTTCTGGGACACTGTCCGATGTCGGAAAACCCTTGGAGGGGCTCGCCTGTGCCACGGCAGCACTTGCCCAGGCAGTGAGCGAGAGAGTCTACGTGAACTTTGCTGCTGGCAACTTGATGCGCCAAGCCATCAAGACAGGGTCAGTAGAGGCAGTGAATGAAGCCCTCGATGCTCTCATCGATTCAACCCAAATCCCGCGCACAGCGGACTGTGCCTTGGAAACTGACTGGATCGATGCAGCGAATGCGCTTGGGGCGGACAGAGAGCTTACAGATTGGGTCCGCGCAGTGGCGAGCCGAAAACGTGAATGACCGACAGATGGCATCGTTCAAATCCGCGTCTCCGGTCGCTCTTACCACCTGAAGGCGGAGAGGCCGGCTTCGTCCGGGTGGCAGTTCTGCTGCACAGAAGTTAGGGTAGATGTGTCATCGGGAGGTGAGGCGTGAGCCGAGCGGCGCGACGCACCGGTGGTGTGCAATGAAGCGAGGGTTCGGCTGGGCGCGGCGCTGTCGTGGCGCAGCTTTGGCCGGTGCGGTGGGCCTGGGTCCGACACCGGCAAAGTCCGCTTCCGAGTCGGGCTTCGTGCAGTTGCTCGTGGTCTCTGCGCTGGCGGTGCTGGGAGCGCTGCTGACGGCGGGTCTGCTGGCTGCGGCGCAGACGGGTCGGCAGGCCGCAGCCCTTGAGCGCCTGGTGCGTAGTGAAGTGGCTGCCGAAGCCGGGTTTTACCGGCTGGTCGCGGCGATTGAGGATCCGGCTGACACCCTCGAAACCGCCGCGCTGCAGGGCCAGACGACGCTTGCCCTGGCGGGTAACGAGCTGTTGCTTGGTATCGAGACGAATGGCAGCAAGATCGATGTGCCGGCGGCCGATCTGCAACTGATCGAGCGCTATGCTCGGCAGGCTGGGCTCGATGGCCGCGACCTGAGCGCATTGCTCGCTGAGCTGGGCGCGGCGCGCGCGGATGGGGACGGCTCAGCGGCGCTTGAGGCTCTCCGGGTCGCGATGACTGGCCTGCTGCCGAGCCAGGAGCTGAACCGCGACATCACGCGCTTCGGTGGCTCGAGGATCGATCCGACCTATGCCTCGCGCCGCGTGCTGCATGCGGTGCCGGACC
This sequence comes from Devosia insulae DS-56, assembly GCF_000970465.2. GTDB lineage: Bacteria > Pseudomonadota > Alphaproteobacteria > Rhizobiales > Devosiaceae > Devosia_A > Devosia_A insulae. Next base: position 24,476 of record NZ_LAJE02000118.1, read on the forward strand.
TCAGCCCGGCGGATGCCGATCGGATTGCGGCAGCGCCACCGGCGGAGCGTGCACAATACGCGCAGCTGTCTCGCTACTTCGCGAGCGGGGGGCGGCGGTTTGCGCTGGTGACGCGGGTCGCGTGGGGTGCGACCGACCTCTCCGAGGGGTGCTTGCCGATCGAGATCTCGACCGCGGGCAGGGTCATCGTCCTGGCTGAGGGCTGTTAGTCAGGCCGTCTTACTCCACCGGCACCCGCATCACATCCTGCATCTTGTTCGCCACCTCGGCGGCCACATCCCTCAGATCACTCCGATCCTTGATGATCATCGGGCGGATGATGATGATCAGTTCGGTGCGGGAGACGGCTTCCTTTTTTGAGCCGAAGATCGATTCGAGCAGCGTGCCCTTGGTTCCCGGCAGCCCGCCCTGGCTTTCCTCGCCATTCGAGCTCATCAGCCCGGCGAGCACGATGGCCGTGCCGTCGGGGACCAGCACGGTGCTCTCGACCTTGCGCTGGCTGATGGTGGGGGAGTCGATCTGCGAGGAGGTGGTCGGCACGACCCGGCTCACTTCCTGGGCGATCTCGAGCAGCACTTCGCCGGAGGAGCGGATCTGCGGCGTGACCTTGAGGATCACGCCGGTGTCGCGGAAAGTCACATCGCTGGCGATGACCGGGCGGCCGGAGGTGGCGTCCTGCACCGATTTGGTGATGATCGGCACCTGATCGCCGACCTGGATGGTGGCCGTCTCGCGGTCGACCACGGTGAGCTGCGGGGTCGAGACGATGCGCACATTGGTGTGCGACTCGAGTGCGCTGATCACCAGTTCGGCCTGTGGCACCTGGAAGGCGAAGTTGAAACCGGGGAAGGACGGGGCCACCGCACCATTGTTGGCGTCGGAGTAGCCGGCCGACAGCCCGCCGGCCTCGAGGAACCAGCGCACCCCATGCCGCAGTTCGCCGCCGAGACGCACTTCGGCGATGGTGGTTTCGACATAGACCTGGCTCAGCGGCGTATCGAGCCGGCGCAGCGCCTGGTCGATCAGCGAATATTCCTTCTTGGTGGCCCAGATCACCAGTTTGTTGGCGCCAGGGTCGGCGGTGACCTTGATGCCGTCGCTGCCGCTACTGCCGCCGCTCGCCTCGGGCCCGAGGAAAGCGCCGGGCGCCGTGAGGCTCTGGCCTTCCGCGGCGTCGGCGACGATGGTGGTCTCGACCGGCATCGATTCCTTGAAAATGCCGTCGAGGAGCTTCGCCAGCTCGTCCGCTTCGCGGTTTTTCACTTGGTAGACGTGGACCAGCCGCTGGTTCTGCGGACCCTGATCGAGCCGATCGAGCCATTTCTGCGCGAATTGCAGGTTCTCGGCCTTGCTGGCGATGACGAGGACGGCGTTGATCCGGTCGATCGGAATGATGGTCTGGTTGGAGGCGCCGACCCCCAGATAGAGGCTGCGCAGTTCCTCTGCGACCTCGGTTGCGGCGCCGTAGCGGAGCGGGAACAGCCCGAACGACGCGGTACGGAAGCGGTCGACGTCGATGGCCGAGATCATCGAGGCGACGAGGGACAGGGTCTCGGTATCGCCGCGCATGGTGATCGAATTGCCTGAGCTCGAGATGATCTCGGCGCGGCCCTGGATCAGCCCCTGCAGCGCGCCCTGCGCGGCATCGGCGTCGATGAAGTTCAATTCGAAGCTGCGGACATTGGCCGCGTCGTAGCCGCCACTGGCGAGGCCGGTCACCCGGTAGACGCCGTCGCTGACCCTGATGGTGCTGCCGACGGTCTCGAGCGCCTGCTTGGCGAGGACCAGCGCCCGGTTGGCGTCGATCCTGCCGCCGGAGCGGACCGTCACCGTGCCGGCGATATTGGGGTCGATCAGATAGGGGACCTGCAGCACCTCGGAGAACAACACCCGGGCGAACTCGCGGATATCGGTATCGACGAAGTTGAGCGTGACCTCTTTGCCCTCGAGCGCCGGGTCGCGCGACACCGTGACATTGGCAGCGCCGCCGCTGGCGCCGTTCTCGATGATGGCGCGGCGATCGCCACCGATCTCTCCGGTCTCGATGACATCGACGCCCGGACCCGAAGTGCGGGCGTAGCTCTGGGCGCCCAAGGTGTGGCCGAGCGTGCCGCTTCCGCCACCCGCCCGGCTGGCGAGGGCGCCAAGGCCGGAGCAACCGGCCAGGGCCAACGCCAGTACAGAAATCGCGGTTATCGAAAGAGATTTAAGCAACCCGCTCACCAATAGGCTCAGGGGTGCTCGCCGGCGCCCCGCAAGTTGAAGGTGACCTCATCGCCACCCGCTGAAACGCCAAGGACGCGATCCGCCGCAATATCCTTGATCCGATACTCACCGACCTCCTCTCCCGTCGCCGCGACGACGTAGTCGGTGGCCTGAGGCGTAAGAGCGAAAACGGCACGCAGACCGCCGGCGCTCGAGATGATTCCCTTGAGGACCGGCGGCGTGGACGCGACCTCGGTCGGCAGCGGCGCTTCGATCTCCGCCGGGCCGGCAACGGCAAAAAGCCACCGTGCCCCCTCATCGATTTGAGGCAACGAACGAGGGAAATCTACATCTGTGCTTGCTGTCATCGGCCCCGAGCTTCCGTCCTGCAGTACAGCCACCTCCAATGCTGCGCCCGACCCCATAGAGGGTATTTGCGAGACCTCGGCGCTGCCATGGAAAAGGACTGCGCTGATTGATACGACGGCGGTTACCCACAGAATTAGGTGCAGCTCAACGCGCATCGGCGCCTCCGTAGAAGCGGCCAAGTGTTGCGGTTACATCAAGCACACGCGAGTCCGGTGACACCGGCATGAGGCGAAGCTCAAGAGAATCAAAAACTATTGGCGGCGACTCAGTTTCGACCTGGCGCGCGAACTCCAGCAGCTGCCGTTCGGCGATCCGCATTCGCAACAGCACCGAGACTTTCGCGTAGCCTTCGGCCACCTCGCTGACCAGCACCTGGGAGCTGAGGGCGAGCCCGTCCGCTTCCGCCACGGCGGCTCTGGCGTATTCCTGGAACTGCGTTCCGGCGGTAGCGCTATCGGCGCGCGCCACCAGGTCGGCTTGTGGTTGAACCGGCGCACCGGTCAGCGCAGCCTGCTCCCGACGCGCTGACAGCTCCCGCTCCCGGAGCGCTGCAAGCTGGGTCGAGAGATCGGCGATGCGTTCGTCTGCGGCCCGACCAGGCGCCAGGTAGACGCGCTCGACGGCCCAGCCGGCGAGAAACACCGCGACGGCGACCACGAGCAGCAGGACGATCCGGTTGCGCATCTACTGGGTGCCCACCAGCTGTGGACGCAGCAGGATCGTCGCCAGCTCGAGGCTGGAGCTGGGGTCGGCGGTGATCGGCCCCTCAATCGAGCTCGACCAGTTGGCCGCTTCGTCACCGAGCCGCTGGGCGTCGGCGAGTGCGTTGGGCGAGCGAATCGCGAGGCGCGTTTCGGCGCCGCGCATATCGATGCGCAGCACCTCGGTTTCGTTCGGCAGCAGCCGGCGGACGGCCTCGAGCGTCAGAAAGGCCGACGGCGTCTCGTTGAGCAGCTTCAGCACCGCCCCGGTACCCGAAACCTGCTGGCGTGCGGTGTCCATCTCGGCGGTCACCGCCCTGACCCGCGTCAGGGTCGAGGCGATCTCGCTCTCGAGTGCCGCGATCTGCAGCTGGCGTTGTGACAGCTCGCTGAGGCCGAGCAGGCCAAGCGCCGCGAGCGTCAGCACCACCGGCACAAGCGGCAGCCATCGCAGCAGGCGGCGCGCCGGGAACAGGGCCGGCGCAAAGTCGATTTCGGGCACGCCGTCGAGCAGAATGCCGGCGACTTGCCCGGGGCGTAACTTGTGCGCCTTGAGGCCCTGCAGCAACGCCGCATTCGGGAGCAGCCGAACCGTATAGCTGACCTGTTGGTCCGAGGGGCGCGCCGGGTCTTCCGAGGCGTGGACGAGGACGTCACCGGGCGCGAACGGCGTCTCGGTGCGGATGAACAGGTCGATGGCGTGCGCGATCTCCTTGCGGGCCTTCAGCGGCACGACGATTCGCCGCCGCAACACGGTATCCGCATGCACCACGATGTCGACCTGCCGGCGGGAACGGCGCTGCCTGGCGGCGGGTGTCTCGGCGAGGGCGAGCGTGCTGACTGGCCCGCGGAACAGCCGCCTCAGGGCAGGAGGCAGAGCCGATCGCATGGAGCGCATGGCTCCTGACACGAACGAGCGATCTGCGATGACGATGGCTGTCATGGCCGCCTCGCCGATGCGCTCACCGGGCCCGTACGGTGTAGGTGACGGGTATCCAAAGCAGCGGTCTCCACACGCGCGAACCAAGGGTGAGGCGCAGCCGGACGGCACGAGCCTCCGCCCCTGCGACAGAGGCGCCACCGGTCCAGGCCGGAGACTGCGAGTCTACTACCAAGTACTCGATGCCGACCGCATCAAATGCAGCCAAGTCCACAGAACTCACGTTACTGCGGCGACGAAGCTCAAGCCGCAGGTCAGGTGCTGCCTGGGTCAGCCGAACCTCCCAGCCGTCAAGCTCCGGGCGGCCGGTCTCGAGTGGAGTCAGGGCAAACCCGGCCGCGGACGGGGTGGCGATCGCCAGTCCAACCTCACTGGTCGCGAGGGTGGCCAAGGCCTGCAGCTCGATGAGAGCCGCCTGCACGGCCGCGTTGTCGGCGGCCCGGTCGCGCACCTGGCCGCCGATGGCGAACAGCGCGCCGATGCCGATCACCAGCAGCGACGCGATGGCGACGGCGACCAGCAGCTCGACGATGGTGAAGCCGGCGTCCAGCCGGGTGGGTGAGGCAGGGGCCATCAGCGTGCAGCGGCAGGCGCGAGGAAATCGAAGCGGACGGCATCGCTGGGGCGGCCGGATTTGGGGCGAGCCCAGAGGGTCACTTCGAGCAGCGCCGTGGTGCCGGCGACCGGTTCAGGGCTGGGCTCGAAGCTATAGACGAACAGTTCGTCCTCGCGCTCCAGTTGCGGGGCGCTTGCCGATCCCAGCAGCAGATACTGCTTGATCAGCGATTGCGAGCCGACTAGTGCCACGGAACGGTCGAGCTCGCGCTCGGCCTGGGTCAGCATGGTGTTGGCGATCATAATGATGACAGTGCCGGCAAAGGCGAGGAGGCCCGCGGCCAGCACGGCGTCCAGCAGGATGAAGCCCGCGTCGGGTTGAGCCGGCCGGTCAGCCATCGGCCGGGTTGAATCGGTAGATGCCGGGAATGGCCAGCGCCGTACCGGGCGAGCGGACATAGAGCGTGGCGCCCGAGTAACTGCCGTCCGGGTCGAGCAGCAGGCGATAGCTGGCCGGGGACGTTGCGGCGCCGGTGGTGACGGCAAACTCCGGGCCCCATTGGATCTGCTTGTCGCCGAACGACATGGAGTGCTGGCCGATGGTCAGCACACCCGCCTCGCCGGTGAGGATCACCTCGGTGCGGGCTTCCGCAACGAAGCTGAGAATCGCCGCTGCGTCGGTTATGGCGTCGGCGGGGGCGCGAGGGAGCGAGGCCGCAACGACGACAGCGAGGCCTGCCATAATGCCAAGTGTCACGATGAGTTCGAGGACGCTGAAGCCGGCGTCGGGTTTCATTGTGCCTCGCCGAGGGTGATGTCCGCAGCCGCTCCCTCACCGCCCTCCTTGCCGTCGCCGCCGCGCGAGGTCAGCACGTAGCCGCCGGCGTCGTCGACCGCATAGGCAACAAGGTGCCCCCAGGGGTCGGCAAGCAGGTCCTGGTTCTTCAGGTACGGCCCGCGCCAGCCGGCGGGATCCTGTGGTGGGTCGATCAGCACGGCGAGGCCTTCGGCGGCGCTCGGGTTGCGGTGGGTATCGAGCTGAAACAGGGTCAGTGCGTTCTGCAACTGGCGCAGCTGCAGGCGGGCGACATCGACCTTGGCGCGGTCCATCTGCCCCACCACCTGCACCGCCACCACGGTGCCAATCAGGCTGAGGATGACGAGGACGATCATCAGTTCGAGGATGGTCAGGCCTGCATCTGCGGGTAACCGTTTGGCTGGGCGCTTGCGGGTCAAAATGTGAGCTCGTTGATATCGAGAAGGGCGGAGAACACCGAAAAGATCACGAGGCCGATGAGCGCGCCGACGATCAGGATCAGGGCGGGCGCGAGGAGGGCGGTGGTCAGCGCCATGCGTTGCTCGAAGCGCGCCTTGGCCTCGCTCACCACGGCGTCGAGCACCTCGACCAGGCGGCCGCTGCTTTCGCCCATCGCGATCAGATGGGTGAGCTTGGCCGGCAGCAAGCCGGACGCCCTGAGGCTGTCGGCAAGCTTGCCGCCGGCGCGGACCCGCTCGGTCAGTGTGCGCTCCGGACCGGCGGGAAAGCCGGCAGAGGTCAAGGCGTTGGGCAAGGCCAGCGCCATGGGAACGTTGCTGGCGAGGTAGAGCCGGAGGGTTGCGGCAAAGCGGCGGCTGGCCGACCAGCGCAGCGCAGACCCAATCACCGGCAAGCCGAACAGCACCTGGTGCGTGAGCCGTCGTACTGATCCCGTAGCGCTGCCGGCGCCGATGAGGACGAATACCAGCGCCATGGCGACGCCGAGGGAGACGAGGTTCGAGCTGATAAAGCCGGCCGTGCCGGACAGTGCCGCCAGCGCAAGGGGAACCGGCCGCTCCATCGAGGTGAAAAGCTCGGTCAGGCTGGGCGCGACGAAAAAGGCGATGAGGCCGAGCACCAGCAACGATACGCAGAGCAGCAGCGCCGGATAGGCCAGCGCCGAAGTATAGGTGCGGGCGAAGCGGTTGGCCTCGGCATAGCTCTCGGCGAGCATCGCCAAAGCTGTCGGGAGTGAACCGGAGGTTTCGCCGGCGCGCAGTACCGGCACCAGGTCGTTCGGCAGGGTCACCCCGGCGGTGCTGGCCGCCTCGGAGAGCGATCGGCCGAGCCGCAGGCCATGCCGCACGGCTTCGACGAAAGCCTTGAGCCGGGATTTCGGTTTGAGCGAGGGCAGCATGATCGCCACCGCGTCACTGACGGTGACGCCGGAGCGCAGCAGCAAGGCCAGCTCGCGGCAGAACGCCTCGCACTCGAGGTGGCTCAGCCGGCGGCTGCCGCCCAACGAAATCTCCTGATCGAGCCAGGATTGGCGGATCGGCTTCGAATCGAGCCGCAGCGGCTGAAACCCCCGGAGCTTCAGCTGGGCCAACGCGTCCTCGGCGCTGAGCGCGCTGAGCTGGCCGGCAAAGACGCTGCCGTCCGGGGTGCCGGCGCGAAAATAGAAGGTGCTGGCATCAGCCGACATCGATCAGCCCCACCAAATCGGCGGCGGCGATCTCGCCGCTGCGGACGCGATCGTCCGCATCCTCTCGCAGTGGCCGGTAGCCGGTCTGCCGCAGCCGGTCCTGCTGGGCCGGAGAAAGCTCGAGGCTTTGCGCCAGCGCTTCCGACAGCTCGGCATCGAGCGCCAGCAGTTCGCCGATGGCAACCCGGCCGGCAGTGCCGCTGTGGTTGCAGGGCGCGCAGCCGCTACCAGCGCAATGGGGGCAAAGACGCCGCACCAGCCGCTGCGCCAGCACGCCGCGCAGCACCGCACCGAGGAGGTATGGCTCGACGCCCATATCGACCAGCCGCGGCACGGCAGCCAGGGCCGAGTTGGTGTGGAGCGTCGCTAGCACCAGGTGGCCGGTAAGCGCCGCCTGTACGGCGATCTTCGCCGTTTCGGCATCGCGGATTTCACCGACGAGGATGATGTCGGGGTCCTGCCGCAGCAGCGAGCGGAGGACGCGCGGAAAGGTCAGCCCGATCTTTTCGTCGACCTGGATTTGCGCCGCGCCATCAACGCGGTACTCCACCGGATCCTCGATGGTGACGACGTTGAGGTCGGGGCGGATCAGCTGTTTCAGCGCCGCATGCAGCGTCGTCGATTTGCCCGAGCCGGTAGGGCCGGTGACGAGGATCAGCCCGTCCGCCGCCGTGAACAGGCCATCGAGCTGGCGCTGAATAGCCGGGGAGAAGCCGAGCTCGCCCAGCCCCGATACTGCCAGCTCGCGCGACAACAGGCGCAGCACCGCGGCCTCGCCGTGGATATGCGGCATGGTGGAGATGCGGATATCGACGGGGCGGCCGGCGACATTGGCGCGGATCCGCCCATCCTGCGGCAGCCGCCGCTCGGAAATATCGAGGCCGGCAAGGATCTTTAGGCGCGAGATGATGCTGGCGAACTGCCGCGGCTCGGGCGGGGCCTGCTGTGCCAGTTCACCCTGCACCCGAAACAGCATCTCGGCGCCGCCGCGCATCGGCCTCAAGTGAATGTCGGAAGCGCCCTGCTCGACCGCGGCGCGCAGCGCATCCTGGACGAAACGGATCACCGGCGCATCGCTCGCGGCATCGCGCAGCAGCTCGACATCGCCGGTGCTGGCTTCGGCTGCCTCGTCGGCGCCCAGGTTCGCCTCCGGCGCGAAGGCAGCGCCGTAGACATCGGCCATCGCGGCCTCGAAGCGTTGTCGCGTGATCCGTCGGCGCAGCACCGACCGGCCGGTCTTGAGACTGATCGCCGTGGCGGTGAAATCGTCGAACGGATCGACCATTGCCAGCGCGAGGGCAGTCCCGGTGGCGCTGAGCGGCAGCGCTCCGGCGGTGGCGAGATAATGCGGGCTCAGCTCGCCGGGCAGCACCGGGGCGCGGGGGAATTCGACGGGCAGGGCGTCGGCGACGCCGAACTGCTGGGCCAGCACGTCGCGCAAAGCCGCTTCGGTGAGGAGGCCCAGATCGAGCAGCGCCTGGTCCAGCCGCTTGTCGGCGATCTCGGCCGCGGCGCGCGCCCGCGCCAGATCATCCGGCCGCACAGCCTCATGCTGCGCCAGAAACGCCGCAAGCCTCGGCGCAAAGACCCGTTCCGATGCGCCGGGCTGTTGCAGATCCGTCATCAAAAAGGCGACCAACCGCTAATCTTGAGACACCAAAAGCCAAAAAAGCCGGCGCTCAGGAAAGGTCCGAACGGCAGCGTCATTTGCAACGATACGTTACGCCCAAGGAGTCGCAAGATCAGCGCAGCAACAAGCGCCAGTACTGCACCGACAAATACGACCGGCGCGAGATTGAGCGGCCCAAGCCACGCGCCGGCGGCAGCGAGCAGCTTGGCATCGCCGAGGCCGAGACCGTCATGGCCGCGGAGCCGGCGGTAAAGGGTGGCGATGAGGTAGAAGGCGAGGAAGCCGAGGAGGGCGGCTAGGGTGTGGGGGAGGATTGCACCTGGCTCGAGTGCCAACGTCAGGATCAGGCCTAGTGCGGTCAACGGCAGCGTCACGTAGTCCGGCAGCCGGCGGGAGCGGATGTCGATGATGCCGGCAATCATCAATGCGGCTGACAGGATGGCTGTGGCAAGCGGAAGGGGCAATTCAGTTCACCAGTGACCTGATCCCGTCGTACGACACCTTTGCGCGCCCTTGTCACGACTCTTTCGGGAGATGCCACCGTCACCGCCGAAACCACGGCGCGCGTCCGGGTGATCGAGGAAGCGCTCGACGTGTTGTCACAGAACCCGGATTTCGCGCTCCACATCGCCACCCTCGCCTCAACGCCACCTCCGCCCTCCTGGTCGACCTCCGCCACGCCGACGCAGGCAGAAGCAGGAACAGGCCCTGATGAGCCGCATCCTTACGGCGATGCTGGCGATACCGAAGGTGACGGGGCGCGGAGGGAAGTGGGTGGATCACGAGTAGAACGCCCCGTGTCCATCGCCTCAAATTGCGTCAAACACCCGTCTCTTGACATCCCGCACGAGTGTGACCGCCTCCGGAAACCTCGATGACGATACTAAGTTGACGATCGAATCCAAATTTTCTCGGACGAACGGAGCCATATCCGCGAGTCCGTCGTAGCTAATTAGGAATCGTTCCGATTTCGCAATCTGTCTTATTTCATGGCTTGACGGAGGCCGGAAGTACCATCCGATGTCATTTACCGATATGCTCGGAGAATTCGGCTGCAAGGTACCAAATTCTAGATCCTGCTCATTAGCTTCCTGCCTGAACGTCCAGAGAATACCCCGAGCGTAAGCTTTGAGATTCTGCTGACGAACTCCAGAATCTAGTACCACTATTTCTACGTCTTCGTTCACGCCGATCCTTTGGAAGAATATCCGCACATCGTCGATGAACCCATCAACCAAAGACATTTCTAGCATCCCTCTTGGAGAAGAGAGCACGTTCTACCTGTAGGAACCGCTACCCATCCGTCACTTGTATTCTTGAATTTGTAACCAGCCTCGCGCAACGCGGCGAGCTCCTTCGCGTAACTTTTGCCCAGAGTTCCGTACGGGTCGGAGGTAAGGTAGACGGCCTTCATCTCCTTAATGATGACCTCCTTCATGAAGCGCATGTTGAGATCGGTCGCCATTGTTCCGGTAGGGGTCACAATAGAATTGAGGCGGTTCCAGTCAGCATCTGAAAGCTGAAAGTATGCCGCACCACGAGATCGGGCTACCTTTTCGTAGCTCGATGACGAATTTTCGATGTACCTACCGAGTACTGCGTACGGCGCATCTGCGTTGTGGAAGGCCCTGCCGATGTAGTCCGAGAGATCGCCTGCCAACAGGCGGGCCTCGATGTTGGCCATTCTTGCCGCTTTGACGGCTCGTGAGAAAGCCACGGCATACTCTGCCGAGCGTCCAGCAATGGAGCCGAGCCCCCCGGAGGAGAGGGCAACCCCGTCGATCAGGTCCTGGTACGGAGCGATTGCCTCGCCCGGACCCGCCATGATGTTGACCGCTCCGTTGATCGGGGCATTCACGAAGTCGAGGGTGGGATCCAACCATGGATGAATACTTGAGCAAGGAATGGCACCCGTCCCAGTGGTACACCAAAGGGAATCATGCCCGTTGGGATCGGATTTGTTGACCGGATCCCCTGCTGAGTACCCGTATCGATCGGTCCCGACTCCTGGATCACTCGGGTCCCACCAGTCTGGCGAGAGGAACCGCCCGAGGCTTGCGTCGTAGTATCTTGCATGCAGGTAGGTGAGCCCGGTCTCGGGGTCAGTGCGCTCACCGATCCAGCCTTTGGGCTCGGATGGGGAGAGTGGGGCGAGGACGGTTTCAGTCTGCACGCCGTAGGGCTGATAGACCGAGGCGCGGGTGAGGGCTCCGGATGCATCGGTCACACGGCGGACCGAAGTCAGATGATCACGATGCAGGACATTTATGACGCCGCCGACGCGTTTGACGTCAGTATTGAGGTAGTTGGTGTGGCCACCGGCTGGGTCGATCTCGGTGTCAGGGCCGAGATAGAGCGTGGTGCCGGAGGCGGCCTGCTTCTTCAGCCGCTCGCCGTCAGGACCATAGAGATAGGTGACGGTGGCGCTGCCCAGGATGACGCTCGTTGGCCGGTTGTCATTGTCATAGGCGATGGTGCGGTCGGTGACCCCAGAGGTGAGCCGCGAGGTCTGGTTGCCGTTGAGGTCGTAAGCGAAGCTCCAGTTGCCGGCAGTCGAGACCGCATGCGGCTGGAAGGCCGAACTGCCCTGGGTCGGGTAGGCATAGGTGCCGACTGACGAGTTGGAGGTCAGCTTGCCGCCAAGATCGTAGGTAAAGCTTTGGCTTAGCGCTGGGGTGCCGGTGTTGGCGGCATTCAGCAGATGATCAAGGTTGTCATAACCATAGGTCCAGTCCTCGTCGGTGCGGTTGCCGTCGATGCCGGTGATGCGGCCGGCGAAGTCGCGGGTGTAGGTGTAGGACTGGATGGTGGTGGCGCCCTTGACCGTCGAGACCGTGTTCAGCCACGAGCGGGTGGGCGAGTAGGTGTAGGTGGTGGTCACGTCATTGGCATAGCTGATGGTCAGCACCGCGCCTTCGGCATTGTAGGTGGTGCCGATGATGGCTCCGGCAAGCGTAATCTGCTGGCCGGCGGCATTGTAGCCATAGGCACCGGAACCGCTGCCATTGGCGAAGGTCTTGGCGGTGACGCGACCACCGGCGTCATAGGATGTGGTCGCGGTGTAGGCGACCGTATCGACAGTGCGCACCTCTTTCGCGAGGCGACCGCCGACGTCGTAGTCCGAGGCGACCGACGCATTGTCATTGGCCGCGGTGGTCAGTTGGCCAACATTGAAGAAGCCGACGCGAGCTTCGTCATAGGTGTTGGTGACGATCTCCTCGTCGGGCAGTCCGACGCCGCTGGTCTTGGTCAGCACCCGACCGAGACGCTCATAGCTGAAGGCGGTCTGCTGGCTCTTGGCGTCGAGCTGGCTCAGCAGCCGCCCGCCGTCGTCATAGCCATAGCTCCAGGTGCCAAGATCGGGGTCGGTGCTCGATGTGCGACGACCAAGACTGTCATAGCTGTTGGACCAGCTGTTCCCCATCGGGTCGATGACCGAGACGAGGTTGCCGAGCGGGTCATAACTAAAGCTGGTGGTGACGGCAGTAGCGCCGAGATAGCCGATGCGGGCGAGGTGGTTACCGCGGGCATCGGTTGTGATCCGGCTAATCCGGCTCAAGGGATCGGTGGTCTTGACGGTCAGTGCACCAGGTACCGACAACGGCGCCTCATAGGCCGTGGCGATGGTCTTGGTATCCGGCAGGGTGATCAGCGTCGGTCGTCCAAGCACGTCGTACTTGGTGGTGGTCCACTGCACGGTACCACCCTGGAAGTAGGGCAGGCTCTGCTGGTTGGCCGGACCGCGCTTACTGTACTTGGTCTCGGTGACCACCGGCTGGGCGGCAGCCGTAGCGCCGATGCCGGTGGTCTTGTAGGTGCGACCCAACCCATCGAGGTAGGTTCTCGACCAGATCGGGTTGACCCCATCGGCTGGGCTACGGGTGGTCTCGACATACTGCGTGGTCGGCGTGCCGATGTTGAGGTAGGCGGTGGTCAGATAATCGGCCGAGGGATAGTCGATGCGGGTCTCGCGGCAGAGCGCATCGTACTGATAGGTGGTGACCAGGCCATTGCGGTCGGTGCTGGAACTGGGTGCACCGCAGAGCGCATGCCAGCCGGTCAGAGTCTTCTGCCTCAGGTCCCCGTCGAACCAGAGTGGGTTGCGCTCTTCGACCACGTATTGCTGGGTGGCATCGTAGATGCGACCAGTGCGGTTGCCCAAGGGATCGATCTCAGCGGTCTGGTTGCCGACGCTGTCGAACTCGGCAGTCGTTGCAACCCAGCGGCTCTCCGATGCCAGCCACTTTCGCGTTGTGGTCGCGTGGCCCTTGCTGGGCGGGATGGTGGTAGAGGCAGCACCGTCATAGCGGAACTGCGTCATCTGCAGCAGGGTGTTCGCGGCGTTTCGCAAGGCGACCTGCACGGGCTTGCCCACGATATAGGCCGTGAGGTTCAGCTCGTAATCGGACTGCGTGATCAGGTCGTCGACGGTTGACCCGGTGACGCCGAGATCCTTCTCCTCCAGCAGGTTGGCGTAGCCGTCATAGGTCCACTCCTTGCGGGTGACGGCATTGCCACCGACCAGATAGTCAGTCACCTGCTCGGAGGTCTTATGGGCGGTGAACGGTGCCGAAGCCTGGTTCACCACATAGCCGTTCTCAAGCTTTTTCTGGATCTGCCCGTTCGGGGCATAGACTTCGAGCTTCGACAGCGAGCCTGCTGCCACCGCTTCCTGGCGGTACCAGGCATGTACCCAGGGGCAGGTCGCCTCCCCAGTCTCGCAGGCCAGTTCTGCGGTGACCTTGGCAAAGCCGAGGAACTTGCGCTCGAACGGATCATACGCTCCGCCCTCATAGGCGTACTTGGTCTTCGAGCTATTGCCGCGACCATCGGCCGTCGTCACCTTCGACACCGCCTGCACCACCATCGGCAGGTAGCCGTTGGTCCAGTAGGTCGAGGGCAGGAACTCGACGTCGACCGTCCCGCCGGATGCCAGAGTATGACGCTTCAGCAGGTCGGGGACGACGGAGTCCTTGAAGTTGGTTCTGCCCGACGACTCGTTAGGCCCCCAAGCATCGGCTCTACCGTCCCCATTATAGTCGGCGGCAGACGACGCAGAATTGGCCAGATAGTGATCTGCCCAAGCCATGCTCTGCAGATAAATGTCGATACCTTGACTGCCCGGGATGCCAATATCGAATAGCCCGTCGGCGTTGAAATCGAGGGGAAATGTATTTCCACTGGGGATGTATCTATCCGACCACTGCCCTCCAACAAATGACGATCCAGTATTGTCGTGCCGCTGTAGGCGACTGCCGACGATCCCTCCTAGATCGAGATATCCGTCACCATTCCAGTCACCAAATAGGAAGGTGCTATAGGATGTTATCGCCGATGCAGCCGAAACGATCTCAAAGCCCGTACCCGTTGAGAGTCTGATTGTCGACGATGATCCATTAGTGCCCGATCGCACGAGAATATCAGCAAGGCCGTCACCATTCAGGTCAGCTACTTGCCCGGTGGCGAGGTTGGCCCAGGTTTCTTTTGTGTATCCGCTGCCATTCGACAGAAACATGCTGCCTGCGAGGGCGAAGTCGTCCAGGCCGTCACCAGAAAAATCCCCGACCAGGGGGTCCCCGGTTACAGGTGAGGTGAACAGCCCCGAAACCGAAGCCGACGCAACAGTTGAGCCGTTCATGTAAAGAACTGCCGCGAACCGCGAGTTCCAACCGTAGCCGGCCGATGCGAGCTGGGCTTTGTAGGGCGCTCCGGGCATCGGTCCTTCAACCCTACCGATGGCTAAGATGTCTGTTCGGCCATCGCCATTGAAATCTCCCGTCTTCCAACCTGCAGTTGTCGAGCAGTCTCCCAGAACTCCGCCTAGGCCGTTGAGATTGATCGGAGTTGCTATCGCCGGCGTCGACGTGTTGAGCCCTATCGTGATCGAACAGTTGCCCAACCCGACGAAATCCACCTTGCCGTTGCGGTCGAAGTCCCCGAGGTGGGTTCCTCCTGTTGCGGTTGACGGTTCCGTCGCCGTCGTAGTCGGCGTCGTCTCGGCGGCGGTGTTGGCCGTAACGAGGTCCGAGATTATGGTTCCCATCCGCCTGCTGGTCATGTCCCAGTAGGTGAAGCTGTCGGCGGGCAGGCTGGTGCCTCCGGTGATGACGCCGGTACCGGCGACGGTGGCATCGGAGCCATGCTGCTTGAAGCTCGACAGCAGGCTGCGCTTGGTGTCGGGCGAGTAAGTGTAGCCGATCGCATAGGCGCGGATCAGGCTGGTGCCGGTTCTCACCGCGATGGTCTTGAGTCGCTTGGTGGCGTTGCCGAGCGAGATGCCGGTGGCATAGGTGAAGGTATCGGTGCGGGTCTCCCAGTAGAACTGGATCGAGCTGGTGCCGTAGCCGATGGTGCTGACATAGCAGGTGGGCAAAGCCGCACAGTCATAGCTGTAGGTGACGGTGTTGCCGTCGGTGTCGGTCACCGACTGCAGCAGCCAGCGGTAGTCGTTGCGGAGCCGTGTATCCTCAGTGCCGGAGGGGGCGAAGCTGGCCAGCGCCTTGTAGGTCGAGACGGTGCCGTCGCGCGCGGTCACCTCCCAGCTGTTCAGCGTCGTGTTCCGCTTGATCCGCTCGTAGGTTTCGTACCGACCTGTGTGGGTGCCGCCCGCTGAGCAGGACGGCGTCTGTCGTGTCACGCCCTCGACCACGCAATCCATCAGCGTGTTGCCATCGAGCTCGAACGCATCGGTCAAATCGAACCTCGGCAGTCCGCCGCGCGAGGACTTGCGCTCGATCAGCCCGCCACCGCTCATGGTCCAGCCGACCCCGAGGATGGAGAAGCCATCCCGCGCATGCTGGCGGTTGTCGCCGGAATTGTAGTTGAGGGCGATCCTGGGCGTGATCTCGAAGAAGGGCGGTACCTCGACCGGCAGCGAGCGGGTGAAGGCGCCGTTGTATGGGGTCTCGGGCGGCTCGAACTTGGCGGATTTCGGTTCGTCGCCGCCGCTCATCAGGCTCATCAGCCCGGAGCCGGCATTGTTCACATCGTAGGGCGAGACGTTGGCAGCGCCTTCGCCACTGCTCTCCAAAGCCGGAGCGGGGGCCGCTGGCAACCCGGCCAAAGCCGGTGCTGCTGGAGACGACGTTACTGCGAAGGCTGGAGCAACGGTGGTGAGGCTCAAACTCGCCGCAAACAGCAGCGCCAGGCCCTTACGCACGAACCGCAAAGACGCAAAATCACCCCTGCCGGCGCCACGCGCCGCCACAATAGCGTTCGTCATCGAAATCCCCCAGCCAAATAACGACGACAAACGAGCACATCAGCGCATCGTCAGCATTGCAGCCGGCGATGGATTCACAAGATTATTTGCGGGTCTAAATTTCGTCTGAGTTTTCGGCGGTAGCGATCGGAGAGAAAAAAGCTGATCGCTGCAGAATGTGGCAACTAACTCTGAAGTCAGAGAGGCGGCTTAGTGTTGCGCGGTCGCGAAAGGGGGTATCTCCCTAGCGCCCCGCGACCAGCGCCAATGCCGCCGGCAGGCGTAGGGTGATGTCGTTCTGGTCGATCGGCAACTGCTCGCGCTTGCGGCGGGCCGCGTGCACCAGCGCGGCATACTCGCCGAGTTGGATGTAAGGTTGGCTGGCCAGCCATTCCTGGTCGAAGGCCGGGATGGCGAATTGGCCGCGGTGGAGTTCGATCAGCGGCTTGGCCGCCGGGAGCAGGGCGAGGAGGCTTGGCCAGTCGATGATGCCCTCCCCGACAGAGGCGAGGTGGCGACGGAGAGCTGTGTCGCCGTCGAAGCTCAGGGCGGCGTCGTCGATGTGGACCTGGGTGACGTGCGGGGCGAGGCGGCGGGCGGCGGCGAGGGGGTGTTCGAGGCGGACCAGCATGTTGGCGGG
>NZ_LAJE02000119.1 GCF_000970465.2 Devosia insulae DS-56
GGGGACAGGGGTGGGGGTCAGCCCGCACCAGCCTAGCCGGCGACCACTTCCCGAAACCTGAGCGTCTCCACCGTCGGCCCGCCCGGCTTGTATTCGAGCCCGATCAACCCGTCATAGCCCTGCGCCTTCAGCCATTCGAGCCGTTCGGCATAATCCATGCGGCCACTGCCCGGCTCGCCGCGGCCCGGCGTGTCGGCGAGATGCACATGCACCACGCGGTCGAGCCGGCCGGCGAGCACCTCGATTTCCTCGCCCATCACTGCCGCGTGGTAGATGTCGTAGAGCAGCTTGATCTCGGGCCGGCCCACCTCGTCGACGATGTCGAGCCCTTCCTCGGTCGAGGTGAGGTAATAGCCCGGATGGTCGACCCGGTCGTTGAGCGGCTCCAGCGCCAGCACCACGTCCGAGCCTTCGAGAATTTTCGCCGCTTCCTTCAGAACCTTGACGATCGCCGCGTGCTGCGCCGCGCGCGCTACACCCGGCTGGTGGTCACCCGCCTGCGCGATGATGACTTTCGCGCCCAACTGCAGCGCCGCCGCCAGCGAGGTGCGCACCCCCTCGAGGAACCACTGGTGCGATTCCGGATTGGTCAGCGGCGCAATCGGCTCACACAGAATCCCCGCCAGCGTCAGCCCGGTCTCATCGAGCGCCAGCTTGATGGCGTCGCAATCCTTGTTGGAGAAACGCCAGAACTCGACGGCGTCGAGCCCCGCGGCCTTGGCCGCACGGACCCGGTTGGCAACGTCAGGTTCTTCGGTGGCGAACAGCCACTCGATGCAGGCGGAGTAACGCATAAGACCTCAGATATTGAGCGGGATCGGGAAAGCTATGAGACTCTTCCGGTGCGATACCCGCGACGAGAAAACTGACCGTCTGCTAGACAGTAACCTTGTGGGAGACCCGGCCCTTGTCGCCGAAAATCCTGATGTAGCGGCGGATCTCCGCCGCGTCGCCGGTGGCCTTTTCCGGATTGTCCGAGAGCTTCACCGCCGGACGGCCATCAGCTTCGCTCACTTTGCACACCAACGAGATCGGCTCAAGCTGCGGGTTAGGCCACGGCGAACAGCCCGAGAAATCGTTGGTGAGGTTGGTGCCCCAGCCGAAGGCCATGCGGACCCGCCCATGGAAGTGGTGATAGGCCTCTTCGATCATGTCGACGTCGAGCCCATCGGAAAAGATCAGCAGCTTGTCGCGCGGGTCGCGACCGCGTTCCTGCCACCACTTGATGATCTTCTCGCCGCCCTCGATCGCCGGTGCGCTGTCCGGCCGGAAGCCGGTCCAGTCCGCTACCCAATCCGGAGCATCACGAAGGAACGCATCGGTGCCGAAGGCATCTGGCAGGACGATTTTGAGATTGCCGCCATAATAGCTCTCCCAATCCTGCAGCACCTGGTAGGGCGCCTGTTTCAACGCCTCCTCGTTCGGCGCGATCGCCGCCAGCACCATCGGCAGCTCATGTGCGTTGGTGCCCAGCGCCTCGAGGTCGTTGTCCATGGCGAGCAGCACATTCGAGGTGCCGGTGAACACTTCGAGCCCCAGCCCTTCCTTCAGCGCCTCGACGCACCAGCGCTGCCACAGGAACGAGTGCCGGCGGCGGGTGCCGAAATCCGAGATGCGGAGCTCCGGGAGCAGCTTCAGCCGCTCCACCTTCTCCCACATCTTGGCTTTGGCCCGCGCGTAGACGACGTCGAGCGCGAACGGCCCATAGGCCTTGAGCGCAGCGCGGCTGCGCAACTCGTTGATGATGGCGAGCGCCGGGATCTCCCACATCGTGGTCTCGACCCACTTGCCGTGGAAGGTCAGCTCATACTGCCCGTCGCGCTTCTCCAGGTGGTAATCCGGCAACCGGAAGCCCGCCAGCCAGCGCAGGAACTCGGGCGAAAAAATCTGCTTCGAGCCATAAAAGCTGTTACCCGCCAGCCAGATCATCTCCTTCTTGCCGAAGCGGAGCGTCCGCGCATGGTCGAGTTGCGCGCGCAGTTCGCCCTCGTCGATCTCGTCGGCGAGGCGGACCGAGGTCTTGCGGTTGATCAGCGAGAAGGTGGCGTCGACCTTGGGGTAGAGTCCCCAGATCATCTGCAGCATCAGGAGCTTGTAGAAATCCGTATCGAGCAGGCTCCGGACGATCGGATCGAGCTTCCAGGTATGGTTGTAGACCCGCCGGGCAATGTCGGTCTTCGGCATCACGCTTCCCTTCACTCGCCCGACACGTCAGGAGCGTTTTCAGGAAAAGTTGCAAACTTTTCCGGTTCGAAAGCGCGACCGACCAAGGGACCTAGAGCATTTCGTCGTCTCAACGCGAAACGAATAGGAATGCTCTAGGCGGATCGGAGAAAAAAGAAAAGGGTGCTACATCGCCAAACGACGATGGAAGTCGGATGCCCGTGCGTCTCATCCCTGTTTCCATCTTTCGCCGGCACCGTCGCGATGCTGATATGCCGGCAACAACAGGGAGGATTTCATGCAACGTGTATTGGTCACCGGCGCGGCCAAGGGCATCGGACGCGCCGTCGCCGAAGCCTTTGCGGCAGAAGGCGCCAAGCTGGTGCTGATGGACGTCGACGCCGCCGGCCTCGATGCAGTGGCAACTGCGCTCAGGGGCAAGGCCGCAGCCATCGAGACCTGCGTCGGCTCGGTCGCCAGCCTCGCCGACTGCAGCCGCGCCGCCGACCTGGCGCAGCAGAGTTTTGGCGGTCTCGACGTGCTGAGCCACAATGCCGGCATCCAGACCTACGGCACGGTGGAAACCACCGACGAGGCGCTGTGGGACCGCACCCTCGGCGTCAACCTCAAGGGCGCCTTCCTCATCTCCAAGGTCTCGATGGCGATGCTGCGCGCCTCCAGGGGCAGCGTCGTCCACATCTCCTCGGTGCAGGGCGTCGCCTCGCAGGCCGGCGTCACGGCCTATTCGGTGTCCAAGCACGGACTCATCGGCCTCGTCCGTTCAATGGCCGTCGACTACGCGCCCTATGGCGTGCGGGTGAACGGCATTGCTCCCGGCTCGGTCGATACCCCGCTGCTCCGCAACGCCGTCGACGCCGCGCCCGATCCGGCCGCCGTCTATGCCGAGATCGACGCCATGCATCCGCTCGGGCGCATGGCCCAGCCCTCCGAAGTGGCCAGCGCCGTACTGTTCCTCGCCTCGGAAAACGCTTCCTTCATCACCGGCGAGGTATTGAGGGTCGATGGCGGCATGCGCGCCAGACTGGGTGGATCACCGAAGAAACAATGAGTGTGACCGGAGCCCCGGAGCTTGATCAGCCGGTGCGTCCGCGCCCGGCGGCGACGACCGCGCCTGCACTCGACACGCCGGCCATCGTCCCGGCGCTGCTGATCGGCATCATTGCCTTCATCATCGTGCGGGGCCTCGCTCCGCTCGACCCCACCAACATCCTGTGGCTCGACGAACGCGACCGCGCCATGCATACGCTGGGCTGGTGGTGGTTCGCCATGGCGCCCTGGGGCTGGCCGCCCGGCGCCAGTCCGCTCAACGGGCTCGAACTCGCCAACAGCGTCGCCCTTTCGGACTCACTGCCGCTCTTTGCTTTCCCGTTCAAGCTGATCGCCGGCTGGCTGCCCGAGCGCTTCCAGTATTGGGGCTACTGGGAGCTGCTCTGCTTCATCCTGCAGTCGCTGTTCGCGGTGCTGATCGCGCACCAGTTGAAGCTCAGCCGGCCGATGGCGCTGATCGCCGCCATGTTCTGCGTGTTCCAGCCAGCTTTCCTGATGCGGCTCGACGTCCACATGGCGCTCGCCGGGCACTGGACCATCCTCGCCGCCGTCTGGCTCTACCTGCGCCGTCCCACCCCGCTCTGGGCCTGGCCGCTATTGCTGGCGACCGTTTCCGCTATCCACGGCTACCTGCTGGTGATGGTATTCGCGTTGTGGGGCGCATCCTTCCTCTCCCGCCCCTGGCAGGGGGAGTTGCGCCCGCTCCGCACCCTTGCAGAGCTGGGGCTCGGCAGCTTCGGCATTGCCGTGGTGCTGTGGTCGGCCGGTATCTTCATGGTCGGCTCGATGCAGAGCTACGGCTTCGGGCTGTTCCGCATGAACTTGATGGGGCCGATCAATCCGGCCTTCTTCCAGTTCATCGTCCCCGGCGTGCCGGTCAACCGTTTCGAGTGGGAAGGCGTGAACTATGTCGGGCTCGGCATCTTTGCTCTCACCGCCGTCGTGCTGTTCACGCTGCGCCCGGCCAACCTGGCGCCACTG
Organism: Devosia insulae DS-56; assembly: GCF_000970465.2. GTDB lineage: Bacteria > Pseudomonadota > Alphaproteobacteria > Rhizobiales > Devosiaceae > Devosia_A > Devosia_A insulae. The sequence goes on from NZ_LAJE02000119.1 coordinate 4,213, forward strand.
CTGCGGCCGCGCCTGCTGCCCCTGGTGCTGGTTGCGGTCGGCCTTGCCCTGTTCTCGCTGAGCCACCGTGTCGCGCTCGGGAGCATCGAGCTGTTCGAGCTGCCGCTGCCCCAGTGGCTGGTGAACACCCTCACTGTCTTCCGCTCCTCCGGCCGGATGTTCTGGCCGTTGGGCTATCTGATCGTCTTCGCTCTGCTCACCTTGCTGTCGCGTCAGTTGCGCAGCACGCCGGCGCTGCTCGTCGCCTGCCTGGCGCTGGCGTTGCAGCTGGGTGACCTGCAGCGCGGCATCCGCGCCCTCAATATCGGCCCCGACCGTACTGGCACCACCTGGCGCACCACGCTCACTTCGCCGGCCTGGGACGCGCTGGCGCCGCACTATCAGCGCGTCCGGTCGCTGCCGGTGGAGAACGAAAACTGGAACTGGCGCGAGCTGAGCTGGTTCGCCGTCACCCACAAGCTGCCGACCGACGCCGTCTATCTCGGCCGCATGGACCCCAGCGCCCTCCGCGCCGCCCGAGAAGTCGGCGACACCGCGATGCGCGACGGCAGCTTCGATCGCGGCGCTATCTATGGCGTCGATAGCGCGAGCGCTCGCCGCATCCTGCCCCTGCTCGGCCCCGACGACGTACTGGCACCAATCGACGGGCTGATCCTGTTCGCGCCCGGCGGTAAGCCGATCCTCGACGCCGCGGGGATTTCGCTTTCGCCGTTTGTCGCGGTCCTGCCGTAGTACTGTGCGGCACAGGTCGCCGAGGATCACGTCCACCCTTCGACCGTCATCTCGGCGAACGCTCATAGGCGCTAAGTTATGGTCGTGCCCCACCCACCGGGTCATTCCCGCGAAAGCGGGAACCTCTGTTTTCCTGGCCTGCGGCACGATCGCAAACGGAGTTCCCGCTTTCGCGGGGATGACACCGAGTTTGGAGGACTTGCAGTGTGGGATACGGGAACCGAGCCCCACTTCATTCCCTCGTCCAATTGACTCCGTCGCGCCAATCAGCGTCCCCTCTCAGCCAATCGAGCGGGGAAAACCCCCGCCGCTGAGGAGCCATTGAAGTGAAGATTACTGCCATCAAGCCCTATGCCGTCTGGGTGGGCATCCGTAACCAGCTGGTCGTCAAGATCGAGACCGACGAGGGCATTTTCGGCTGGGGCGAAAGCGGCCTGTCGGGCCGCGAGAAAGCGGTGGTCGGCGCCATCGAGCACTACACCGAAATCCTCATCGGCATGGACCCGTTCAAGATCGGCCACATCTGGCAGTTGCTCTATCGCAGCCAGTATTTCGAGGGTGGCCGCGTGCTGCAGGCGGCGATCTCGGCCATCGACATCGCGCTCTACGACATCAAGGGCAAGGCATTGGGGGTGCCCGTTTACGAGCTCCTCGGTGGCAAACAACGCGACAAAATCCCGACCTTCGCTACCACCTCGGGCGAGCCCGGCCCCGAGATGATCGAACAGGCCAAAATGCTGATCGCGCACGGCTGGACCGCCATGCGGCTATCGCCTTCAGGCCACGGCGAGACGATCTACGAGCCGCGCGAGCATATCGGCAAGACCGCCAAGTGGATGGTCAAGGCGCGCGAGGAGCTGGGTGAGGACGTCATCCTTGGCATCGACTTCCACCACCGGCTGTCGGTGGCTGAGGCCGCGAGCTTCTGCCAGAAGATGCCGTCCGGCACGCTCGACTTTCTCGAGGAGCCGATCCGCGACGAGACGCCGGAGGCCTACGAGTCGCTGCGCACCCTCACCGACGTGCCGTTCGCCATCGGCGAGGAGTTTGCGTCCAAGTGGCAGTTCCTGCCCTACATCGAGCGCGGCATCCATCAGTTCAACCGCATCGACGTGTGCAATGTCGGTGGTTTGACCGAGTCGATGAAAGTCGCCGGCTGGAGCGAGGCGCACTACGTGGACATGATGCCGCACAACCCGCTCGGCCCGATCTGCACTGCCGCGACCGTGCACTTCTCGGCAGCAGTGCCGAACTTCTCCTGGCTCGAAACCCGCGCCAGCCCGGCGGAGAATCTCGGCTTCGACAACACCGAGTTTTTCCCCGTGCAGCCGCGGCTTGAAGGTTCGCACTACCCGGTCAGCAACGCCCCCGGTCTCGGCATCGAGGTCAATGAAGAACTGATCAAGCAGCAAAGCTTTAAGTTCTGGCAGGCGCCCATGCTCTACCGTCGCGATGGCTCTGTGACGAATTGGTAGTGGCTCGTGGGTTGACGCCCCGCCGCGCCACCCCACTTAGTATTTACGGACGCAGGATACGAAGCTCAGCCCGTACTTCGGGCTGAGCGGCGTTGCTTCGGCGTCAATTTGGGTTGCGGCGAGGGCTTAGAATTGGCTGACTTTTTTGAACCCGCGGGACGCGGTGTGCAACATGCCAGCCTGCGCGCCGCCAATCGCCGCGCCGTGCTCACCACCATCACCTTCAGCCCCGGCATCTCCAACGCGGAGGTGTCGCGCCGCACCGGCCTCGCCCCGCAGACCGCGTCGGCCATCGTCACCGAGCTCGAGGACGACGGCCTCATTACGCGCGGTGACGTGCTGCGCGGCCGCCGGGGCCAGCCGGCGACGCCGCTCTATCTCGACTATGCCGGCGCCTATGGCATTGGCTGCGAGATCTCCTGGCGTCACATCGACATCACCCTGATCAACCTCGGCAGCGAGGACCTCGGCCGCTATCGCCGCGACTTCGCCTACCCCGACGCGACCAGCATCGTCGCCGAGGCGGCCGAAGCGATTGCCGGCCTCATCGCCCGGCTCAGCCCGGCGCAGCAGCAGCGCGTCGCCGGCATCGGTCTCGCCACGCCCAGCAATCTCGGCAGCCTGATCGGCAATGTCGACGCACCAGCCGACCAACTTCAAGCATGGCGCGAACTCGATCTGCGCACCGGGCTCGAAGCGGCGACCGGCCTCGCCACCACCTGGTTCAACGACGGCAACTGCGCCTGCTTCGCCGAAATGGTGATGTCACCGCCGCCGCGCCCGGCCAACCTGGTGCACCTGTTCGTCTCGACCTATCTCGGCGCCGGCATCACCGCCGAACACACGCTGTGGGAGGGGCCGACCGGCAACTCCGCCAACCTCGGCTCGATGCTGGTCAACGGCCATGATGGGCATCGCAGCTTCGGCCACGACATCGCCTCGACCACGGCGCCCGGCCGGCGCCTCGCCGCGGCGGGCATCGCGCTGCCGGTCGGCAACCCCTCGGACTGGCCGTGGGCGGATTGGGAGGCGCATATCGGCCCCTGGGTCGAGGCGTCGGGCAGCGCCCTCGCCGAGATCATCGTCAATACCGGCGCCGTGCTGGAGATCGATCACGCCATTATCGACAGCACCGCGCCGCAGCTGCTCGAGGAATGGCTGCGGAGCGGTGCCGTCGCTACGGCCCAGGACCCGCTTCAGTCCTGCGACGGTACCGACGATGACCTCGACGGGTGCGCTGCCCGCCGCCCGGTCCCAGCCGCCGCTAGGCGCCTCCCAAGCGCCCCACGCGCGGCGCTGGCGGTTGCGGAGCGGCTGCGCCCTTCCCGGCACTGCGACGCCACCGCCGCGCGCCGGGCGCTGTGCACGTGCCGGGCCTCCCCCGCCAGGTGCTTCACGG
>NZ_LAJE02000120.1 GCF_000970465.2 Devosia insulae DS-56
CCGCGGCTCCGGCCCTCGCGGCCAAATCCGACGACGAGCCGATCAACATGCCGTTCGGCGACCTCACGGTGTCCGAGGGCACGCTGGTCAAATGGCTGAAGGCGGTCGGCGACGCGGTGAAAGAAGGCGACGTGGTCGCCGAGATCGAAACCGACAAGGCGGTGGTGGAGATCGAAGCGCCGGCTTCGGGTACACTGAGCGCCATCGACCAGCCGGTCGGTGCGGTGGTGCCAATGGTCGGCCGCATCGGCGGCATTCGGAAATAACCAGCGACTGCCGAGGGCAGCGGAGGAAGCGATGAAGATTCTGTGCGTCAACTGGCAGGCTGCCGACGATGCCGAGCTGGAACGCCAGCATTACCCGGATGTCGAGTTCATTCTCGCCCGCTCGACGGCGGATGTCGCGGCAGTGCTCGACCCGGAGGTCGCCAAGACCGTCGATGCGGTGATCAACCATTCGCCGACGCTGAATGTACCGCTGCCGCCGACGGCGTTCCCCAATGCCAAGATCGCGGTGCGCTCGGGCGTCGGCTTCGACAATATCGACACCGCCGGCTGGGGCGCCCGCAATATTCCGGCCTGCAACGTGCCCGATTATGGCACCACCGAAGTCGCCGACCACGCCATCGCGCTGATGCTGGCGCTCACCCGCGGCACCTATAGCTACCCGGCCGAAATCGCCGTCGACGGGCTCGAGGGCTGGCACTTCTCGAAAGCGCCGCTGATCCGGCGGCACAAGAACGCGACGTTCGGCGTCATCGGGCTCGGCCGCATCGGGCTCGCGGCGGCACGGCGCGCCGCCGCTTTCGACATGAGGGTGGTATTCTATGATCCGCACCTGTTGTCGGGCGTCGACCTCTCGACCGGCTACGAGCGGGTGCATTCACTCAACGAACTGATGGCGCGGGCCGACGTGGTGTCCGTGCATGCGCCGCTCAGCACCGAAACGCGTGGGCTGCTCGGCACCGAGGCGTTTGCCGCGGCCAAACCCGGGCTGATCGTCGTCAATACGGCGCGCGGCCCGATCATCGACGTCACGGCGCTGGAAGCCGCGATGCGCCAGGGGACCGTGGTGGGCGCCGGGCTCGACGTGCTGCCGAACGAGCCGGGGGATCTCGACCACCCGCTGATCAAGGCCTGGCGCGCCAATGAGCCGTGGATCAAGGATCGGCTGATCGTTACCCCACACGCAGCGTTCTACAGCCCGGCTTCGATGGTCGACCTGCGGCTCAAGTCGATCGAGGTGATCCACGCCTACCTGACCGAAGGCCGGCTCACCAACTGCGTCAACCGCGAATACCTGAAGCGCTGATGGCTGCCACCGCGCTCCAGCCTCGTCGTGCCGCCTCGCCCTATGCCCGCCGGCTGGCGCGTGAGCGCGGCCTCGCGCTGGAGGTGCTGACGGGCAGCGGGCCGAATGGCCGGATCGTCGCGGCGGATATCGAAACTTATGTGGTTCGCCCCCCTGCCCCAGCGGCAGCCAACGGTCCGCAGGCTTCAGCGCTCGGCACGACGATCCAGCTGGCAACGCTGCTGCAGTTGCTTGCCGGTTTCGCCGATGCCGACACCCCGTTCACGCTTGAAGACGTGGTGCTGCGAGCGGCCGGCTGTGCGCTGGACGATGTGCCGGAGAGCCATAGTCTCGCCGGAGCGCCGGTGGCGCTGGAACAGCCGGCCGGGCAGCTGGTGTTCGCCGATATCCGCAAGGGTTCGCTCGCACCGCTCCGGGCCCGGCGGCTCAGGGCGATCGAGGCGGGCATTGACCAGTCGGCGGAGCCGGCAGCGCTGTCGCTGAAGCTGCTCGCGGCCTCTGAGATTCGGCCGGTGATGATGCCGCTGAAGCCTGGCCGCAACATGCGGCTGGTGCTGGCGGCGGGTCACGTGACGGGGGAATGCCTGTTGTCGTTCGACGCCGCAGTGGTGAGCGAGGACGCGGCGACGGAGCTGCTGACGCGGTTCAAGGCGTATCTGGAGTTGCCGCTGCGGCTGTTGGCTTAGGGGTGATTGCGCCGATCCGTTCGAACCACGACCGGCCGTCATCCCGACGCAAGTCGGGACCCACTGCTCGGAGGGCTGGTGAGATGCCGTCCGTGCCGGTCTGTCACGGCAAGGTCGGCGCGGCTCGAGCGAATGGAAACGCCGGCGCACTGGGTCCCGGCTTTCGCCGGGATGACGGCCGGTGGGTGCGGATGGAGCGAAGGCAAGACCGCCCCACATAGACGGGGACGACGTGAACGCGCCGGTTCGCTGCAACGAGTTCGTGCTATTATCATAGCCACACCTGTGAGGCATGGCTGAGTACATGGACGACCTGAACGCGACGATTGATCTGTTGCCGAAGCGCGCGCTGGCGCGGGCCCAGGGACCGCTGTACCGGCAGCTCGCGGATATCCTGCGCGAGCCGATCACTTCGGGCGCCTTTCCGGTCGGCGGCGAGTTGCCCAAGGAAGCTGTCATCGCCGAGCGCTTCGGGGTGAGCCTGATCACGGTGCGCCAGGCGCTGCGCGATCTCGAGGCGGACGGGCTGATCAAGAAGCGGTCGGCGAAGCCCGCCGTCGTCACCTCGGCGGCGCCGCCGGTGACGCTCAGCTGGACGTTCAAGAACTTCGCCGACATGGCGGCCTTCACCAAGGACGCCTCGCTGAAGATCAAATCGTACAAGAAGGAAAGCTCGCCGCTGCTGCAGCGGCATTTCGGGCTCAGTAAGGATGAGCAGGGTTATTGCCTGCGCTCGATCCTCGGCGTCGGCAAGCAGAAGAAGGCGCAGATCACCACCTACTTCCCGCCCGATATCGGCTCACAGTTGAAGAAGGAAGATTTCAACGACGTGCTGATCTTCCGCGCGGTGCAGCGCCGGCTCAACATCCGCATGGCGGTGGCGCATTGCACCATTCGCGCCGAGATCGCCGATGCGGTGGTCGCGGCGGATCTGGGTGTGGCGGAAGGCTCGGCGATCCTGGCGGTGGAGATGATGTACCAGTCGTCGGACCAGCGGAACGTCGAGTTCTCGATCGCCCGGCATCCGGCCGACATGTTCTCGATCACTTACGACGCGCCGAACGACCTCGCCTGACCGGCCGTCGAAAAGTCTGATGCCTCAGCCAGCATCGGCATGGACAGCATTATAGAATTATAATAGCATCATAGCTGCTGGAGGAGTTGTTTCCGCTCGTCCGGCCGGAGCGCGACAGTTGAGGAGCTGCCGCGTCACGAGGGGAAGCCTGAACACATCGTTTCTGTCGCTGGTGGCCATCGCCACCGGTGTACGGATAGTGACGTTTGATACCGGTATCAACCGTGGTCGGACCTGGCGCAGAGATGGCGAATGACCGTCGCGCCGGGCTCCAAGAGGAGGAACAAACATGAACAAGCCAGGCAACGGCCTGTTGCTCCCGCGCTCGATGAGCATGGGGCGCCGTGACTTCCTGAAGCGGACCGCAGTGGCAGGGCTCGCCGCGGCCCTGGCGACGCCAGCGCTCGCCCAGAATGCCAAGATCAAGATCCCGCTGGTGTCGTGGATGTGGAACGAGCCGGGCCGTGGCGACGCCTGGCGGGCGATCCTCGCCAAGTTCCACGCCGAGCAGAGCGACGTCTTCATCGAGGAAGCCGGCGCGCCGTTCAACGAATTCACCAACAACATGCTGATCCAGTCCCAGTCCGGGAAGATCAACGGCGCGCTGTTCCACACCACCCCCGACCTGGTGGTGCGTCTGCTGCGCGGCGGGCACCTCGAGCCCCTGCAGGATATCGTCGACAAGCTCGGCATCGGCGACAAGCTGAGCGCTGCACATGACCACCTGCGCATCGACGGCAAGGTGCATGGGCTCGACATCGTCACGGTGAAGTTCGGCCTGCTCTACAACTCGGCCATGTTCGAGAAGGCCGGCCTTGGCGCGCCAGCCTCGGTCGAGGAATGGGTCGAGACATCGACCGCGCTGACCAAGTCGCCGGACCAGTTCGGCATCTACTCGCCCCACCTGATGAGCGAACCAGGCGATTTCTGGTTCATCCTGCAGCAGTGGGCGGTGATGTTCGACGGCGTCTGGGCAGATGGGCGGAAGCCCTTGGTCAACACCGCGCCGGTGATCGAGGGCATGAAGCTCTTCAAGACCATGTACGACAAGGCGATGCCCAAGGGCACCGACACGGCGACGGCCAACCAGATGTACGCCAATGGCCGCATCGGGCAGCAGCTGATCGTCTCGGCCGCAGTCAACATCTGGTCGAGCTCCGGGCCGGACATCTATCCGTCGCTGCGCAGCGTCGTGCCGCCCGGCCCCAGCGGCAAGGCGATCACCCGCATCCATCCGATCTGCGTCAACGCCAACGCTTCGGACGACGAGAAGGCCGCCGCCAAGGCTTTCGTCGAGTGGCTCTACAAGCCCGAGAACTATCAGGAACTGATGGAACGGTGCCTCGATGTGGTGCCGCCCTATCCGGAGGCGATCCGCCAGGAATACCTCGACAAGCAGTTCTGGGCCGAGGGCTACCTCGCGGGCAAGTCGATCACGCCGCTCGAGATCATGGGCGACTACATCTTCTTCAACCAGGAGTTCGGCAACGTCGTCATGGACAAATTCTCCGAGGTGCTGGTCGCCGACCGGCCGGTCGAGGACGCCATGGCCGATGCCCAGCAGGAGCTGGAGAAGGCGTCCGAACGGCTGTTCGAAGGCTTCACCCTGTAACGGCCGAGTTGAACCTGTCGGGGGCGTTCCACGGGAGCGCCCCCGATGGTGTGTGAGTGGGACGAGGGCCGCATCGGTCGCTCAAGTCGACCTCCCGGGAATATCGAGCGCATGTTTCAATCAGCGACTGCAGAGGCGGTGGAAGAGCGCGCGAGGCAACGGCGTGGGTGGAATCGACACCACTCCCTGCCCTACGCACTGGTCTTGCTGATCGTCGCCTATCTCGGCGTCTTCATCCTGTTCCCGATCGCCCAGCAGTTCCTGACCAGCTTTTCCAACAATGTCGTCGGCGTCGACAAAGTCACCTGGGTGGGCCTGCGCAACTACGAACGGCTGTTCGAAGACGAAGACTTCTGGTTCGCCGTGCAGGTCACCTTCACCTACATGGCCTTCGTCGTCGTTGGAGCCGTGTCGCTGGGGCTGCTCGCCGCTTTGTTGCTGAACCGCAAGTTCCGCGGCCGCAACCTGGCGCGGAGCGCCATCGCGGTCCCCTGGGCCTTCCCGGAAATCTCGGCCGTGCTGGTCTTCCTGTGGATGTGCAATCCGACCTTCGGGGTGATGAACGTCTTCGCCCGGCTCATTCCCGGCATCGAAAACAACCTGAACTGGCTGTCCGACCCCAAGCTGGCGATGCCGCTGGTTATTGCGCTGTCGATCTGGAAGGCGTTTCCGTTCACCTTCCTCGTCATCCTCGCGGCGCTGCAGGCGATCCCGCGTGAGACCTACGAAGCGGCAGAGGTCGACGGCGCCAACCCGTTGCAGGTGCTCCGCCACATCACCATCCCCGAGATCACCCCGACCCTGCTGCTGATGGCCGTGCTGATGTCGATCTTCTCGTTCAAGCAGTTCACGCTGATCTGGCTAACCACCGGCGGCGGCCCGTATGGCGGCATTACCGAAACCCTGGTGCTGCGCATCTACCAGACGGCGTTCCGGTTCTTCGACCTGGCCTATGGCGCCACCCTCGGAGTCTCGGGCTTCGTCATCGTCCTCGGGCTCACCCTGCTGTTCGTCTATGCCCAACAGCGGCAAGACCGCGCGAGGAGGCGCTGAGATGGCGGCATCCTCGACTGCTGCAGTCCACAAGCTGCGCCGGCTTGGCAAGGGGGTGGCGTTCTACGCCCTCATCCTCGGTTTCTGCGCCGCAGTGCTGTTCCCGGTCTACTGGATGATCGTCAATTCGATCCAGCCGCTGAACCACGGCATGCAGTTTCCACCGCCACTGATCCCCAAGGAGATCAGCTTCCTGCCGTTCATCACGCTGTTCGAGAATTTTCCGGTAGCGCGCTGGCTGGTGAACTCGCTGCTCCTGGCCGGGATGACGACGCTGATCGTCCTGGCGCTGGCGGTCTTGGGCTCGTTTGCCATGACCTTCCTCAGGTGGCGCGGCAAGGCGGCCTTCGGCTTGCTGCTGCTGATGACCCAGATGCTGCCCGAGGCGCTGGTGGTCATTCCGGTTTACGCGATGTATCGGAACCTGGGGCTCTCAGACAGCCTGCCGGCCCTGTCGCTGGTGGACGCGGCGTTCATCCTGCCGATCTGCATCTGGATCCTCAAAAACTCCTTCGATTCGATCGCCGAGGAAATCTATGAGGCCGCCCTGATCGACGGCTGCTCGCCGCTCGGGGCGCTGGTCCGGACGCTGTTGCCGTTGTCCGCGCCCGGGCTGGTGGCGATCAGCGTGGTGTCGTTCTTTTATGCCTGGAACGAATACCTGTTCGCGGTCACGCTGGTCACCTCACCCGATATCCGGCCGGTGGCTGTGGGCCTCGCCTCACTCAAGGTGATGCTCGATACGCCGATCGACCGCGTGCTGGCAGCGGCGCTGTTCTTTTCCATCTTCCCGGTCATCTTCTACCTGCTGATCCAGCGCTACATCGTCGCCGGGCTCAGCGCCGGGGCAGTCAAAGGGTAACCGTTTACATGACCTGGGACATCACCTGCGTCGTCGACGCCAAGGCCGAACTCGGCGAAGGCACCATCTGGGACCCAAAAGCGGGGGTGCTGTGGTGGATCGACATCTGGAGCAAACTAATCCACCGCTATGATCCGAAAACCGGCAAGGACGACACCTGGGAAGCGCCGGAATTCCTCGGCTGCATCGGGCTCAGGCAGAAGGGCGGGCTGGTCGTCACCATGGTGTCGGGGTTCTATTTCTTCGACCCCACGAGCGGTGCGTTCGAGGCGATCGTCGATCCCGAAGCACACCTCGCCGATACCCGCTTCAACGACGGCAAGCCGGATCGGCAGGGCCGCTTCTGGTCGGGCTCGATGTTCGAGGCGCCGGGCAAGAAAGTCGAGTTCATCGGCTCGCTGTACCGGATGGACAAGGATCTCTCGGTGCACCGGATGATCGAAGGGGTCGGCTGCTGCAATGGCCTCGCCTGGAGCCCCGACAGCAAGACCATGTATTTCTCCGACAGCCACACGACGATCGTCCGCGCCTATGATTTCGATCCGGTCACCGGCGACATCGAGAACCAGCGCACCTTCATCGACCTCGATGGCAGCGGCGGCATCGCCGACGGCGCGACGGTCGATGCCGATGGCTGCTATTGGGTGACCATCCCGGTGACCAGCCGGGTGAACCAGTACGACCCCCAGGGCAAGCTGATGCAATCGATCGTGTTGCCGACGGACCTCCCCACCTGCTGCGAGTTCGGCGGCGACAACCTCGACATCCTCTATGTCACCACCGCGGTGCTGAAGCGGCCGGCGGAGCACTTTGTCGGCCAGAGCAATCCGGGTGGGCTGTTCGCCATCGATGTGGGAACCAAGGGCCTGGTGTTGCCGGCGTTTGGGGGGTGAGGGGCGCTGCTTTCTCCCCACCCACGGCTTCTATCGCCCCAACCACCGGCGTCATCCCCGCGTAGGTGTACTGTTCCGGCGGATTGGCGGGATGGACTCGGTGTAGAACGAGGCGTTGCCTTTGTCAGGGAGCGCTTGGGATGGATCTGAAGTTGCACGCCAATGCGACAACGACGCCGAAGACGCGGGCCTACATTCAGGCCAGCACGGCGAGCGTCGCGGACCTGGCTGTCGAGCTGGGCGTCAATGAGAGCACGGTGCGGCGCTGGAAGGGCCGGACCTCAGTGGCCGATCGGT
>NZ_LAJE02000121.1 GCF_000970465.2 Devosia insulae DS-56
GAGGCGCTGTCTTCGATCGTGCCAGGTGAACCAGCGGGGCACCTCCCCCCTTGTGGGGGAGGATGGGAGGGGGCCGTCTCTATCAGTCAGCCAGTCAGCGCTCAAGCCAACCGCAGCAGCTCGACGAAGCGTTTCAGGGCCTTGGTCAGGCCCTTGCGCTTCTTGGTGTCGAGGTCGGCGAACAGCGCTTCTTCGAGCTGCTCCCAGTTGGCGGCCAGCACTTCCCGGATGCGGGCGCCGCGTTCGGTGAGGGCCAGTCCCTCGGTGAGGTCCGGGCCGATGGCCTGACGCGCCACGATGTCCCGCTCGATCAGCCGCTGCAGCCGAGGCTGCAGCACCTCCGGCTCCAGCCCCAGATGTTCGGCCAGCGCCGCTTCGCTCGCTCCCAGCTCGGCGTGCAGCACGAAGATCACAGCGTCGTCGCCGGCCTCCAGCCCGCGATCGAGCAGCGGCACCAGCAGCGCCTTGTGGGCCAGCTGGCCGGCTTCGATCAGCCGGTAAAGCGTTGAACGGGCTTCGGGTTTGGTCATGGGTGGATAGATAGACTTGAAGGTGGGTTCGAGCGACATGGGACCCATCCTATCGTTAATCTCAGAGAGACCAAGTGGCGGCATTGTTCGCGCTTTGCAGATGACTTATGCGTGGCTCAGGCAGTGTTCGGAGAGAACCCGGCCAATCTACACAGTTCAGGTCAGGAACGCATGAGCCAGGACCTCGCCCGCATCCGGGCCTTCGTGCAGGTGTTCGATGCCGGCGGCTTTTCCTCCGCGGCGCGGCAGCACGGGCGCTCCAAGGCGCTGCTGTCGAAATATGTCACCGACCTCGAGGACTATCTCGGGGTGCGGCTGATGAACCGGACCACCCGCAAGCTCAGCCTCACCGAAGCCGGCGAGGCCTATTACCGCGAGGCAAGCCAGCTGCTGCAGCAGCTCGACGATCTCGATGCGACGATCTCGGACCAGACGGCCGAGCCGCGCGGGCTGGTGCGGGTGTCGGCGCCGCGCAACCTCGGCGAAACCACGCTGGCGCCGGCGATCTTCGCCTTCATCGCCAAAAACCCGCTGATGTCGGTCGATCTCAGGCTCGAGGATCGCTATGTCGACCTGGTCGAGGAGAGCGTCGATGTGGCGCTGCGCATCTCGACGCTGGCGGATTCCTCGCTGATCGCCCGCAAGATCTCCGACATGCGGCACGTGATCTGCGCCGCGCCGAGCCTCGTCAAGCGGGTCGGCACGCCGACCTCGGGCGAGGCGCTGCGCAATATGCCCTGCGTGCTCGATACCAACATGCCCTCGCACAGCTCCTGGCGCTTCATCGAGAATGGCACACCGGTCTCAGTACATGTCTCCGGCCCGGCCCGGGTGAATTCTCCGGTGGCCGCCATGCAGGCGGCGCTCGCCGGCCTTGGGTTCGCCGTATTGCCGACCTACCTCGCTGACCCGCTGATCGCCGAAGGACGGCTGGTTCGCGTGCTCGAGGACAGGATGCCCGAAGGCCCGAGCCTGCAAGCCGTCTATCCGCATCGGCGGCATCTCGCTGGCAAGGTGCGCGCGCTGATCGACCATCTGGTCGCCTGGTTCGCCGACAATCCGGTGAAGTAGACAAATAGGGCACGGGGCGTCGATGACGGGTTTGTTGCGCAAGCTGGCGCTGGCTTCGGCGGCCACACTCGGTCTCATCGGCGCTGCTCAGGCCCACCCGCACATCTTCATCGATGCCAAGGCGACGATCGTCTTCAACGATGCGGGCGAGCTCACCCAGATCCGCAATTCCTGGACCTTCGACGAAGCCTTCTCGGTCTGGCAGATCCAGGGCCTCGATACCAATAATGACGGCATCACCTCGTCGGAGGAGATGCAGGAGCTCGCCGACGAGAACATCAAGGGCCTCGCTGAGTACAACTTCTACACTTCCGCCGGGGAGACGGCGTCGTCATTGCCCTTCGCCTCGATGGATGATGCCAAATTCGTGTTCGCCGACAACCGCTCGACGCTGAGTTTCGGCATCGAGCCGCAGGGGCCGTACCGGATCAAGCACAAGCTCGAGATCGCCGTCGCCGACCCCGAGTACTACGTCGCCATCATGTTCCACAGCCCGGCCGACATCACGCTCGAAAACGCTCCGGCCGGCTGCGCCGTGCACCTGGAGCCGCCGCGCGAGCTGTCGCCGGACCTGCAGGCCCGGTTGTTCGACCTGCCCTCCGATGTGACGAAGCTGCCGCCCGAACTCGAGGCCGCGGTGCGCGGCTCGCAGGGCGCTATCGTCGTCGACTGCTCGAACGCCGCGGCGCCGGCCGCTGCGACGACGGCGCTCGAGGCGGTGACGCAGGTGGCGGAGGCCAAACCGGCGCTGCCGTTCGGTGGTCCGCCGCCCGAGCCCGGCTTCAAGCTGCCCAAGACCGGCTTCCTCGGCTGGGTGTCGCAGATACAGTCGGATTTCTACCTGGCGCTGACCGCAGCGCTCGGCAAGCTCAAGACCGACTACACGGCGTTCTGGGTGCTGGGCGGGCTGAGTTTCCTCTATGGCGTGTTCCACGCCGCCGGGCCGGGGCACGGCAAGGTGGTGATCGGCTCCTACATGCTGGCCAATGAGCGGGAGGTGCGGCGCGGCATCGGGCTGAGCTTTGCCGCGGCGATGATGCAGTCGCTGGTGGCGGTGGTGTTCGTCGGCGTCGCCGCGGCAATCCTCGGGCTATCGAGCGTCGCCATGGGCACGGCGGTCGGCTGGATCGAGAAGGCCTCGTACGGCCTCGTGGCGCTGCTCGGCCTGTGGTTGATCGCGCGAAAACTGTTCGGCTGGGGCGGGCATTCACACGATCACGGACCGGACCTGACGGCCAAGGCGCACCAGCATCTGCATGAAGGCGAAGCTCCCCGGCACGCGCTGCTCAACGCGCGCGGCCAGAGCTTCAACTTCCGCTCCAACCTGCAGCCGGCGGGTGGGCCGGCGCTTGATGCCTATGGCCGGATGCCGGGCGACGCACATTACGGGCACGACCACGGCGACCACGATCATGGTCACGATCACGACCATGGCCATCATCACGTGGTGACGGCCGAGCAGACCGGCGGCGACTGGCGCGAGCAGCTCGGCGTGGTGCTCGGGGTCGGGCTTCGGCCCTGCTCGGGAGCGCTGGTGGTGCTGGTGTTCGCGCTGAGCCAGGGCATCCTCCTCGCCGGGATTGCCGCGGTGTTCCTGATGGGGCTCGGCACGGCGATCACCGTCTCGGCGCTGGCGGTGCTGGCGGTCGGGGCGAAGGGCTTTGCCACCCGTTATCTGGGAGCCGAGGGTAAGCTCGGCAGCCGGCTCGTCTGGTGGGCTGAGCTCTGCGGCGCGCTGGTGGTGTTCGCCTTCGGCGCGGTGCTGCTGCTTGCCAGTTTCTGACCCCGCCGCGACACCCTTGCACTTGTGTTCGAGGCTTTGCTGACTATGTTGCGCGCCAACAGACCGTTACCAACTACAGGCCAGCCCATGGCAACCGGACTTCCTGCCGGACACCCCGCGATCGCGACACCGAAAGTGGGGGTGCTGCTGCTCAACCTGGGCACTCCCGATGGCACCGACTACTGGTCGGTGCGCCGCTACCTCAGCGAATTCCTCTCCGACCCGCGGGTGATCGAATCCCCGCCATGGCTGTGGCAGCCGATCCTGCAGGGCGTAGTGCTCTCGACCCGGCCGCAGAAGAGCGGCGCGAACTATGCCCGCATCTGGGACAAGGACGCCAACGAGAGCCCGCTGCGCGTCATCACCCGCAAGCAGGCGACCAAGCTCCAGGAGCGACTGGGCAAGAACATCATCGTCGATTTCGCCATGCGCTACGGCAACCCGTCGACCAAGTCGGGGATCGAAGCGCTGCAGGCGGCAGGGTGCCAGAAGATCCTCTTGGCGCCGCTCTATCCGCAATATTCGGCAACGACGACGGCGACCGCCAACGACAAAGCGTTCGACGCACTGAAGACGCTGCGCTGGCAGCCGGCGGTGCGGACGCTCCCGGCCTATTTCGATGAGCCGGCCTATATCGAGGCGCTGGCGCAGAGCATTGCCGACGGGGTCGCGGCGCTGGATTTCACCCCCGACGTGATCCTCACCTCGTATCACGGCATGCCGGTGCAGTATTTCGAGGCGGGCGACCCTTACCACTGCCAGTGCCTCAAGACGACGCGGCTGGTGCGCGAGCACCTGGGCTGGTCCGAGGACAAGCTCAAGGTCACCTTCCAGAGCCGGTTCGGGCCGACCAAGTGGCTCGAGCCCTATACCGACGCCACGCTGATGGCGCTGCCGGCAGAGGGGATCAAGCGCGTCGCCGTGGTGGCGCCGGCCTTCTCGGTCGATTGCATCGAGACGCTCGAAGAGATCGCCATCACCGGCCGCGAGCAGTTCGAACATGCCGGTGGCGAGCGTTATGCCTATATCCCATGCCTCAATGACAGCGAGCTCGGGATGGGTATGCTGGAGAGCGTGATCCGCAAGGAATTGGCGGGCTGGGTTTAGGGGTGGCGGCGCTTGCTGCGGTCGGTCAACCAACACCGGCCGTCATCCCGACGAAAGTCGGGACCCAGTGCACTGACCGCACCACACTCGCAAATCTCTCCGACCCTGCCGTGATGGACCGGCGCGGTCACCACAAAGATCGGCCGTCCGAGCAGTAGGTCCCGACTTTCGTCGGGATGACGGCCGGTGGGTGAGCAGCAGTCAGTGCCCCCGAACTCAGAGCTTCAGATCCTTCAGCGGTCCCGCCACCGACTCGACCATCCCCTTGGTGATCGACTGGGTCAGGTCGAAATATCCGACCCATGGGTCGGCCTCCTGGGCCTTCGCCGCGGCGGCTTCGATGTGGAACAGGTTGGCGGCCTTGATCGTCTCGAGTTCGTCCCAGCCCACCGGCACGGCGCAGGGGGCGCCGGGGCGAGCCCGGGTCGAGAACGGGGCGATCGCCGTGGCGCCGCGCTCGTTGCGCAGGTAGTCGACGAACATCCGGCCCTTGCGCTCGACCTTGCGGATATTGGCGGTGAAGCTGTCGGGTTCGTTGTCCTCGAGCTTCTGCGCAAAGGTGCGGCAGAACAGTTTGACCAGCGGCCACTCGGTCACCGGCTTGAGTGGCGCGATGACGTGGATGCCCTTGCCGCCGGTGACCATCGGGAAGCTCTCGAGTCCCCATTCACCGAGCACGTCGCGAATATGCAGCGCCGCCTCGCGGGTGACTTTGAAGTCGAGGCCTTCGTCGGGGTCGATATCGAAGATGATGCGATCGGGTTTTTCCAGCGTATCGATGTGGCTGCCCCAGATGTGGAACTCGAGCGTCGACATCTGCACCCCAGCCAGGATGCCGGCGAGGTCGACCACGTAGAAGTGGTCTTCCTTGTCGCTCTCCTTGAGCTCGATGGCGACGCGCTTCATCGTATCTGGGAAGCCGCCGGTATCGTGCTTCTGGAAGAACGGCTTGCTGCCGCGCGGCACGCGCACGAGGCTCAGGGCGCGCTTTTCGATATGGGGCAGCATGCGCTCGGCGACAGCATCGTAATAGGCGACGAGCTGGCCCTTGGTGACGCCGCCATCGGGCAGCGCCTCGCGGTCGGGGCTGGTGAGCCGGACGCCGAGCCGCTCGGCCACGGCTATTCCCATGTCGTCGGTGAGCTTCATGGGCTTGAGCTTAGCCGCTGATTTCCGCTTTGTCGCCACAGGCTTGGCCGGCTTGGTTTCCAGTTTCACCTCGCGTGCCGGCTTGTCCTGCCGGAGGCCGACGAACGAAGGGTGGCGCAGCACGCCGTCCGGGGTGAACTCGGTGAAGTCGACCTCGCCGACCAAATCGGGCTCGACCCAACGGGCGCGCCGCACGATGTCGCGGGGCACGGTTTCGAAGGGCGGGGTTTTGCGCGCCCGCTTATCCAGTTCGGCCTGCAGCTCCGCGGAACTCTTTTGGGTGAAGCCGGTGCCGACGCGGCCGCGATAGACCAGCTTGCCGCCTTCCCAGGTGCCGAGCAGCAGCGAGGCAAAGCCCTTGTGCTTGTCGGATGGCCGCCAGCCGCCGATGACGAATTCCTGCCGGTTGGTGCACTTGATCTTCAGCCAGCTGCGGCTCCGTTCATGCCGGTAGGGTGCATCGGCGAGCTTGGCGATCACCCCCTCCTGGTGCGCCTCGCACATTGCCTTCAGCACCTTGTCGCCGTGGCCGCGCACATGCTCGGAATACTGGACCTCGGCATTGTCCCTGGTTTTCCCGATCAGCTTCCGCAACCGCTCCTTGCGTTCCAGCAGCGGCAGCTTCTCGAGGTTTTCGCCGTCCTGCTCGAGCAGGTCGAATGCGAAGTAGACCAGCGGGCCGCCGCTCGACAGCGCGTCCTTCAGCGTCGAGAAATCCGAGCGGCCGTCCTTGAACGCGCAGATCTCGCCGTCGAGCAGGGCCGCGCCCCTGGTGAGCTTCGACAATGGTTCGACAAGGCGCTGAAACTGCCGGGTCCAGTCGTTGCCGTTGCGGGTGAAGAGCCGCACTTCCGGCCCGGCAACCGCGGCGATGCAGCGGTAGCCGTCATACTTCATCTCGAACAGCCAGTCGTCGCCGCTGGGAACCTCCTCGACCAGCGTCGCCAGCTGCGGCTCGCGGAAATCCGGCAGCGCCACCGCCTTGCCGCCGGTCCACACTTTGGCGTTCGGCCCCGCCTCGGCCTTTGCGGCTTTCTTCGTTGGCTTCTTGCGCGGCTTGTTACCCTTGGCGATGCCCGGAAGGTCGCGGCCGGTCTCGACGCTGGTGGTGAACTTCTCGGTGAGGCCATCGGTGTCGGTCGAATAATCGTCGCGGTGCTTGATCAGCAGCCAGTTCTCGCGGGTGCCGTTCCTGGTCTGGTTGTCGCGGCCCTTCATATGAACGAGCACCCACTCGCCCTTCATCCGCTTGCCCTTGAGGGTGAATTTCAGGTCGCCGCCGTCGAGCCCGTCATGCGGATCGCCTACCGGTTCCCAGGTGCCTTCGTCCCACAGCATCACCGTGCCGCCGCCATACTCGCCTTCGGGGATGGTGCCCTCGAAGTCGCCATAGTCGAGCGGGTGATCCTCGACCCGCACTGCGAGGCGCTTGTCGGCCGGGTTGGTGGAGGGGCCCTTGGTGATGGCCCAGCTCTTCAGCACGCCGTCGAGCTCGAGCCGGAAATCGTAGTGCAGCCGGGTCGCATCATGCTTCTGCACCACGAAGCGCAGCGGCTTACCTTTGATGGCGCGCTTGGCCTTCGCTCCGGAGGGTTCGGCGGTCTTAGAGAAGTCGCGCTTCGCCCGATAGTCCTTGAGCTGTTCGTTCGTGGCGGCCATCTCAGCTCGCCTTCTTGCGCGGCGCAGCTTTGGTCGCGGCCTTGCGCGCCGCTGTCGCGGCCGGCTTGGACTTGCCGCCCTCGAGGCTCTTCTTCAGCGCCGCCATCAGGTCGACGACGTTGTCGCCACGTGGGCTGCGCGAGGGTTCCTCGACCTCGGTGGTGATCTTCCTGCCCTTCGATTTCAGCTTGCGCTGGATCAGCTCGCGCAAGGCGGCCTGATAGTGATCCTTGAAGGCTTTGGGATCGAACTTCTCGGTTTTCTTCTCGATCAGCGCCGTCGCCACGTCGAGCAGGTCGTCGTCGGTGGATTTGGCGGGGATATCGGAAAAGAAGCTGTCGGATTTCTTCAGCTCATCCTCGTAATGCAGCGTCTCGAGCAGGATGCCCTTGCCGCAGGGCTTGATCGAAACGAGGTATTCCTTGCCGCGCAGCGCCAGCTGTCCGATCCCCACCTTCTTTGCCT
>NZ_LAJE02000122.1 GCF_000970465.2 Devosia insulae DS-56
GCCACCAAGCCAACCCCAGAACCAGCGACATCGCGCACAAATAAGACCGGGTCACCGTCACCTGGCCCATCCCGCTCGCCCAATCGCAACCAACCTGCCGAAACCACCCTTTGCGCAACAGGCCCTTCATGGGGGACTTCGAGCCGTCCCGAAGGGCAAATCGCTCCAGTGGAGCGATTTGAGGGGAGAAGGCCATGAGAGCTACGCTCGAATGGCGAGGGAGGGGGCCGTCTCTATCAGTATGGCCTAGTACGTCTGTCTCAGGTGCCCAACCTTGAGGCTGTTGGCCAGTGCATCCTTCGTCACCGCCGCCCCTTTGCGCGGCGTGAAGTTCAGCTTCACCTCCCGCCCCGGCAGCAGCGTCACGGCATTGTCCGAGAAGTAGCCGGGCACATCCACCGTGGCCGTTACGAACACCGCTGGCTTATCCGATGTCAGCGTCAGCACCGGCGCCTTGTCGCCGCCCGACCAGCTCGCCTTCACCTTGGCTTCGCCCAGCTCATATGCCTTGTACGCCTTGGGGAAGTAGTCGTTCTCGCCCAGGAGCTTGCCGTCTTCGGCGGTCCAGGAGAAGAACAGGAACTCGTTGGCCCCCAGATCGGCAAGCTTCAGCTTGGTCGCCACCACTGCCTTGTCGGGGTTGGACTTCACCTTTGCCGTAGCGATGACGCGGGCCTTGCCGTTGGCATCCACCGCCTGAACTTCCACAGCGATTTCAGCCTTCTCGGCGGTATCGTTGATGGCTTTGAGGAGGATGGTGTCGCCGTCCGGTACGGCCACGACATTGATTGGATTGTAAAAGCGCTTCGCCATGTAGTGCAGCAGCTTCCACTGCCCGCCATAGTCGAGGCTCGACCAGCTGGCGACCGGGTAGACATCGTTGATCTGCCAGTAGAGCGTGCCCATGCAGCGCGGCTTGGTGGAGCGCCAGTATTCGATGGCGGTCTTGATGGCGAGACCCTGCTGGATCTGGCTCAGGAACACCATGTTCTCGAAGCCGGCGGGGAAGCGGAAGTAGCGCGTCATGGTCTCAAGGATGCGGGAATTGCCGCCGGTATTGCGCTGATGCGCTTCCATCACCGGTGAGGTCGGGTTGCGGTCCTCGGGTTTGGTAAAACTCTCGATGACGTTCATCGAGGTGAAGCTCTGGAAGCCAAATTCGGAGGCGAAGCGCGGGTTCACCTCGCGATAGGCGGAGAAATCCCTGGCCGAGTGCCAGACGCTCCAGTAGTGCGTGTCGCCGCGCGTATCCATCAGCCAGCCGTCGGAATAATCCATGTAGCCGAGCGATGGCGAAGACGGCCAGAAGCGGCGGGTTGGATCTTCGTCCTCGACGATATAGCCGAGCATCGAGTTCAGCCGGTCGTAATTGGCGACGTAGCGCTCCGGCGCCGCCTTGGTCTCGGGGTACCAGTGGAGCGAGCCGATCACCTCGTTGTCGCCGCACCAGAGCGCAATCGAGGCATGGTGGCTGAGGCGGCGGATCTGCTGGGTGATCTCGGTGCGCACATCGGCGAGGAAGGCGCGATCGGATGGGTAGCTCATGCAGGCGAACATGAAGTCGTGCCAGATCAGGATGCCGAGCTCGTCGCACATCTCGTAGAAATAGTCGGGCTCGTACTGCCCGCCGCCCCAGATGCGGAGCATGTTCATGTTCACCGCCTGGGCGCTTTCGAGCAGGTCGCGAACGGTGTCGGGGGTGATGCGCGACGGGATGGCGTCGGCGGGGATCCAGTTGGCGCCGAACATCGAGATGTCGCGGCCGTTGATCCGCACCTTGAAGCTGTGGTCGATCTCGTCCTTCTCGACCAGCCACTCGAGCTTCCGCAGACCCAGCTTGCGCTTGCTCACTTCGCCGTCGAGCGTGGTCCAGAGCTCGTAAAGCGGCTGCTCGCCCTGCCCGTTCGGCCACCACAGCTTTGGGTTCTTGATGGTGACGTTGTGGGTGAAGACGTTCTCGCCCGGCCGTACCACCACCTTGTCGGCGAGCTTCTGCCCATCGACCTCGTGCATCAGCTCAACCGAGCCCTCGGCGAAAGCGAAAACCCGAGTCGTGATCGAGAGTTCGACGGATTTCTTGCCATGGGCCTGCTCGACGGTGACGCTCTCCTGCCGCGCCATTCTGGAGCGCCGAATGACCATGCGGCCATAGACGCCAGTCGGCATCAGGCAGATGCCCCAATCCCAGCCGGCGTGGCAGGCGGCCTTGCGCACGAAGTTCATGTGCACGCCTTCGAGGCCGTTCGAGAGATAGTTGTAGGTGAAGGGGATCGGGAACGGGTGGGCGTCGGAGCGGGCCTTGGCCACATCGCGGGTCACCGCAAATTCGATGCGTAGCGTGTTGGTGCCGGCCTTCACCTTGCCGGTGACGTCGATGTCGTAACGGATGAACTGGTTCTGCGTCTCGGCGATCGCCTCGCCGTTGAGGATCACCGTGGCGATGGTATCGACGTTGTCCAGCGTCAGCGTCAGGTAGCCGTCGATATCGGCGGCGCTCGCCTCGAACTTCCGCTCTACCGTCCACGGGGTCTTGTTGACCCACATGACGTCGACTTCGTTCTGGCCGAAATACGGGTCGGGGATTTCCTTGGCGTCGAGCAGCGCGGTGTGCACGTCGCCCGGCAGGGTGATCGGCGCCTTGAGCTTGAGCTTCGGCGACGTCAGCTGGAACTGGCCGGCGAGATTGAGTTCGCTGTAGCCGGGCGCAGCCGAGGACTTGGCGGGCTCGGCCGCGGTTTTGGTCTTCGCCATGGGGGAGTTCTCCTCGCGGCAGCCGCTGCCGCCTCATATTGCAACGTCGCAACCGGGCAGGTGAAATCGATTGCGGTCGGGGTTGTAGCGGGCTTCGCGGCAGGTGCCAATGGCGTCAGGCGGCGGTCACCACTGGCGCTGCACGTCGCCGCGCCAGGGTGAAGGCGACGGCGATGGCGACCACAAACACCGGCAGCAGGAGTACGCCAAGCGCGGCGCGCAGCCCGAACAGTTCAGCCACCGAACCGATGATCGGCGGGGTGAGCAGAAAGCCGACCAATGAGACCAGCGAGACCAGCGCCACATTGGCTGCCGGGGTGTGTCCGGCGGCTGACGCTGCGGCGCTCACGGCCAGCGGTACGCCCACCGAGCCGCCGAAACCGGCCAGCGCAAAGCCAACCAGCGCCCAGGGGTAATCCGGTGCGAAGACGACGAGTAGCAGCCCGACGAGGGCTACGGCATAACAGCTTCGCGCCACCACCACTGCACCCCAGCGGCTGCGTACCCAGTCGCCGTTGAACCGCCCCACCGCCATCAACAGCGAGTAAGCCGCGTAGCCCAACCCAGCCGCGCCGGGGTCAGCGCCCAGCACCTGCCGCAGATAGACCGCCGACCAGTCGGCCGCCGCGCCCTCGAGAATATTGCCGGCCAGCGCGACGATGCAGATGCCGAGCATGATGGCACCGGGGATGAACAACCCGGAGACTGGCGTGTCACCGCTCGGCGAGCCGGCGCCGGAGGGACCGCGCGGCAGCCGCATGGCTATGGCAGGCCCGACCAGCAACGCCAGTGCCGCAATGGCGGTGATCGACAACTGGGGTGCGAGGCCCCAATGCGCCGCGGCGGCGCCGGTGAGGCTGCCGACCATCATGCCGAGGCTCCAGAAGCCGTGGCAGCGGCTCATGATGACGACCTCATCGCGCTTCTCGGTCTCGTCGGCGACGATGTTCATGCCGAGTTCGATCGTCGACATGGCGAGGCCGGCCAGCGCCAGCGCCAGGAACAGCACGATGCCATCAGGGGCGAAGGCCGGCGGGCAGATGGCGACGATGAAGGCCGGCAGGCTCCACAGCACGGCGGCGCGCCCGCCGGCGCGGCCGACGACAATGCTGACGAAGGGCAAGGCGATCAGCAGCCCGACCGGCAGGCCGAGCAGCGCATAGCCGAGTTCGGCGGGGCTCAGCCCCAACCGTGCCTGGATGTCCGGGATGCGCGGCAGCCAGGCGCCGAAGGCCAGCGCCTGCACGAAGAACACCGTCATGATCAGCCGCGATGCCATGCCCTGCCCCTCCCAAGGCACGCGGAGACTAGAGGTGCTCACCCGCCCTGTCTCTCCCGCCTTAGGGCTATGGCTTGACATGTGACCATTTGGTCACCTATTGTGGCGACTGTGGATGCCGTCTTCAAAGCCCTGGCCGATCCGACCCGAAGGCAGCTGCTCGACAGCCTGCGCGACAAGGCCGGACAGACCCTGACCGAGCTCGAACAGGGGCTCGGGATGACGCGGTTTGGGGTGATGAAGCACCTCAGGGTGCTGGAAGAGGCGAAGCTGGTGACGAGCCGCAAGGAGGGGCGGTTCAAGTACCACTACCTCAACGCCTCCCCGATCCAGGAAGTCGCGGATCGGTGGATCGCGCCCTACCAGAAGCCGTTCGCGCGCTTCGCACTCGATTTGAAGAACCAGTTGGAGAGTTCAGTACCGATGGCCGACAAACCGAATTTCGTGCTCGAAACCTATATCCGGACAACGCCGCAGGCACTGTGGGACGCCCTCACCCGCCCCGAGCAGACGGCGCTCTACTATTACGGCACGCGGATCGACAGCGACCTGAAGCGCGGCGGGCCGTTCCGCTACCTCACCAGCGACGGGCAGGTGATGCTCGACGGCGAGGTCGTCGAAATCGAGCCGCTGAAGAAGATCGTCTCCAGCTTCATTCCGAGCTGGGCCGAGAACTCGCAGCCGACCCTCGTCACCTTCGCGATCGAGCCGATGGGCGAGGTCGTCAAGTTCACCATCACCCACCACGACTACGAGAAGGCCAATGCCGGCATCGATACCGGCTGGCCGGTGGTCGTCGCGGGTCTGAAGACGCTGCTCGAGACAGGCAAACCGCTGAACCTGCCGACCAGTATGTGACCACCAAGCAGCGGCAAACAGGGAAACAGAAAAATGGCAAAGTACATCCTCGGCTTTCACGGATCGCCCGCTTCCTCGCCCGCCGACCTCGAGGACTCGATGGAGAAGTGGATGGCCTGGTACAAGGGCATGGGCGGCGCCGTCGCCGACATGGGCAACCCGGCAGGCCCGAGCAAGACCATCGGCGCCGATGGCCGGGTGGCCAGCACCAATGGCAACGCGCTGACCGGCTATTCCATCCTCGAGGCCAACAGCCTCGACGACGCCATCTCGCTGGCGCGCGGCTGCCCGATCTACGCCGCCGGCGGCTCGGTGGAAGTCGCCGAGCTGATGTCGATGTGACGTGAAGGGCGGCGCCCACGCGACGCCGCCCGTCCCCGTCGGTACTGGTGCCAATGCACGGAACTCTCGGTGCTCCTCCACCGTGAAACGGGGGAGGGGGACCGCCGAAGGCGGTGGAG
>NZ_LAJE02000123.1 GCF_000970465.2 Devosia insulae DS-56
TTTTGGTCTCCTCCCCCCTTGCGGGGGAGGGACAGGGTGGGGGGTACTCTTCCCGCACCGGCCTAGCCGTAGGCTGGTGCTCCCTTAAGGCGTCGCGTCGCCCAGATACTTCCGCCCCGCCTCCGTCGCCTTCAACCGCTGATAGTGTTCTGTCACCGCCGGCAGTTCCGGCCGCTCGAACGGGGTTGAGAACCAGCGGTGCGAGGACAGCGCCAGCGCCAGGTCCGCGAGGCTCAGCCGCCCATTGGCGACATAGCCGCCACCCTCGGCGAGCTGCGCTTCCAGCATCCGCATATTCCCCGACCACTTGTCGACCGACTGCGCGATCCGCGCGGGATCGTCAAAGGCCGGGTTCCTGGCGAGGAACGCCGTCACCGCATAGAGCCACGAGGGCAGGAGTTCGGTCGCCTGCCAGGTGAGCCACTGGTCGACCAACGCCCGCTGCCGCGCGTCCTCGGGCCACAGGTCGCTGCCCCACTTCTGCGCCAGATAGCGCATGATGGCGCTGCTCTCCCACAGGACGAACCCGTCGTCGACGATCACCGGCACCGTAGCATTGGGGTTGAGCGCGAGGAACTCCGGCACCTTGGGGTCGCGATGCGGCATCCCCCAGATCTCGTGCTCGTAATCGATGCCGCAGAGGTCGGCCGTCCACAACACCTTGCGGACATTGCTCGAGGTGACCCGACCGAGGATCCTGAGGCGCGTCATGGCGTATCGGCGCTCATGTATTTCTGCCCTTCCGCCGTCGCCTTCAGCCGCTCGTAGTGCTCCTTCACCGCCGGCAACGCGGGCTTGTCGAACGGGGTCGAGAACCAGCGGTGCGTCGAGACCGCGAGGCCGATATCGGCGATGCTCATCCGGCCATTGGCGGCAAAGCCCCCGCCCGCCACGAGCTGCGCCTCGAGGATCTGCATCCTCGCCGTCCAGTTACGGATCGAATCGGCGATGCGCTGCTCGTCGGTATAGGCCGGGTTCTTGCGCATCAGCGCGTAGACCGCGTAGCCCCACTGCGCGTTGAGCTCGGCCACCTGCCAGGTCAGCCACTGGTCGACCAGCCCCCGCTCCTTCACCGCCACCGGCCAGAGCCCGCTACGCCGCGACTCCGACAGGTAGCGCATGATGGCATTGCTCTCCCACAGGACGAACCCGTCATCGATGATGACCGGTACCTGCGCATTGGGGTTGAGCTTGAGGAATTCCGGCGCTTTGGGGTCGCGATGCGGCATCCCCCAGATCTCCACCTCGTAGCCGATGCCGATCAGGTCGCAGGTCCACATGACCTTGCGCACATTGATCGAGGTCACCCGACCCAGGATGCTCAGCGTTCCCATACTCACGTCTCCTTAACCTCACCCGGCAAAGCTTGCCGCCTTTTTGCATTCTGCAACCGCCGGTTAATCACTTGTTTACCATCCACTGGGTAATTTTTGCCTATGGGCTCGGTGCGTTTGCGCGCACCCAAGAATAACAAGGGTACGGTCCGCGTGGACGGGTTGCTGCAGTTCTTCAACCGCCTCGGTTTGGCGCGCGTCGCCGCCATGGCCGTTATCGCCGTGCTGATGCTGGGGTTTTTTGCCTTCCTCATCATGCGCGCCTCGACGCCGCCGCTGGCGCCGCTTTACTCCGGCCTGTCGTTCGAGGATTCGGCGGCCATCGTCTCCGAACTCCAGACCCAGAACGTCAATTACGAAATCCGCGGCGAAGGCGACACCATATTGGTGCCGCGCGACCAGATCACCCAGATTCGCATGTCGCTGGCGCAGAACGGCCTGCCCAACAAGGGCCAGGTCGGCTACGAAATCTTCGACCAGCAGTCGACGCTCGGCGCCACCAGCTTCGTGCAGAACATCAACAACGTCCGGGCGCTCGAAGGCGAGCTCGCCCGCACCATCTCGTCGCTCGCCCGCATCAAGAGCGCCCGCGTCCATCTCGTCTTGCCCGAGCGCGCCCTGTTCAGCCGCGAGCAGAAGGACCCCACCGCCTCGATCGTCCTGGCGGTGCGCGGTCAACTCTCGGCCGGCGAAATCCGCGCCATCCAGCACCTCGCGGCATCCGCCATCGAGGGCCTGACGCCGGCCCGCGTCTCGGTGGTCGACGATACCGGGCGCCTGCTCGCTTCCGGCGCCGGCAACGGCCCCGAGGACGTCATCGCCGGCGAGACCGAGGAGCGCACCCTCAATGTCGAGAATCGCCTGCGCAGCCGCGTCGAGGACCTGCTCGCCAACATTGTCGGCTCCGGCCGGGCCCGGGTGCAGGTTTCGGCCGAACTCGATCTCAACCGGCTGAGCAAGACCTCCGAGACGTTCGACCCGAACGGCCAGGTGATCCGCTCCACCCAGACCCGCGACCTCGCCAACTCCGCCCAGAACGGTGACAGCGGCCAGGTCAGCGTCTCGAACGAACTGCCCGGCGCCTCGGCCAATTCGGGCAGCGGCACCTCGACCATGGAGCAGGGCTCGACCACCGAAGAGACCACCAATTTCGAGATCTCCAAGGTCACCGAAACCGCGCTCACCGAAGCCGGCGGCATCAAGCGGCTGTCGATCGCCGTGGTGGTCGATGGCACCTATGTCGCCGACGCCACCGGCAACTCGGTCTATACCCCGCGCGCCCAGGCCGAGATCGACCAGATCACCGCACTGGTGAAATCCGCAGTCGGCTTCTCCGATACTCGCGGCGACCAGGTGCAGGTCGCCAACCTGCAGTTTGCCGATCGGCCGGAACTGGCCGCCGCCGGCACCAGCGAGCCGGGCCTGCTCGACTTCACCCGCGACGACCTGATGAACGGCGCCGAGATGGCGGTGACCCTGCTGATCGCCCTGGCGCTGGTGTTCTTCGTGATCCGCCCGCTGCTGAAGCGCGTGCTGGCCCCCGAGGGCAAGACCCTGGCCCTACCCGCCAGCGCCGAGCTTGGCGGCGGCCCGGCTCACCACGGCCCGGGCGATTTCGGCTCCAACGCCATGGTTTCCTCGCTCCCCAACCTCAATGGCGGCAACTACGTCGAGGAAGACGAGCAGCCGCGTAAGGCCCGCGTTCCGGCCTGGATGAACAGCGCCAGGGCGATGGGCGAAACCCAGGCCAATACCCTGAAGACGGTCGGCGAGCTGGTCGACGAAAACCCCAAGCAGGCCGCGCTGATCGTGCGCGACTGGCTGGCGAGCGCCACGTGAGGAACAACTAGATGGCCGCCGCCGCCGCACTCGACCAGACCACCGACCAGGTACTGAGCAAGCAACTGGTCGTCGGCGCCAATGCCAGCCAGCGCGCCCTCCTCGGCGACGAGAAGGCGGCCGTGCTGCTGTTGGCGCTCGGCCCGGATTTCGGCAAGCCGATCCTCGAAGAACTCGACGAGATGGAAATCCGCCAGCTGTCGCGCGCCATGGTGAAGCTCGGGCCGATCACCCCGGATATGCTCGATTCGCTGCTCATCGAGTTCGTTACCCGCGTCTCGTCCAACGGCACCATCGCCGGCAACTCCGACACTACTGAGCGGCTGCTGCTGAGCTTTTTGCCGCAGGATCGCGTCGACTCGATCATGGAAGAAATCCGCGGCCCCGCCGGCCGCAACATGTGGGAAAAGCTGTCGAACGTTCAGGAGGACATCCTCGCCAGCTACCTCAAGAACGAGTACCCGCAGACCATCGCCGTGGTGCTCAGTAAGATTGCTACCGACCACTCCGGCAAGGTGCTCGCCTCCCTGCCCGAGGAGCTGGCGATGGAAGTGGTGCAGCGCATGCTGGCGCTCGATCCGGTGCAGAAGGAGATCCTCGAAAAGATCGAGACCACGCTGCGCACCGAGTTCATGTCGACCCTCAGCCACACCAAGCGCCGCGACAGCCACGAGCAGATGGCCGAGATCTTCAACTCGTTCGATCGCCAGACCGAAGCGCGCTTCATCACTACGCTGGAGGAACGCGACCGCGACGGCGCCGACCGCATCAAGGCGCTGATGTTCACCTTCGAGGATCTGGCCCGGCTGGAAGCTTCGGCCATCCAGACCCTGGTGCAGAAGATGGACAAGAAGGAGCTCGGCCTGGCGCTGAAGGGCGCCAACGACACGGTGAAAGAGGTGTTCTTCGCCAACATGTCGGCCCGCGCCGGCAAGATGCTGAAGGACGACATGGAGGCCATGGGTCCCGTGCGCTTGAAGGATGTCGACGAGGCGCAGGGCCGCATGGTCGCCACCGCCAAGGACCTCGCCGCCAAGGGCGAGATCATCATCACCAAGGGCAAGGCCGATGAGGAGATGATCGGCTGATGAGCGCCGCGCCCGCCAAATTCACCTTCGACCTCGACCTCGGCCGCCGCCAGGAGCGCAACTCGCTGGTTACCGAGACCGCCATGGCGAGCCTGCTCGAGGAAGCTCGCCGCGAGGGCCGCGAGGCCGGCCTCGCCGAAGGCGAGCGCACCGCCGTCGCCAAAGCCGCCAAGGCCGAAGCCGCTGCCGCCGAAAGCCTTGCCATGCGGGTTGCCGCCATGGCGGCCAGCATGGACGATGCGCGCAAGCAATCGATCGCCGAAGGCGTCGAGCTGTCGCTGTCGATTGCGCGCAAACTCGCCGGCGGCCTCATTGCCCGCGAGCCGACGGTCGAAATCGAACAACTGGTGGCCGAGTGCATGGCAACGCTCGATGGCGTGCCGCACCTGGTCATCCGCTGTGACCCGGCGCTGGCCGAAGCCGTGCGCGACATCGCCACGGGCAAGATGACCACCTCGGGCTTCACCGGCCGGCTGGTCGTCCTCGGTGACCCCGACATCGCCATCGGCGATGCCCGCATCGAGTGGGCCGATGGCGGCGTGGTCCGCGATATCCGGAAGCTCAGCGCCGAGATCGACGCCCGCATCAGCCAGTATTTTGCCGCACGCGGCATCCGACTTAACGAGGAGACCGAGCAATGAGCACCGGCGATACCGGGGTCACCTTCGAGGAAATGGCCGCTCCCGGCCGCGAGGGCTACACCCCGCCCGGCGAGAAGACCGCCGCCGACCTCGAGGCCGTATTCGACGTTCCTGTCCGCATCTCGGTGGTGCTCGGCCGCGCCAAGGTGCCGGTGGCAAGCCTGCTCAAGATGGATGTCGGCAGCGTGGTCGAACTCGACCGCCAGGTCGGCGAAGCCGTCGAGATCTACGTCAATGACCGCCTCGTCGCCCGCGGCGAAATCGTCCTCGTCGAGAACCGTCTCGGCGTCACCATGACCGAAATCATCAAGGCAGCGTGATGGTGATGCTCCTTCAGTCCATGCCCACCCACCGCCGTCATTCCCGCGAAGGCGGGAACCTAGTGCCGAGCCCACCGCAGACGCGGTACGTGCGGCACCATCGCCTGGGTTCCCGCCTTCGCGGGAATGACATCGCGGCCTTGGCCTCTCTCTCTCTGCGGCAGGAATAACATGCGGCTTCTTATCGTCGGCGCCCTCGAAGGCCAGCTCACTACCGCCACCAAGCTCGCCATGGATGGCGGCGCCAAGGTGGCGCACGCTCCCTCGATCGAGATCGCGCTCGCATCGCTGCGCGCCGGCCGCGGCGCCGACCTGCTGCTGGTCGATGTGATGATGGATATTGCCGGGCTGATCGCCGGGCTCGAGGGCGAACGCATCGTCATCCCGGTGGTCGCCTGCGGCACCGAGAGCAACGCCGCCGCCGCGGTGAGTGCCATCCGTGCCGGCGCCAAGGAATATATCCCACTGCCGCCCGATGCCGAGCTGATCGCCGCCGTCATCGCCGCGGTGGCCCGCGAATCCTCCGATTTCCTGTTCCGCGACCCGGTGATGGCCCGCGTCGTGAAGCTCGCCGAGCAGGTTGCCCCGTCGGAAGCCTCGGTGCTGATCACCGGCGAGAGCGGCACCGGCAAGGAGGTGATGGCGAAATACCTTCACTCCCGCTCGAAGCGCGCCTCCCGTGCCTTCATCTCGATCAACTGCGCCGCCATCCCAGAGGCGCTGCTCGAGAGCGAACTGTTCGGCCACGAGAAGGGCGCCTTCACCGGCGCCGTTGCCCGCCGCATCGGCAAATTCGAGGAAGCTTCCGGCGGCACCCTGCTGCTCGACGAAATCTCCGAAATGGACGTGCGCCTGCAGGCAAAACTCCTCCGCGCCATCCAGGAGCGGCTGATCGACCGCGTCGGCGGCACCAAGCCCGTGCCGGTCGATATCCGCATCATCGCCACCTCCAACCGCAACCTCAGCGAAGCGGTGAAGGACGGCAGTTTCCGCGAGGATCTGCTGTTCCGCCTCAACGTGGTGAACCTGAAACTCCCGGCTTTGCGTGAGCGCCCCGGCGATACCGCGGCGCTGGCGGACCACTTCGTCGACAAATACGCCAAAGCGAACGGCCTAGGCCGCCGCGTGCTTTCCGCCGAGGCCCGCGATGCTCTGCTGCGCGCTCCGTGGCCGGGCAACGTCCGCGAACTCGAAAACACCCTCCACCGCGCGGTGCTGCTGTCGGGCGGCGAGATCATCGGCCCCGACGCCATCTCCATGCCCGACGGCACCGGCCTCAGCGAGGTCGTCGCCATGGCCTCGGTGGCGACACAGGCCGCCCAGACCGCCGAGACCATCTCGCGCGCCATGGTCGGCCGCACCGTTGCCGACGTCGAGCGCGACCTGATCCTCGATACCCTCGACCACGTGTTGGGGAACCGCACCCACGCCGCCAACATCCTCGGCATTTCGATCCGCACCCTGCGCAACAAGCTCAACCAGTACGCCGACGAAGGTTTGGCCGTGCCGGGTCCGGGTGAACAGCGGAACTCGGCAGCGTGAGGGGCCAACTGCTGGCAGACGGCCCCCTCCCATCCTCCCCCATGAAGGGGGAGGTGCCGCATCGAGCGTTTGGCACCATCGAGCCACGGGCCCAACTCTTCACCTCCCACTTCATGGGGGACTTCGAGCCGTCCCGTAGGGAAAATCGCTCCAGTGGAGCGATTTTAGGCGAGAAGGCCATGAGAGCTACGCTCGAATGGCGAGGGAGGGGGCCGTCTCTATCAGTAGTCCTCTTGTCGGAGCCCACCCGTGGCTGATCTCTCCGCCCCCGGCCCATCCGGCCTGAAGCTTCCGACCTTCTCGATCCAGGGGCTGTGGAAGTCGTTCGGCACGTCCGATATCGGGCTCGCCATCGGCATCATGGGGATCATCGTCGTCCTCATCGTGCCGCTGCCGCCGCTGCTGCTCGACCTGCTGCTGGCCATCTCGATCGTCTTTTCAGTGCTGATCCTGATGACGGCACTGTTCATCCAGACGCCGCTCGAGTTCTCGGCCTTTCCCACGGTACTGCTGATCGCCGCCATGTTGCGGTTGGCGCTGAACCTCGCCACCACCCGCCTGATCCTCTCCGAGGGCCATAACGGCACCGATGCGGCCGGTCACGTCATCGAGGCGTTCGGCAACTTCGTCATGCGCGGCAACTTCGTCATCGGCGTCGTCGTCTTTGCCATCCTGATCATCGTCAACTTCATCGTCATCACCAAGGGCTCGGGCCGCATCGCCGAAGTCGCAGCGCGCTTCAACCTCGACGCCATGCCGGGCAAGCAGATGGCCATCGACGCCGACCTCTCGGCCGGCCTGATCGATGAGGCCACCGCGCGCAAACGCCGCGAAAACCTCGAGGCGGAGAGCGCATTTTTCGGCAACATGGATGGTGCGTCGAAGTTCGTGCGCGGCGACGCCATCGCGGGCCTCCTCATCACCTTCATCAACATCATCGCCGGCCTGATCATCGGCATGCTGCAGGAAGGCCTGACCTTCGCCGAAGCCGGCCATAACTATACCCTGCTCACCGTCGGCGACGGCCTCGTCAGCCAGATCCCGGCGCTGATCGTCTCGACCGCGGCGGGCCTCCTGGTCTCGAAAGCCGGCGTCACCGGCTCGGCCGACAAGGCGCTGGTCGCCCAGTTCACCGGCTACCCCAAGGCGCTCGGCATGTCGGCCGCCGTCATCGGCGCGCTGGCGCTGCTGCCGGGCATGCCGATCATCCCGTTCCTGGCGCTCGCCGCCGGCTGCGGCTGGCTCGCCTTCAAGTCGGGCAGGAAGAAAACCGCAACCGCCGATCGCGCCATCGTCGAGGCGGCCATGGAGCATGCCCAGGCCAACCCGGTCGCCACGGAAGCGCCGATCTCCGACAGTCTCAGGATCGACGAGCTGAAGCTCGAGCTCGGGTACGGCCTGCTGTCACTGGTCAAGGAAGACGATACCGGCACCGATCGGCTCACCGAGCAGATCAAGGCGCTGCGCCGGCAGCTCGCCACCGAGCTCGGCTTCATCATGCCGCCGGTTCGCATCCTCGACAACATGCAGCTCGAGCCCAACGACTATAAGGTCAAGATCAAGGAGGTCGATGCCGGCCGCGGCCAGATCTTCGCGCACCAGCTGATGGTGATGGATCCGATGGGCCGGGAGATCAACCTGCCCGGCGTCCATACCACCGAGCCGACCTTCGGCCTGCCTGCCACCTGGATCGAGCCGGCGCTGCGTGACGAAGCGGAGCTGCGCGGCTACTCGATCATCGACCCCTCGACCGTCATCTCGACGCACCTGACCGAGGTGCTGAAGGCCAACGTCTCGGACCTCCTGAGCTACGCCAACGTACAGTCGCTGCTTGCCGGGTTGTCGAAGGACCAGCAGAAGCTGGTCGAGGACATCGTCCCCAGCCAGATCTCGGTCTCGGGCGTGCAGCGCGTGCTGCAGACCCTGCTGATCGAGCGCATCTCGATCCGCGACCTGCCCACCATTCTCGAAGGCATCGCGGAGATCGCCGGCCCTGGCCGCACCGCCCAGACCATCGCCGAGCACGTGCGTTCGCGCCTCGCCCGTCAGCTCTGCGCCGCCAATCTGGGGCCGGACGGCAACCTGCCGCTGCTCACCCTGTCGCCGCAGTGGGAACGGGATTTCGCCGAGGCGCTGGTCGGTGACGGCAATGACCGCCACCTCGCCATGGCCCCGTCGCGCCTGCAGCAGTTCATCGTCGGCATCCAGCAGGGTTTTGAGAACGCCGCCCAGATGGGCGAAATCCCCGTCCTCATCACCAGCCCCGGCATCCGCCCACACGTCCGCGCCATCATCGAACGCTTCCGCCCGCAAACCGTGGTGATGAGCCAGAACGAAGTGCACCCGCGCGTCCGGCTGAAGACCATCGGGAGTGTTTGACGGTGGGCCCCACACTCGGTGCTAGCGCAACCGGACAACCTCCCAAGCCGCCGCAACCGCCCAACCCAGCCCGAGCATCAGCACCGGCGTGTAAAGCGCGCCCCAATAGGCGTTGAACGGCTTCCCCACCGCGGCGAACAGCCCGACGAACACCACCACCGTCGCCAGCGCCAATGTCCCCTTCGGCCACGCCCACAGCCCCAATAGTCCGAGTGGCAGCAGCACCGCCGGCAGCCACACCGGGCCGAGGCTCCACAAGCCGTTGAACCCCGCCGTTGCGAGAATGAAACCAAGCCCGCCGAACTGCAGCCAGCCATCGCCATAGGCGCGGTCCATCGGCCCCAGCTGCTGGTTCACCATCCACCAGTGCCAGCCGAAATAGGCGGCATAGGCGACGAGCCCCAGGGCCCACAGCCGGACTTCGCTCCAGCGTTTCTCGCGTAGCGCCAGGACGATCGCGACCACCACATAGGGCGCCGCCAGTTCGCGCAGGAACAGCGCCAGCACACCCACGAGCAGGCCGGCGAGCCGCCAGCCATTGCCGAATGCCGCGACCGACACGAGGATCAGCGTTCCTGCCGCCACCTCCGAGAACACCACGCTCGACGGCGCGGCGATGCCGCCGAGGCTGATCCCCACCGCCAGCATGGACAGGCCGGCGACCAGCACGCCGCCATCCTCGCGCAGCATCCGGTAGACCAGCAGCAGCCCGCCGAGCGCCAACGCCGCCAAGACCCCCTGCCCCCAGCCCGGCGGCAGCGCTGCGAGCAGCAGCGGCCAGGCCGGCGTACGCCAGTTGAACACCGAGCGCGTGCCATAGCCGTCGGCCACCAGCACCTCATGCGCTGCGGTGTAATAGTCTGCCCCGCCGCGCAGCCGCTCGATGATCCGCTGGTAGCTGACGAGATCGCCCTCCGGCGCCACCGTCGTCGCCGCATCGGCCGGCACCGCCGGCGCCCGCCCCATGGCGACCAGCAGCAGCAGCGCGATGGCGACCACGGTCAGCCCCAGCACGACAAGGGCCAGCGGTCGCGGCAATTCGTTGAGGCGCGTACGCATCGCGTTCAGAATGTCCCGGTAAACTGCACAGACAATGCCGCCGCGCCGTTAATATTTCGGGATGGCACGAGGAACCGCAGGCGAAACCGGGCATTGTTGACCTGCGTCACCACACGAGCCCCGATGAAGCTCTTCCGCTGCGACCATTGCGGTCACCTGCTCTACTTCGAGAACACCCGCTGCGAGCGTTGCGGCCGAGCGCTCGGCTATGGCCCACTCACCAACAACCTGTTCTCGCTCGATGGCGGCCCCG
Source organism: Devosia insulae DS-56 (assembly GCF_000970465.2). Lineage (GTDB taxonomy): Bacteria > Pseudomonadota > Alphaproteobacteria > Rhizobiales > Devosiaceae > Devosia_A > Devosia_A insulae. Next base: position 10,456 of record NZ_LAJE02000123.1, read on the forward strand.
GCATCTGGATGGCGCCGGCCTTCTTCAACCGGTCTTTCGTCTACTGCGCCAATGCGGCGCATGGCGCCTGCAACTGGCTGCTGCTGCATGCGCCGGGGGCCGATCCCTACTGCCTCGCCTGCCGCCACAACGGGCTGATCCCCGATATCAAAAATCCGGTCGACCTCGGCCGCTGGCAGGTGATCGAGCGGGCCAAGAAGCGGCTGATCTACGCGCTGCTGCGGCTGCATTTGCCGCTCGCCACCCGCAATGAGGATCCGGTGCACGGCCTGAGCTTCCACTTCCTCAACGACGAAATCTCGCGCTCCCCCGTCCTCACCGGGCACGATAGCGGCGTCATCACCCTGTCGCTGCAGGAGGCCGACGACGCGGCCCGCGAATACCGCCGCACCCAGTTCAACGAACCCTACCGCACCTTGCTCGGCCATTTCCGTCACGAGATCGGCCACTACTATTGGGATTTGCTGGTCAGCGGCCGCCCGGCGCATGGGGAATTCCGCACTCTGTTCGGCGACGAGAGCGCTGACTACGAGAGCGCCCTCGCCGCCCACTACGCCAGCGGCGCGCCCGACGGCTGGCAGCAGCACTACATCTCGGCCTATGCCACCTCCCACCCCTGGGAGGATTTCGCCGAGACCTTCGCGCACTACCTGCATCTGGTCGATACCACCGAGATGGCGGCGTCCTTCGGCCTCAACCTCCGGCCCGCCGTCGACCAGAGGGGAGAGCTGACCGCCCGACTCGACTACGATCCCTATGGCGATGCCGACATCGAAGAGCTGATCGAAAACTGGATCCCGATCGCCTCGCTGATGAACAATCTCAACCGCGCGGTCGGCCAGCACGACGCCTACCCGTTCGTCCTCACCCCCGAGGTGATCGCCAAGCTGGGCTTCGTCGCCCGGCTGGTGCACGATGCCGGCGCCGTGCAATGGACCGTCCCCAGCGCGGCCGGGCCGATCCCGATCAACGTGCCCACCGGTCCGGCCGAACTGCCCCGCACCTGAGGCTGGAGCGGTCGTCGCCGATGTGATCTCTATCCGGCATGCACGACATCACGCTTCTCACCGTCCCGGTGTTCTCCACCCTCTGCAACGCCGCCTTCGCGCTGCGCCGCGAGGTCTTCGTCATTGAGCAGCAGATCCCCGAGGCCGAGGAGTTCGACGCCGACGACCTGACCGCTACGCATCTGGTGGCGATCGCCGCCGGCAACGTCGTCGGCACGCTGCGCATCATCTGGGCGCCGGAGCACGTGAAGCTTGGCCGGGTCGTCGTTGCGCAGCTCTGGCGCGGCCAGGGTATCTCGACCCTGCTGCTCCGCCACGCCATGGACCTGGCGCGTGACAAGGGCCAGACCCGCTTCTATCTCACCGCCCAGCACGACAAGCTCGCCGTCTACGAAAAACTTGGCTTCGTCGCCTTCGGCGAGCCGTTCGACGATGGCTCCGGCATCCTCCACCTCAAGATGAAGACTTACTGAGCCCTTACCCGATTAACTCAAACTTTACCGGTTAACCCGGGAAACCGGGCGCTACCGTCAATTCTCCGCTAGCTTGCTGGATGTGGGGCGCCTCGCCGCCCCGACAGGACGCTGGGAGGCGTGGAAGGCCGGACCTCGGGAAACGGGGCCGGCCTTTTGATTTGATCGGGCCTTTGACCTCCCACTGGCGTAGCGGGTGGGGCGGCATCCAACTGCTCTCTACTAGGCACGCATCGGCGACCTTTCCACCACAAAACGCCCCAGGCTCGGTGTCATCCCCGCGAAAGCGGGGACCTCCGTTTGAGATGGTGCCGCAGGCAAGAAAACAGAGGTTCCCGCTTTCGCGGGAATGACCCAGTGGGTGGAGCGCGGCCATAACTTCGCGCACGCGCGAGAGGCGGAACGCGGTGAAATTTCTCAGTCGTAGCGGGTGCTGCAACATCCCACTAGGTTCCCGCCTTCGCGGGAATGACATCCGTGGTGGATTGAAACCGAGAGCTTACCGCTGGGCTCGTGAACCTAACCCAGCCTCTTTACCCAAACCGAAACCTCGTCGCCGCTGCTCATATCGGCCTGGACGATGCCGTCGATCATGAAACTCGGCGACACGTGGATGCCGTTCTGGCGTGCATAGCGCGCATCCCAGCGGGTCGATTTGTCGAGCTGCGGCTCATCGAACGCCGCCATCAGCTTAAGCCCTGTATAGCCTTCGATCCGCCGGATCAGGTCGTTCGGCGTCGCGTCGCGGTTCGGCCCGGTGGCGTGCTGCTCGAACTCGAACTCCTCGCGGTGCTCGTACACTGCCTGCATCACCTGCCTCGCCGCCGCCTTGCCCGCCGGCAGGCTCGCCGCGGCGTAGATCGCCCTGACGATCACCGGCGAGAACATGTGCCAGGGCTGCGAGTGGAGCCGGATCTTCACCGTCAGCCTGTCTTCACCCAGCTCGGCCAGCAGCTGCTCAAGCTTGCCGAAGGCCTTGGCCGAGTAGGGACAAGTCGGCTCGAGGAACACCTCGAGCTGTCTCGGCCCTTGCCCCCACACCAGCGGATCGACCCGGAACTCAGCCACGGCAACACCTCTCATCAAATCGGAGCGCCAAGCTACCCGACCCGGCGGCCTGGCCTATCGGACATTGGTTGAAGTTCGCGCCGACCACGCTGGAAACGGTCGGCCAGTTTGATTCCGGGGGGCCGGAACGCTCGCGTCGTGGTGACGTTGTGTCTGCATCGGGCCGTGCGGCACGCCACAGCCAAGCGATGTGCCGCACGGCCTTGTTCATGAAACCCACGAACGAGAGAACCATAGATGTTCCGTACCCTTATGACCACCACTGCCGTCGTCGCCCTGCTCACCGCAGGCGCCATGGCACAGGACGCCGCCCCCGCAACCACGGAAGCTCCGGCCGTGACGACCGAAGCGCCGGCGGCTCCGCTCGACACCTCGATCCTCGCTTCCGGCTACTCGGTTACCGACAAGGATAATCTCGCGACCGAAATCATCGGCAAGCAGGTCTACTCGTCCAGCGCTGCCGACGCCGAGCATATCGGCGACGTCAACAACCTGGTGATCGGTGAAGGCGGCGAAGTCGCCGCCGTGGTCATCGGGGTCGGCGGCTTCCTCGGCATCGGCGAAAAGAACGTCGCTGTGAACTATGCCGAACTCGAATGGGTCACCGCCGAGGACGGCAGCGAGCGTTTCGTACTGGCGACCTCCAAGGAAGCGCTGGAGACCGCCCCGACCTTCGAGACCACAGATGCGGCAGCCCCGGCAGCCGACGGCACGATGGCGCCAGCCGAACAGCCGGCAGATGCGATGGCTCCGGCCGACCAGCCCGCCGACGCCATGGCCCCGGCCGAACAACCATCAGATGCCATGGCTCCGGCCGACCAGCCCGCCGACACCATGGCTCCGGCCAGCCCGATCGATCGCGCCACGCTGACTGATGCGCCACTCACCGCTGAAGAGCTGATCGGCACCAATGCCTATGGCCCGGGTGACGAGCACCTCGGTGCCATTGGCGACGTGATCCTCGGCGCCGACGGCAAGGCCGTCGATGCGGTGATCATCGATTTCGGTGGCTTCCTCGGCATCGGCACCAAGCCGGTGGCCGTTGCGGTTGAGAACCTGCGCTTCGCCACCAACGCGAACGGCGACAAGTTCCTGTTCCTCAACGTGACGCGCGATCAGCTCGACAAGGCCGTGGCCTACAACAAGGACACCTGGGAAGCCGAGCGCGACGCGCAGCTGCTGAAGACCGACGACCTGCAGTAATCGCACCCGCAAGCGCGAAAGGCCCGCTCCCGGCGGGCCTTTTCATTGTCCGATCGCGGAATGCCTCAGCGGCGGATGTGCCGCAGGCGGCCGATCTCGTCGTATTCCGCCTGCTCGGACTTGGCTTCCGCCGCAGTCTCGCGACCATGCTCGCGCTGGTCCAGCAGTTCGACCTTCTTGAGGTCTTCCACTGCTTCGGCCAGCGCGTCCTGCGCTGCCTCGAGATTGCCCTTCATGTCGTTGGCCGAGGCCAGCAGGTTGTCCCTGCGGGCGATCGCCGCCTTGGCGAAGGTCGAATAGGCGAAATGCGCGATATCCGAGATGCCGGTCTTCTGCTGCTCGATCTCGATCTGCTGGTCGAGTTCGGCGGCCATCCGCTCGAAATCGGCAATCATCATCTCGATCTGCGTCACCTGGCGGCGCTTCTCGTCGACCTGAAACTTCTTAAGCCGGATCAGGCTCTCGCTGCGCGACTTCATGACTTGTACTCCTTACACCTCAAGTCATTCACTTCACTGACGCGGTCTGCTCGCCCACCTTGTCCAGAATTGCCTCCAGCATAACATAGCCGTCGGCAATCGAGGTGCGCTCTTCCCGCTGCTGGCTCAAAAACGCCTCCAGCGCCGGGTTGATCGCGATGGCACGGTCCACGCCTGGATCCGATCCCTTCCGGTATGCCCCCAGCCGGATCAGTTCCTCCATGTCGGCAAATGTCGACATGAGCTCCCGCGCCTTCTGCAGGGTGGGCCGCACGTTGACCGGCACACACCCAGGCATGGTTCGCGAGATAGACCGGAGCACATTGACCGCCGGATAGCGTCCCCGCTCGGCGATCGAGCGCTCCATCACGATGTGCCCATCGAGAATGCCGCGAACGGCGTCCGCAATGGGCTCATTGTGATCGTCACCTTCCACCAAAACGGTAAATAGACCTGTAATGGAGCCCGATTCAGCAAGGCCTGGACCGGCTCTTTCGAGCAACCTCGGAAGCTCGGTGAAAACCGTCGGCGGGTAGCCCTTGGCGGTCGGCGGCTCGCCGATGGCGAGGCCGATCTCGCGCTGTGCCTGGGCGAAGCGGGTGAGGCTGTCCATCATGCACAGCACCCGCTTGCCCTGGTCGCGAAAGTACTCGCTGAGCGTCAGCGTCAGGTAGGCTGCCTGCCGCCGCATCAGCGCCGCCTCGTCGGAGGTGGCGACCACCACCACTGCCTGCTGGATGCCGACCTCGCCCAGATAGTCGGTAACGAACTCCTGCACCTCGCGCCCGCGCTCGCCGATCAACCCGATCACCGCCACGTCGACCTGGGCGTTGCGGGCGAGCATACTCATCAGCACCGACTTGCCGACGCCCGAGCCGGCAAAGATCCCCATGCGTTGGCCTTCGCACATGGTGGTGAAGGTATTGAGCGTGCGCACCCCCATATCGAGCGGATCGCCCACCCGCATGCGCTCATGCGCCGGCAGCGGCACCTGGCGCAGCGGGTAAGGCGTGGCGCCCGGCATCAGCGGGCCCTTGCCATCGATCGGCTCGCCATCGGCATTGATCACCCGCCCCAGCCAGTATTCGGAGGGCTGCACCGCCCCGTCATGGCTCTTGAACAGCGCCCGGCAACCGAGCCGCACCCCGTTCAGCGCTCCGAACGGCAGGCACAGCGCATGGCCATCGCGAAAGCCGATGATCTCGGCGCCCAGCACCCCACCATTGGTGGTTTCAATTTCGACGCGCCCGCCGACGCGCAGCTCGCGCACCGGCCCGACCACTTCGATGAGCAGGCCCTGCACGGTTTTGACGCGCCCGAAGACTTCTACGTCCTCGATGGCGTCAATTGCGGCTTTCAGGGACTGCATCGGCCTCTTTCACGCTGCCCGAATCGCTTGAGGACCACGGTAACCGAACGTTAAGCAAAAAGCGTTAACCATAGGCCCCTACCCCGACATCCGCCTGGCGTGCCGCGAGCCGCTTTCCGAGCCCTCAAGGGCCCCAAATCCTTGAGTCGGCAGAGTCGATTGAAGGGCTTTCTTAACCTAGTTTCTTAAGTCGGTTAGATGCGATTTCTGTAGCATTTTCAACGATTTAACATATCACTAACGGGAGACCCATTGCATCTTGCGGATCAGAATTAAACTTTGTTAACTAATTGCGCTTAGGTTTGGGTCATATCCAGTAGGGTTCGGTTAAGGGTGAACGCGCAGGGCGCCTCATCCATAGTTCCAGCAGGGAACGGTTTAAGGGGATTGACGGCATGCGTGTACTCTTGATCGAGGACGACAGCGCGACAGCGCAGAGCATCGAGCTGATGCTCAAATCAGAGAGTTTCAACGTATATACGACGGACCTCGGTGAAGAGGGCGTCGACCTAGGCAAGCTCTACGACTACGACATCATCCTGCTCGATCTGAACCTTCCCGACATGTCGGGCTATGAAGTGCTGCGCACCCTGCGCGTGGCCAAGGTGCAGACCCCGATCCTGATCCTTTCTGGTCTTGCCGGCATCGAAGACAAGGTGCGAGGCCTCGGCTTCGGCGCCGACGACTACATGACCAAGCCCTTCCACAAGGATGAGCTGGTCGCCCGTATCCACGCCATCGTCCGCCGTTCCAAGGGCCATGCGCAGTCGGTCATCTCCACCGGCGACCTGACCGTGAACCTCGACACCAAGACCGTCGAAGTGCAGTCGGCTCGCGTGCACCTGACCGGCAAGGAATACCAGATGCTGGAGCTGCTCTCGCTCCGCAAGGGCACTACCCTCACCAAGGAAATGTTCCTCAACCACCTTTATGGCGGCATGGACGAGCCCGAGCTGAAGATCATCGACGTCTTCATCTGCAAGCTCAGGAAGAAGCTCTCGGTCGCCACCGGTGGCAAGAACTACATCGAGACCGTCTGGGGCCGCGGCTACGTGTTGCGCGAGCCCGACGAGAGCGAAAGCTTCGCGGAATCGAGCGTCGCCTAGCGCGCCGTCTGGCGTTGCCTAGCGCGCTGTTCAGCGTCGCTTAACTCATTCAGTCCTGCGTTGCGGCAGACCTGGGGAACCCCGTACCAGAAGGTGCGGGGTTTTCGCTATTTTAGGTCACCAAACTCTGCGCGCAGCCAGCGTTCCTGGTGCATCCGCTCGTGAAGGATGGATACGACGCCCACGTCACCGTCCCGCAACCGCCGCCAGTACACGAAGTGATGCTCGTAGCGGATGAAGAAGCCCTGCACCCCAAAAGACGCGGGTACGGCACGCGACCTGGTCCTGCCGTCGGCAAGCCCCTCGATCGCCTCGAAGAGCCCGGTCAGGTAGAGCTCCGCCTGCGCCTCGCCCCAGCGATCGGCCGTGAACTGGTAGATCTCGTCAAACCGGACCGACGCCGTTTCAAGGATGATGACCGCCATCTACTCGCGCCGGTTCCGGGCCAGGACTTCCTCGAGCGTCACGCGAACGAACGCGCTGTCGGGAGCTGAGAACGCCAGCTGCAGCTCGGCCTTCAGCTTCTCGAACGCCTCGTTCTCCACCCGTTCCTTGTCGCGCCGGATCAAGTCGCGGACATACTCGCTGACATTCTCGTAGGACCCGGTTTCGCTGACATTCGAAGCGACAAACTCGCTGAGCTCTCCGCTGATCCGCACCGTCATCGTCGTTGTTCGGGCCATGTCACTCTCCATCGCGTCTTCAAGATACGCAATATCGAAGACACTTCAAGGCCGGCGTACCAATGAGGACGAGCTCGCAATCGCCCTTGAGCTGCCAGCGGGCCAATGGCAGCCTCAGACCATGAGCGAGATCGAATGGATAGCGCCGAACCCGACGGCCGTCACCGCAGCCCTCGCCAGCATCGGCGTCGCCATCGATCCGGCCGAGATCACTCTTCTCGCTCGCGACAATCGCTTCGTCGCCCGCCTGCCTTGCCACCGGATCGCCTGGTTCCCCACCGATCAGCACGGCCTGCAGCGCCTCGCACGCGAGGCCCACGCCCTCGCCCTCATCGAACGCCACTGCAGCTTCCGCGCCCCACGCCTAACTCACCGCTCAGTGGCCGGCTGGCAGCTGCGTGAGGAAGTGCCGGGGACGGCCGACCCGTTCGCCACCTACCACCGGGTTCGCGACGATCGACGCTTGGCCTCCCAGCTGGGTGGCAATCTCGGCCGCTTGCTGGCCGACCAGCACCTCGGCATCCCCTCGGCAGAGCTCGGCGACTGGCTGTTGCCGCGCCCGAGCTGGCCATCGCCACTGCCGCAGGTGGCGGCCGACCTGCCCCGCGTCACCAGCGATGGCGAGCTGATTGATCGCGCGCTGACTATCCTGGCCCGTAGCGAAACGGCTGAGTTGGAGATCACCGACCGGGTGCTCGCGCATACCGACTTCGGTTTCCACAACATGGTGGTGACCTCGGAAGGCGCCGTCGCTGGCGTGTTCGATTACGACGAGGCATCGCTGACCGACCGCCATTACGACTTCCGCTACCTGCTGCTCGATACCGAGGACGAGGCGCTGTTCACCGCCGCCGTCGAAGCCTACGAGGCCGCCGGCGGCCAGCCGATCGACCTGGGCCGCGTTCGCCTGCTCAACGCCGCCGCCGCCGTCGCCTTCCTCGCCTTGCGTGGCGACGCGGCACCGGAGGAGAAGCCGGCTGGCCGCACACTCGATGAAGACCTGCGCTGGGTTCGCATGGCGCTGGAGCGCGCTGGGTCCTAGATTGGTTGAGGGCACTCAGGCGACCTCAATCACGGTGTCACCCCGGCGACCTTCGCCGGGGTGACACTGTGGGTGGGGAAAATAGGGGCACTGTCAGGCAACGTCTGGCAGTGCACTCAGCCACCGCCGGCTAGCCCGCGCGCCGATGTCGCATCGTACGCCGCGACCCGCGTGCGCACATTGGGGCTCATGCGCGCTCGTCCCTTTCAGCTGCCGCTCACCAGCCTTTTGCGCAAGCGCATCGGGCCGGGTGATTTCGTCGATTCTTATGCCGTCCCGCTCGCCGACCCTGATCTGACCCCGCTGCAACTGGCCGAGCGGCTGACCGTCATGCCGGGCTGGGTCAACGGCCTGCTCTGGCTGCGCAACGGGCTGGTCTCGCCGCTTGGACTGAAAACCGGCGCCGACGTACCTCCCGCGAACCCGGACCCAGGCGTCGGCGACTACGTGAGCTTCTTCAGGCTCGAGGAGCTGTCGCCCAACGAGGCGATCCTCGGCGAAGATGACCAGCATCTCGATTTCCGTGTTTCGGTGCTGAAGACCGCGGGCCCGCATCCGCTCGCCGCCATCTCTACCTGGGTGCACCCGCACCATCTGGGTGGCCGGCTCTACCTGCTCGGCGTGCTGCCGTTCCACAAGCTGATCATTCGCAGGATGCTCGCCAACGTCGCTGCTTGACCCGATGTATCCAGGCGTCGAGCGGCACGATCATCGGAAGTCATTTTCATCGATCGGTTGCCGAGTTGCTTGTTTCTGGCGCCGCGCCCCTACGAAACACCACCCGTTCGATGTACAACCTGCGCCATGGACGAGGCACAACATCGGTTCGGCCCATTTGTTCTGACACCGGGCCGTGAGTTGCGGCGCGACGGCCAGCCCGTTGCGCTCGGCCCGAAGGCGCTGATGATGCTCGAGACCATGCTCGAGGCTGAGGGCGAGATCGTCACCAAGGCCGAGATGCTGGAGCGGGTCTGGCCCGGCGTGACGGTCGAGGAAGGCAATATCACCGTGCAGATCGCCGCGCTGCGCAAGGAGCTCGGATCCCGCCCGGGCGGCGAGGAGTGGATCGTCACCGTGCCGCGGGTCGGCTATCGGCTGGTGCGGGGTCCTGTCCCCACCCCCGCCGAAGCGCCGCCCGCCGACGCCGGCGGCAAGCCTAGCGTCGCCGTGCTCCCCTTCGTCAACCTCAGTGGCGACGCGACGCGCGATTACTTCGCCGATGGCCTGGTCGAGGACCTGATCACCGCCCTCAGCCGCTTCAAGTCCTTCGCCGTCGTCTCGCGCTACTCGTCCTTTGCCTACCGGAACCGCGCCGCCGACATCCGCCAGGTCGCCCGCGAGCTCGGCGTCCGCTACCTGCTCGAAGGCAGCGTCCGACTCTCCGGCGAGCGGGTCCGCGTCACCGTGCAACTGGTCGACGCCGTCAGCGGCACGCACCTCTGGGCCTCGAGCTTTGATGGCGAGATGGGCCAGATCTTCGAGTTTCAGGACAAGATCACCGAGTCCGTCGTTGGCCTCGTCGAACCGCAGCTCCGCCGGGCCGAGATCGAGCGTACCCGGCGCCGCTGGCCCGACAACCCGCAGGCCTATGACCATTTCCTCCGCGCCCTGCCCTATTTCACCTCACGCGATCCCGCCGATTACCTCACGGCGCTCGAGCACCTGGAGCGCGCCATCGGGCTCGAGCCCGATTACTCCGCGGCACTCGCCTACGCCTCCTGGAGCCTGGCGCGCCACGGCACCGTTGCGCTGACGCTGCTCACCCCAGAACGCGCCGCCCACTGCCTCGCGCTGGCACGGCAGGCGCTGCACTATGGCGACGATGACCCGGTGGTGCTGGCCATCTGCAGCCACTCCCTGCTCAGCATCGGCCGGATGCGGGCCGAAGGCCTCGCTATGTCCGACCGAGCGCTGGCCGCCAACCCGCACAATGTCATCGTCCAGGTGCTGGGCGGCATCTGCAACATGCTGGCCGGCGATCCCCAGAAGGCCGAAGCCTGCTACAGGCGCGCCTACGCCCTCAGCCCTGGCGCCCCGGAGGCCTATGAAAGCCTCGCCGGCATCGGCTTCGCCCGCTTCTTCATGCGCGATTTCGAAGGCGCGCTCGTCTGGCTCGGCCGCTCGCGCGCCACCCAGGTGGACTGGCCGCCCACCTACTGGATCCAGACCGCCGCCTACGCGCATCTTGGCCGGCTTGACGAGGCCCGCGCGACGCTGGCGCGCCTGCAGGGCTTTGCCCCTTACACCTCCATCGCTGGCGTCGAGACAGTGGCGCAGCGCTCCGATGAACGCTTCGAGCTGATCATCGATGGCCTCAGAAAGGCGGGCCTCACCTGAATCGCGTCGCGATCTCCCGGAGCGCTCCATGCGCTGGAGCAGCTTTGTGGGATTTAGAAACTCATTTGGAACTGCCTAAGGACCCAAAGCACGCTGATGGGCCAGGTTTGTCCTCACAGCGCCACCGGGCGCCAACTGAGGAGGTTCGAAAATGGACATGCTGCTTGCCGCCACGGCCAATGCACTGGCCCGCCTGGCCCCTGCCACCGAACGCCGCCCGCTGACGCCTGCCGCCGAGGACAGCTACTACGCCCAGCACACCCTGAACGTCATCGTACCGGTCTGGGTGCTCGGCTTGCTTGCCCTGCTCCGCGGCAGCCACCGCACGGTGCCCGGGCGCATCCGCGCCGCGCGCCACGCCTGATAGACGCACATCACGAGGGGATGGAAATGACACTTGAGATCATCGGCCCGGGTTTCGGCCGCACCGGCACCAACTCGTTGAAGGTTGCTCTCGAGCACCTGGGATATGGTCCTGCCCACCACATGTTCGAGGTCCGCGACCACCCCGAGCAACTGCCTGGCTGGCAGGCACTGGCCGACGGGGGCCGCCCCGATTGGGATGCCCTGTTCCGCGGTTACCGCTCCCAGGTCGATTGGCCTGGCGCCCGCTACTGGCGCGAACTTGCCGACCACTACCCTGATGCCAAGGTGATCCTCACGGTGCGCGACGCCGATGAGTGGTTCGATAGTGTCGAAGCCACCATTGCCAGGTTCATCGCCGGCCGTGGCAGCTACGACGATCCGCATGCCAACGGCATCGCCAACATGGCCAACAGGCTCATCGTCGACGGCGTTTTCGATGGGCGGATGTTCGAACGACCTTACGCCACGGCGTTGTTCAACGCCCATATCGCCGAGGTGCAAGCCACCATTCCCGCCTCGCGCCTCCTGACTTTCGATGTTCGCGAAGGTTGGGAGCCGCTCTGCGCTTTTCTGGCTCTGCCGGTGCCGGGAATCTCCTTCCCGCGGCTCAACTCTTCCAAGCAGTTCCTTACCGAGGAATGGGCGGAAGAGGCCTAGATCGTTCAAGGCGCTCCGCGGAGCGCGTCGCGCACGTCAGGCGACGCTGGCGCGCTCGGCAGCCGCTACGGTGAACTTGCCCTCGAGGTGGTCGCGGTCGAACGGCTTCATCATATAGTCGTCGACCCCGGCCTTCAGCGCCAGTGCGATCTGCCCGATATCGTTCTCGGTGACCATGTAGACCACCCGCGGCGTGTGCCCGCCGACATAGCCGCGCAGCAGCTTGAGGAATTCGAGCCCGTTCATCACCGGCATCTGCCAGTCGAGCAGGATCGCGTCCGGCATTTCCTGGCGACACTTGTCGAAGGCTTCCTGCCCGTCCTCCGCCTCGTCGACGATGTAGTCGAGATCCTCCAGGATGCGGCGCGCGACTTTGCGCACCACGCTGGAATCATCGACCACGAGGCAGGATTTCATGACGCTTCTCCCAAGTCAGCGGAAACGCGAGGCCTTTCAAAAGCGCCTGCCTATCCACCGCACAACCCGCCATCGCCCTGGCCCATTTGCCGAAATGCTTCGGGCACGGACCGACCGACGCGTGTTGTTCGCCCACACTATCCCTCCAAATGTCCCTACGAATGGTTAGCGAAACTTCAACCCTTCTCCGCATCGGCAAGTTTTTTGAGAGCAACGCCGGGCTTGCCTGCTTGAGCCGCGTGAACTGGCCCAGTAGCGCGCCTGCGCAAAACTTGCGCGGCTGAACTCTACTCGATCGCCGCGTAGGTCGGGGCCGGCACCCGCATTTCGATCGGCGCGTTCCAGTAGCTGGCGAAGGCCAGCATGTCGAAATAGCCATTGCCATCGACCCCGGGCCCCATCGCCGCATCGAGGAAAGCCGACATCATCTCGACGCTGATATTGAGCTTGCCCAGGTACCAGCCGAAGATAGCGATGGTCTTGTCGTCGGGCCGGCCGACGCTGGCGCCCTGAATCGCCACCGGCAGGTGGTTGGAAATCTCTACCCCCTCGTCAGCGATCATCTTGAGGCCGGAGATCCAGATATAGGCGCAGGCCGAGAGACAGGTGCCCACGGCGTGCGTCCTGAGGTAGCGCTCATGGATGATCACGCCGATCCGCACCGCGCTCAGCATATCGCCGCCCGGTCCTTCCAGCTCGATGATCCGCGGCTCGTGCTCACGCACTTCGGCGAGGAAGATCGCCCCATCCATGGAGGTGATCCGCCCCGAAAGCCGCATCACCACCTCGTCGCGCTCGTTCGTCCGATAACTGTACTCGGCCGCACCTGCTCCTGAGACATGCCCCGCGCCGAACGCCATAAGACCGGCAAGCAGCAACGCACGGCAACGATTCCACCTGTTGCGCATCAGTCCATTCCCTGCGAATGCCGCCCGCCGACGATCACCGAGATATCGCGCAAGCGCATCACCCGAATGGGGCATTACCGGCAGAAAACAACTGTGCTATGAAGACATTCGTCGATCCAGCCGCGCTTTTGGCCGTATTTCACTCCCGCTATTCGCATCAAATTCAATTCATGCCGAAAATTTCTGGCGGTCATATTTCGGTATCCTCCAGAATGACTGGGCGCGCTGATCGACAAGGATGCGGATTGCATGATCGTGACTCGAAATTGAAATCGATTACACGAGTTGTGAAATCGATTACACAATCGCCGGCAAGTATTTCCATGCGACGCCACACCCGCATCCCAACCGATGGTGTGGCAACGCCGCGCGCCGGACGCGCCATGAATGCCCCCGCCGAATTGATCGATCTGATCTATGAGGCGGCAGCCGTGCCCGAGCTATGGCCTACCGTGCTGTTGCAGCTGTGCGGTATGGCCGGGGCACACGCCGGGGCATTGACCTCCATGGATGCGTCCGGCCTCGCCGGCTACCTCGCGACCGACACCTACGAAGCGGCCTATCGGGATTACTGGGAGCACGGTAACGCCGTCGAGAACGTGCGGCTCGGGCGCTCGCTGCGCGACTATCCGATGGCCTTCTCATCCGACCTCGAACTCTGCTCCGAGGCGGAACTGGCCACCGACCCGCTCTATCTCCGCTTCCTCCGCCCGCACGGGCTGGAATGGACCGCCGGCACGGTCATCCCGGTACCGAGCGGCGACATGCTGGTGTTCGACCTCGCCACCCGGGCCGGCGCCGGGCGGTTCGATCGCGAGGCGATGGCGCTGCTCGATCGCATTCGCCCGCATCTCGCCCGCGCCGCCCTGCTGTCGCACCGGCTTGGCCGCCGCGTCGCGGCCAATCAGGCCGCGGCTATGCAACTGGTGGGGCTGCCCTCTGCCGTCTGGGGCCACGCGGGGCGGCTGCTCGCCGCCAACGATCTGTTCGAGGCGCTGGCGCCACGCGTGCAGTTCGCGGCATTCGGGCGCCTCGCCTTTACCGACCCGGAGGTCGATCGGCTGGCCCAGGCCGCGATGGCGTCCATCGGCTCGGAAGCCGAGCCGATGGTGCGCTCGATCCCTATCCACGCGGCGCCCGACGCTGCGGCGCTGGTCGTCCACCTGCTGCCGGTGCGACGCGCCGGCGGCGATATCTTCGTTGCAGCCGAGGGGGTCATCGTCGTCACGCCGGTGGCAGCCCCGGCCGCACCGCTGACCCAGGTGCTGATGGGCCTGTTCGACCTGACCCCGGCCGAGGCCAAGGTGGCCCGCGGCATTGCCTCGGGGCTGGATGTGCAGCACCTCGCCGCAACACTCGCCCTGTCGCGCGAAACGGTGCGCAGCCAGCTCAAAGCCGTGCTGGCCAAGACCGGCACGCGCCGGCAGGCCGAACTGGGGTTGATGCTGTCAGGCGCCCGGCCGCTGCCGGGCGCGAAATGATCTCAGGCAGCGACCGCAACGGCCTTCGGCGTCGCCGAGAACTCGAACACGTCGTTCTCGATGCCGATCTTCAGCTCCATGTCGGTCATCCGCGCCAGGATGCCGGTATAGAACGGCTGGATGCCGCGCGCATCGACGCCGCCTTCGGGCGAACCGGACAGCAGGCCCTCGGCGCCCGACGGCATCAGCGTCTTCTGCCGCTTCTCGGGGTCCGACCTTGAGGTCAGGGTGAACACTTCGGCGCCGGCGGCGCCCTCGATCTTCGCCGTCACCACGCCGCCGCGCGGCACCGCCATGGCGGCGATCAGCAGCATGTTCATGAACAGCTTGGCCTTGTGCTTGGGCAACAGGATCAGCGGCACCTGCCAGTCGAGGTCGGCCTTTTCAATCTCGAAATAGATCCGCGCTACCCGCTCGCACTCGCGGGTGTCGAAATCGGTGCCCGCCGTCGACGATGCACCATAGGCGAGGCGCGCGAATTCGAGCTTCGCTCGCGCCTGCTTGGCGGCATTGGCGATCAGCTCCTGCGCTCCATCGGCCATCGCCGTCTGCGTCGGGTCGGCCAGCACTTCGAGCCCGTTGCCGATCGCCCCCACCGGGTTGATCAGGTCATGGCAGACCCGAGAACACAGCATCGCCGCGAGGTCGGTCGCCTTGAGCTCGATGAAATCCGCCATTCTATGGGTCCTTGCCGTCGAATCATTTTCGCGTAGCCTAACCGCAAGGGCGCGGCAGCCCTAGGGGGTGCGGCGACGAGCGGGTTGAGCACGAAGCCGCCCCGACCACCGGCTGTCGGTGGACTATCGGGGTTCTCGCTCCGTAGACCTAGTGCCCCGTCCCTGCTTCCGTCTCAGCGGGCGCCACGTCCGCCGCCTTGCCCACCGCGTCCGCGACGCTGCCTTCTTCGCCGGTCAGCGTGCCCGAGAGCTTGGCCCAGCCGCTATTGGCGTCGAGCAGCGAGGTGTCCTCGCTCTGGAAGAACGCCTCGCGGTTGGCCACCGAGTAGAACAGGTAGAGCTTCATCCCCGAGATCACATAGAGCCGCGGCTTGCCATCGGAGAGATAGCCGCGAGCGAGGCTGGTGACGCAGTGGCCGCCAAACTGCGGGGCGTAGATCTCGGGGTTGCGCATGAACACATCGCGGTTCGCCGCCGAGGCGAAATACCACGGCACCCCGCCCCACTGATACTCGAAGTCGGCGACGCCCTGCACCGGCTCCGGCTCGGTGAAATAGCTCACCGGATCATAGCCCTCGAGCGCCACCCCGGTGAGTGGGTCTGTGACGATGGCGTCGACCAGTGCAGCGGCGCTTACCGGGGCACTAAGTAGAAGCCCAAGGGTCAACGCCAGAGCTACAAGAAGCCGGGTTATGGTTAAGTTTTGTTTACGCTTTTGCCGCATCATTGCCGCCATGAACGCCTAGCTTGAGCACACCCTCAGGCAAGCCTGATGCGCCGAACCTAGCGTCGTCATGGTAAGTACCGCGTAAATGGCCTGCCGCTCGAACTAAGCCCCTCCGGAGTGCCCTCATGCTCGACCGCATGGTCTACCTCATTCTTGCCGCCTTCGTCGCGCTGACCGCGGCCACGCTGGTGCTGACCCCGACCTTCAGCCAGGCGCAGGAGCAAGGTTCACTCTCCGACACCTTCTCCGGCGACGAGCTGGTCGATACCGGCCACCAGTTCTTCGGCTCCGTCGCCCAGGGCCTCGCCTCGCTGGTCGAGCGCGCCGTCAGCCAGTTCGGCTTGCCCAACGCCTACATCCTCGGCGAGGAAGCCGGCGGCGCCATCTTCGCTGGCGCCCGCTACGGCGAAGGCACCATGTACACCCGCAACCAGGGCGAGCACTCGCTGTTCTGGCAGGGCCCGACCGTCGGCCTCGATTTCGGCGGCGACGGTTCCAAGGTGATGATGCTGGTCTACAACCTGAACTCGGTCTCCGACGTCTACGGCCGCTACCCTGGTGTCGATGGCTCCGCCTACGTCATCGGCGGGCTCGGCATGACGGTGATCAAATACGGCGATGTGGTGATGGTGCCGATCCGCTCCGGCGTCGGCGCCCGCCTCGGCGTCAATGTCGGCTACCTGAAGTTCACCCAGGAGCCGACCTGGAATCCGTTCTGAGCGGCCGGCGCTTCGATCGCGAAAACCATTCGGAATCCGTTCAACCGCCGTTCATCGCAGCGGCGCATCGTGACCGCGTGCCCGTCTTCCGGTAAGGTTACGACCTGACAGCGATAGCCGGGGGCGGCCATTGCTGCCAACGTAACGGGCGCGAACACCCGGGACCGGGCAGTTGCCGGTGGCGGAGTTGAGTTATGGTCATTGAAAACATTATGTATTTTGTGCTCGGCCTGCTCGTGGCCGGGCTTTTGGCGCTGATTATCATGCCGGCGGTGTGGCGCCGCGCCGTCCGCCTGACCAAAAAGCGCATCGAAGCCGCGACGCCGATGACCATGGCCGAGTTCCGCGCCGACAAGGACCAGCTGCGCGCCGAGTTCGCCTTGTCCACCAGGCGCCTCGAGATGAACGTCGAGGCCCTGCGCCGCCGCCTCTCCGACCAGCTCCGCGACATCAATCGCAAGAAGAACGAGCTCGGCGGCATCAAGGGCGAGCGCGACAGCCACCTGCAGGTGGTGCGTGAGCTCGAAGAGCGCGAAGCCGAAGCCCGCCGCCGCATCCTCGAGCTGGAAAAGGAAGGCGCCGACCTCGCCCAGAAACTGCGCATGCGCGACCGGGAACTGGGCGAGAAATCCAGCCAGCTCGACGCCGCCCGCGAAACCCTGCGCGGCAGCGCCCCGCGGGCCTTTGCCATCGAAGGCAAGGCGCTGAGCGGCAACTACAACACCGATATCGACGAGCTGCTGCAATATCTCGAGATCGAAAAAAAGCGCTCCGAATTCCTCGAAACGCAGAACCGCACGCTGATCGAGAGCCTCGAGAATTCCGACAAGAGCGGCGCCGAAGCGCGGGCCGCGGCCACCGAACTGCGTGAAAAGCTGGCCAAGCGCGACGACGTGGTGAGCGACGCCCAGTCCGATCTCGCCGAGGCCGAAGCCCGTATCGCCGACGCCGAGAGCCGCGTCTCCACCCTCCTCGCCGAGACCACCAAGCTGGTCGGCGACGGCGAGGAAAAGCGCGACATGCTGCTGGCCGAAAAGCTTGGCCTCGAAGAAGAAATGGAAAAGCTCCGCGCCAAGGTGGCGAGCGTCGAAGGCACGGTGATGGCCGACTGGGACAGCGACCGCATCGAGCAGTCGCACCTGCGCGAGCGCCTCAACGACATCGCTTCGGACGTCAGCCGCCTGGTCTACGCGCTGGAAGGCAATGGCCCGATCGACGAGGAAGAGAGCCTCGCCTCCCGCATGCAGAAATTCGTCGACGCCGAGGAAGCCGAGGCCCCGGCGGTCAAGGGCCCCAAGGCAAGAAAGGGCGGCGCCCCAGAGGGCCAGGCGGTGTCCGACCGGTTGAAGGCACTGCGCGAGCTGCAGGACGGGAACTGAGGGGCTTGGCCCCAGCTGATCGGCAAGGCACGACCTCGCCTCCAACGGGGGCGCAATACCCCGGGTAGCGATCCTACTAGCTGTCCCCCAGCCAGCGACCTACTCGCTGACGACAGGCACTTCGCGGATCATCTCGCCCGACTTGCCATCGAAAATGCGCACGCTGGTCAGTGGCCCGAGCTTGTAGGTGACGGTCACCCGGCCATCCGCCGCGACCGCCGAAACCACTTCGCCGCCGGCCGGAATCTTCAGCGCGGCGATCACATAGTCGCTGCCGGCTTTGCTGTCGCTCTGCGATGCGCGGTAGACCAGTGCGCCGCCGATGGCGATAAGGCCCACCACCAGTAGCCCCATCGATATGATGAAGGACTTTCGCGCCCGGTTGAGCACGGCCTTGGCTTCCGGCGTCAGTTCCGGGGTGGTTTCGGGTTTGTCTTGAGGAGCGCTCATGCAGGAAATTTCCGGCGAGGAACAGGAGTGGCAGTTGCTGGTCGATGCCGCCGACGCCGGCAGCCGGCTGGATGCCGCACTCGCCCGTGCCGTACCGGTCTTCTCGCGCAACCGGATCAAGGACCTGATACTGGCCGGAAGCGTCGCGATCAATGGGCGAGCTGTCACAGAGCCCAAATACAAGCTGCGCGACGGCGAGGAAGTGACACTCGTCGCCCCCGAGCCGATCGAGGCCGAGCCGACCCCCGAAAACATCCCGCTCGATATCCTCTATGAGGACGACCAGTTGATCGTCATCAACAAGCCGGTCGGCATGGTGGTCCACCCTGCCCCCGGCAATTACACCGGCACGCTGGTCAACGCCCTGCTCTACCATTGCGGCGACAGCCTCAAGGGCATTGGCGGAGTGAAGCGTCCAGGGATCGTCCACCGCCTCGACAAGGACACCTCGGGCGTCATGGTCGCCGCCAAAACTGAGCAGGCGCATAATCACCTCGCCGCCCAGTTCGCCGATCACGGCCGAACCGGGCCCCTCCACCGCGCCTACATGGCTTATTGCTGGGGCCGCACCCAGCAGGCCTCCGGCACCGTCGAGGCGCCGCTCGGCCGCGACCCGGCCAACCGGCTGAAGCAGGCGGTGCGCCAGGATGGCCGCGAGGCCATCACCCATTACTGGGTCGAGGCGCGCTTCGGCGACGAGGGCTGGGACATCACCCGCATCCGCTGCGAACTCGAAACCGGCCGTACCCATCAGATCCGCGTCCACATGGCCCATATCGGCCACCCGCTGGTCTCCGACATGGTCTACGGCCCGGGCTTCGCCACCAAGGTCAACCGGCTGCCCGACGCGGCAAAGGCCGCGGTCGCAGCGCTGGGCCGGCAAGCGCTGCACGCCGCCGAACTCGGCTTCGAGCACCCGGTGAGCGGCGACGAAATGCAGTTCGAAGCGCCGCTGCCGCCCGATCTCGAGGCGCTCGAGGCAGCCATCGAGCCGTTCGATCGGGCGTTTGCGCGGTAGGGCACTACTGAGAGGAACCGTTCCCTCCACCCACTCGGTGTCATCCCCGCGAAAGCGGGGACCTCCGTTTGCGATCTCGCGGGTGGCACCAAAACAGAGGTTCCCGCTTTCGCGGGAATGACCCGGTGGGTAAAGGCGAGACTGCTGGCAAGCTCCGCCGAGCGTCGCCGCAGGCCAAATGCCCACCTGCAAGGTTCACGCAACCTTCGGGGTCTACCAACGTTTTCATGCAGGGTCGGTGGGTCTTATCAAGACCGATTTTCGACCTATATATCTCTGACAGTCAGCCGTGTGCCGGACTGGACACGGCTGCGTATCTGCCCGTGACTACGGGGGAAAGACGAGGGTGCATTATGGCCCAGACCAATCTGCCAATTCTTTCGGCTGAGGGTGGACTCAGCCGCTATCTCCAGGAAATTCGTAAGTTTCCGATGCTTGAGCCTGACGAGGAATATATGCTCGCCAAGCGCTACAAGGAGCATCAGGATCCCGGTTCCGCCCAGAAGCTGATCACCTCGCATCTGCGCCTCGTGGCGAAGATTGCGATGGGCTATCGCGGCTATGGCCTGCCCATCTCCGAGGTGATCTCGGAAGGCAATGTCGGCCTGATGCATGCGGTGAAGCGCTTCGAGCCCGAAAAGGGCTTCCGCCTCGCGACCTACGCGATGTGGTGGATCCGCGCCGCCATTCAGGAATACGTGCTGCGCTCGTGGTCGCTGGTGAAGATCGGCACCACCGCGGCACAGAAGCGGCTGTTCTTCAACCTCAGGAAGATCAAGGGGCAGATCGCCGCCCTCGATGACGGGAACCTGCATCCCGATCAGATCAAGCAGATCGCGACGACGCTGCACGTCACCGAAAGCGACGTCGTGTCGATGAACCAGCGCCTCTCCGGCGACGCCTCGCTCAACGCGCCGATGCGCGCCGACGAAGGCGCCTCGGAGTGGCAGGACTGGCTGGTCGACGATACGCCGGACCAGGAGACTACCCTCGGCGAGACCGAGGAATTCTCCGAGCGCATGGGCCTGCTCACCAACGCGATGAGCGACCTTAACGAGCGCGAGAAGGCCATCTTCCAGGCCCGGCGCCTGCGCGACGAGCCGGCGACGCTCGAAGAGCTGGCGCAGGAATACAATGTCAGCCGCGAGCGCATCCGGCAGATCGAAGTCCGCGCCTTCGAAAAGGTGCAGGAAGCCGTGCAGAAGGCGGCACACGCGAAGTCGCGCGAAGCCAGCCTCTGAGCGTTTTCGCCTAAGTGAATGAAAGGGCCGCCCGATGGGCGGCCCTTTTGTTTGTCGCGAGTTCGGCGGCCGCGAACCCCTCACCCGTCTCGGCCTTCGGCCGATCCACCCTCTCCCCGACGGGGAGAGGAAAAGAGGTGATCGCCGCACTCTCGGGATTCTTCTCCCCGTCGGGGAGAAGGTGGCGCGTAGCGCCGGATGAGGGGTGAGCCACAATTTTCACGGGTGGCCGCAACGACGGTCCTGGCCCAATCAGCTGTATGTGGCGAACACCCAGGCCAGTCAGCCGTTCTGCGGCGGTCCGATCACCGGTACCACCGCCGGACGCGGTTGTTGCGCCCAGGCGAACTCGCCCTTGCCCCATTTGGCGAACCGCGCCAGCAGCGCATCGCGGGCTCGCATGCCGGCCGGGCCGGCGGTCTTCTTGTTCTCGCGGATCAGGTAGGCGAAGGCCAGCCGCTCGCCATCACGTTCGGCCCAGCCGACGAACCAGCCGGTCTGCCGGCGCGAGTTGAACGTTCCGTCGGCATTGCGCTCATAATAGGTGCCGGTTTTGCCCGAGACGGTCCATTTGCCGGCCGTGAAGCTCGGCATGATGGCGACCACTGCCGCCTGTGCTTCAGCCGACGCCGGCAGTTCGCCGGCCAGCATCCGCCGCACGAACCGCACCTGCTCTTCCGGCGTGATCAGCAGCGACGAGTTGATCCACGAGCGCAGCAGACTGTTGTTCTTCCCCGGATCGCCCGAGATATCGGCATTGCCATAGTCGAAATCGCTGACGTACTTGCCGAACCGCTCAGCACCCATCTCGGCCACCAGCACGCGCGAGTACCAGAGCACCGAATCGCGCAACCAGGTGGTGGGTGTAGTGGTCACCTTCCAGTCGGCCCGGTTCGCGTCATACTCAGCTTTGTACGGCCAGGCCGGCTCGTCCGCGCCGGTGAGGATCCCGGCATCAAAACCCATCACCGCCAGCGGCACCTTGAACGTCGAGGCCGGCGAGGTCGGCGTGTCGCAACCGCCGCCCTCCTGCAACCGCACCGCGCTGCTCTGAGCGTCGACGATCAATGTGCACACCACTTCCGCCCGGCTCGCGGACACGGCGGCAAGGCTCAGCACTAAGGCTGCAATCAGAACTTTCACGAATGGCCCCAAGGTCTTAAAGACCGCGACATGTACCGGGGATTTGGGCGGAATTTCGCCGGAACCGCATTGACGCAGGGACTTTGTGAAGGCGGAAGCAGACGACCCCCTCCCATCCTCCCCCATAAAGCGGGAGGTGCCCGGCTGGTGTGTTTGGCACGATCGAAGACAGCGCCTCGACTCTTCACCTCCCCCTTTATGGGGGACTTCGAGCCGTCCCGAAGGGCAAATCGCTCCAGTGGAGCGATTTGAGGGGAGAAGGCCATGAGAGCTGCGCTCGAATGGCGAGGGAGGGGGTCGTCTCTATCAGTCAGCGCTTCTCCAACAGCAGCTTCGCGATCAACTGCGCCAGGTACTTCCGCGGCAGGATCAGGAGGTATGGCGCATGCACGCCCTCTTCCGGCACGATCCTGAACGGCCCGGTCAGCGCCTCGTTCGAGGTCCCGGTCCGCACTCCCGGCGCCAGCTTCACCGCGTCGAGCGGGTATTTCAGCCCTTCCGAGGTCCAGAAGGTTATCGCCGCCAGTGGGTGGATGGAGACGCGCTCGCCGGGATCGACCGTGAATGAGAACGCCTTGGTCAGCGGCAGCGCCACGTCCTCTTCGTCGACCAGCACGATCTTGCGCTTTGCCGCGTACTTGGTCACCGCATCGAGCGCTGCCAGCGTGTGGTCGAAGCGTCGCCCGGTCATCCCCAGCGCCACCGTCACCGGCGCACGGGTCGAATACAGCGACTTCTCGAAATCGGTGGTTTCCTGCTCGCTGATCTGCATCAGCCGGGTCTTGCCCAGCCAGGAGTGCGGGTTCTTCAGCGAATCGAAATCGCCGATGATCAGCTCAGGCTTGAGGCCGGCCTCGACGATCTGGTCGGCTCCGCCATCGGCCCCGACCAGGTGGCCGCCCGAAGCGTAGAGCTCGCGCAGGAGGTCGAAATCGACCGTCCCGCCGCCAACGATGACCATCAGGTCGTCAAAGACCGCAACGGAAGTCTGGGGGGCACGCGCTTGCACGGAGGGAAAACTCTGTCTATCTGTCAGCTGTCTCGCTGGGGTGTTCCGGGTCTTCCGGAGCTGAGAGTTACCCATTGAACCTGAACCAGGTCATGCTGGCGGAGGAAGTTCGAGATGGCAAGGGCGCGACAGCGTCCGATCCATTGACGTCCCCTTCATTCACATGGCCGCAACCGAAGGGAACGACTTATGCGCGCGTTCGCACACTTCGCGTTGGCGGCAGTCATCTGCGCCACCGCCCTGCCTGTCCTCGCCCAGGACACGCCAATCCTCAAGCCGATCCTCAACATCTACACCTATGATGGCTTCGCCGCCGAGTGGGGGCCCGGCCCCGGCCTCAAGGCCGGCTTCGAAAAAACCTGCAACTGCACCATCGAGTGGACCACCTCCGAGGACGCCATCTCGAACCTGAGGAAAGTGCAGCTCGAAGGCACCGCGACCAAGGCCGACGTGGTGCTCGGCCTCGACACCGCGACCTCGGGCGAAGCCCGCGCCACGGGCCTCTTCGCGCCGCACGGCCTCACTCCTGAGGGCCTGGTGCTGCCGTGGAACGACGCCGAGTTCGTGCCCTTCGACTACGGCTATTTCGCCTTTGTCTATGACAGGCAGAAGACGCCCAACCCGCCGACCTCGTTCGAGGAGCTCATTGCACTCCCCGCGAGCTTCAAGATCGTCATCGAGGACCCGCGCTCGTCGACGCCCGGCCTCGGCAATGTGCTGTGGGTCGAGGCCGCCTATGGCAACCGCGCGCCGGAGATCTGGAAGGGCCTGAAGCCGCACGTCCTCACCATGACCCGCGGCTGGTCGGAAGCCTATGGGCTGTTCCTCGACGGCCAGGCCGACATGGTGCTGAGCTACACCACCTCGCCCGCCTACCACGCCATCGCCGAGGACAAGCACAACTATGCCTACGCCCCCTTCTCCGAGGGCTATGTCGCGCAGGTCGAGGTCGCCGGCGTGCTGAAGAGCTCCGATCAACCCGAGCTCGCCAAGGCCTTCCTCGCCTACCTGACGACGCCGGAAGCGCAGAAGATCATCCCCACCACCAACTGGATGTATCCGGTGATCGACCTTGGCGCCGACCTGCCGGCCGAGTTCGGCAAGCCGCCGGAGAAAGTCCTGACGATCGACGAAGCCGCGCTTGCCGCCAATGGCCGGGCCTGGGTCGATGCTGCTCTCGCCGCGCTCCAGTAACCTGGTGCTGCCGCACCGCCCGCTCCGGCTCATCGCCGGGGCGGGTATCGCAGCGGCCATCGCCGCGCTGGTGGCGCTGGTGCTGCTGGCCATCCTCGCCACTGCGGCGGGCGAGCCGCCGCGGCAATCGCGTGTCGATGTCTGGCACCTCGTCGTCATGACCACCATCCAGGCCGGGCTCACCACCGTGCTGTCGCTGCTCGTCGGCACGGCGCTGGCCTGGGCGCTGAACCGGCTGCGTTTCCCGGGCCGCGACCTGATCGTCGGATTGTTCGCCTCCGCCATCGTCACCCCCGGCCTGATCGTTGCCTTCGGGCTGCTCGCCGTCTGGGGTCGGGCTGGTTGGGTCAACCAGGCCTCGCTGGCCATAACCGGCCACCCGCTCGAGGTGCCGCTGTTCGGCCTTGGCGGCATCCTCGCTGCCCATGTGATCCTCGATGCTTCGTTTGCCGCCCGCATCCTCCTGGCGCGGCTCGATGCCATCCCGGAAAAGCGCCTGAAGACCGGCCAGAGCCTCGGACTCGGCGCCTGGCCGCGCTTCAGGGTGATCGATTGGCCGATGCTGCGCACCACCCTGCCCGGCCTCGCCGCCATCATCTTCCTCCTCGCCTTCACCAGTTTCCCGATTGTCTTGCTGCTCGGCGGCGGCCCGGCCAACCAGACGCTGGAAGTGGCGATCTATGCCGCGGTGCGGCTCGATTTCGATCTCCGCGGCGCCGTCACCCTGGCGCTGGTGCAGATCGGCATATGCTCCGCCATCATCATCGCCGCCTCGGCCTTTGCGCCGATCTCCGCCAGCACCGGCGGCTCGACCCCGCCGCGCTGGCGCGACGGCACTGGCGCGCGGCTGGCGCAATGGACGGTGCTGGTCTTCGGCATCGTCGGCTTCGCCCTGCCGCTGCTCGCCATCCTCATCGACGGCATCGGCCCCGGCATCATCGAGGTGGCAAGCCGCGCGAGCTTCTGGAAGGCGGTCGGCACCAGCCTGCTGCTCGGCTCGGGCTCCGCCATCCTGACGCTGCTCCTGGCGCTCGGCATCGGCATGGGCCGCGCCGCCTCCCGCATCCCGCTGCTCCGCGTCGGCATCGGCGCCCCGGCCTATGCCTATCTGGCGGTGCCCGCCGTGGTGCTGTCGCTCGGTGCCTTCCTCCTCGTCCGCAATGCCGGGATGCTGCCCGAAGCGGCTGCCCCAGTGGTGGTGCTGCTCGCCAACGCGCTGCTCTCCCTGCCCTTTGCGCTGGCGACACTGGCGCCGCCACTCGACGCCATTGCCGAACGCCGCGGCCGGCTGATCCGCTCGCTCGGCCTCAGCGGCTGGCGGCAGTTCGTGACGGTCGAATGGCCGCTGCTCGGCCGCGAAGCCGGCGTCGTCGTGGCGCTGGCATTCTGCTTTTCGCTCGGCGATCTCGGCGTCATCGCACTGTTCGGCACCGAGGATTTCGCCACCCTGCCGCTGCTGATGTACCGGGCGCTCGGCGCCTATCGCAGCAACGATGCGGCGGCGATCGCGGCGCTGATGCTGGTGATCACCATCGCCGCCTTCGTGCTGCTGCCAAAACTGTTCGGAAAGCTCACCGATGCTTCAAGCTGAACACCTGCGCTTCATCCACCCCGGCGCCACCAGGCAGTTCGACCTGAGCATGGTGGCCAGACCCGGCGAGATCACCGCCGTGAGCGGCCAGTCCGGCTCCGGCAAGTCGACTCTGCTCGACCTGATCGCCGGGTTCCTCACCCCATCGGCCGGTCGCCTGACGCTCGACGGACAGGACCTGCTGCCGCTGCCGCCGGAGCAGCGACCGATCTCTATCCTGTTCCAGTCCGAAACCCTGTTCGAGCATCTCAGTGCCTACCAGAACCTCGAGCTCGGCCTGCCCCGCGGCGCCACCGACCTGCAACAGCAGATCGCGGCGGCGCTGGCCGAGGTGGGCTTGCCCGGCGTGCTGAAGCAGCGCGCCGACACGCTCTCGGGCGGCGAAAAGCAGCGCGTCGCCTTGGCCCGCACCCTGCTGCGCAACCGCCCGGTGCTGCTGCTCGACGAGCCGTTCTCCGCCCTCGACGACGACACCCGCGGCACCATCCGCACGCTGGTGAAATCACTGACCGAACGGCACCGATGGATCACCCTGCTGGTGAGCCACCACGTCGACGACGTCGAGGCGCTGGCAACACGACGCTACCAGTTGCGCGACGGCATGCTGTTCGAGGGGTAGAGGGCTGAGGGTCGCGTGGCACCCCATTGGCC
>NZ_LAJE02000124.1 GCF_000970465.2 Devosia insulae DS-56
GTTCTAGCCCTTTCGCCGCCGCAATCGACGCAACAACCCACCCAGCCGCTGCACCCCGGCAATGTGCGCCAGCGCGAAGTAGAGCCCGGCCCCGAACACGCAGAGCGCCAACAGCGCCAGTGCCTGCACCGGGAAAAAGTACCCCGGGTCGAACACCGGCCCGAGCAGCACGACGAGGCCATAGAGCGCGCCGGACATCACCAGCGTCAGCAGTACGATCATTCCCTCCTGCCGCCACTCCGCCCCGCTGATGGTGAAATGGCCGCGGCGGGCGAGGAAAATGGCCAGCAGCACGACATTGGCCCACGCAGCGATCGAGGTAGCGAGCGCGATGCCGACATGCTTCAGGGTCGGGAACAGCGCCAGCGACAACACGATATTGATGATCAGCGAGACGAAGGCGAACCAGGTCGGCGTCTTGGTGTCCTTGCGCGAGAAGAACCCCGGCTGCAGCACGCGGATCGACACGAAGGCGGGGAGCCCCACCGCAAAGGCGATGAGCGCATGCGAGACGTTGACGCTGTCGGTCGGCCCGAAGGCCCCCCGCTCGAACAGCACCCGCACCACCGGCAGGGAGAGCGCGATCAGCGCCCCGGCGGCCGGCATCGACAGCAGCATCGAGAGGAACAGCGACTGGCTCTGGCTCTGCCGCGCCTCGAGCTCGCGGCCGGCGCTGAGGTGGCGGCTCAATTCGGGCAGCAGCACCGTGCCGATGGCGATGCCGATAATGCCGAGCGGCAGCTGGTACAGCCGGTCGGCATTGTAGATGATCGACATCACCTCATCGGCGCCCGATGCGATGATGGTGCCGACGAAGATGTTGATCTGGGTAATGCCGCCCGCAATGATCGCCGGCACGGCGAGGATCCAGAACCGCCTGACCTCCGGATCGAAACGCGGCCAGCGCAGTTTCGGCACGAAGCCGGCGCGGCGAATCGCCCAGTAGACCAGCGCCAGCTGCGCGATGCCGCCAAGCATGGTGGCGATTGCCACCCAGAACGCCGTGTCCGGCGCCTCGAGCGTCAGGATCGCCAGCGGAATCAGCGCCCCGATATTGACGATGTTGAGCACGATCGGCGCGAACGCGGCGGCGAAGAACCGCCCCAGGCTGTTGAGGATCGCCGCATAGGCCGCCATCAGCGACATGCAGGCGAGATAGGGGAACATGATCCGGGTGAGAAACACCGTGAGAT
The DNA here is from genome assembly GCF_000970465.2 of Devosia insulae DS-56. Classification (GTDB taxonomy): domain Bacteria; phylum Pseudomonadota; class Alphaproteobacteria; order Rhizobiales; family Devosiaceae; genus Devosia_A; species Devosia_A insulae. The sequence continues at coordinate 1,194 of NZ_LAJE02000124.1, forward strand.
CGAACTTCGCCTGATCCCCGACAAAGCCGGGAACGAACAGCACCATGATCTGCGGCGTGAAGATCTCGACGAGGATGGTGACGACGAGGATCGCCGCCACCAGCCAGCTTATGATCCGGCCAGCCAGTTCCTTCGCTCCCTCATTGCCCTCGGTTTCGAGCGCAGTCGAGAACATCGGCACGAAGGCGGTGTTGAACGCGCCTTCGGCGAACAGCCGACGGAACAGGTTGGGGAAACGGAACGCCGCGTTGAACGCATCCGACACCGGCGAGATGCCGAGCACCGCCGCCATCAGCGCATCGCGGGCAAAGCCGAAAATGCGCGAAACGAGGGTCAGCCCGCCGACCGAGAGGAAATTGCGGTAGAGGCTCATTGGAACGCCGGTGCGAGCTGACCCCCACCCCTGTCCCC
>NZ_LAJE02000125.1 GCF_000970465.2 Devosia insulae DS-56
CTCCCCCGCCACGCGGGGGAGGATCACGGAGAGGCCGATGCCTCAGCCGCAGCTGTCGACCACTTCCAGCCGGCCCGACCGCGATAGCGTGTGGATGCCCTTGCGGGCCCAGGCCTCGCCGGGGAGCACCGGCTGCACCGGGCCGAACTGCACGTCGTCGTCGCTGAGCACCGTGAGCTCGGCAATGCCGAGGCCGCCGCCGTAAACCTCGGTGCCATCCTGCAGTGGCAGCAGCGTCCGGCCGTCGGGGGTGACGATAAACGGCCCGCCCGGGCGGGCGGCGCGGCGATCGATCAGGATCGGGTTCATCGGGTGTGGCGACCAGGGCCCGGCCAGCGCCTTGGCGGCATAGACCACCATGGTGTCGGACGCACTGCCCCCTCCTCGCTGCTCGGTGCCGAACAGCCAGAAGCGATCGTCGCGGATCAGGAGCGTCATGTCGTTGAGCTTCTTGCCTTGAACCACCACTGCCTCCCGCACCCAGGCATGCGGGAAATGCTCGGCCCGGTAGAGCACCAGCTCATTGCCACCGCTCGACTCGGGGATCATGTAGACCTCGCCATCATGGGCGAAGACCTGCGGGTAGCTCAGGTGGTGCGCCGCCTCCAGCACCGGGCGCGGTGTCTCCATGCTGCCATCGGGGCGGCACTCGGCCACCGAAATGATGCCGCGGCCGAGCGCGTAAGGGTATTCCTCGACGAACAGATAGAGCCGGTCCTGCCATTCGAAGACGAACGGATCGGCGTAGAAGCGCTTCCCGTCATCGATGAGCTCGATGAACGGCGGACCGCTAATATCCCCGGTATCGGCAATGCCAGGGCCCTCGATCAGCCGATGCGCGGTGCGCCAGTAGAACGGGCGGCTGCTGATGAGACGGCCAAGTGCCCGCCGGCCGAGGCCGGCCAACAGATGCGGCAGGTAGCGCCAGATCAGATCCTGGCCATGGCGCTGCGGCGCCGGCGGCGTCGGCGTCGCCATCGGCAACAGCCTGCCGGCGGCAAAGCGGGTGACACACATTTCGATCAGCGTCACCGTGCTGGCGAGAAGCTCGGAAGCGGCACGGCTGAGCCAGACCCGATCGCCCAGCATCGGCAGCGCCTCGGCGACGGCAACGCCGTTGAGCCGCGCCGTGAGCCGGGGGCGCATACCGCCGGCGAGCATGGCGGCAAGGCCGGCCGCGAGCTGGCGCTGGCCATCGAAATCCACCGTCAACACCGGCGCATGGCCATGCGCGCTGCGGCCGGTGAGATCGATGGTGAGATCGGGGTTACTTCGCCCGGCCACCTCGGCCAGTGGTGTGGCCGGTCGCATCAGGGAGCGCGGTGCCCGCGCTGCCTCGAGCCGCTCGATCAGCTCGAGCTGCGCCGATCGTTTGCCGGTCGTCGCTACCTGCTGCACTGCGATGCGATGCCCGGCGGCGCTCAGGCGTTCAAATAAGTCCACCTGCCAGGTACGCGTGATGGAAGTCTCAACAATGATTAAAATTGTAATCAAATTGCTACTGCCGCCATTCCGCCTTGGACGCGGCCTGTAGCGCACAGCATCGCGGTGTACAAACGTCGAAACGCATCTCGGTAAACGCCTTTTTGGTATTAATCATAGCTTAAGAGTTAAGGCGACCAGAGGGCAGAGTCGGGAGTATGTGCTGGAGCATCAACGCGTAGATGAGACGCGATCATTTCGTAGTGCGGTGCGGCATGAATTTCCACTCCCATCCTGAACGTCCGCGGCGGCAGCGGCTGCTGATCGTGTTCGGCACGCGGCCCGAAGCGCTGAAATGCTTCCCGGTGGCGCAGGCCGCGCTACAGAGCCCGCATTTCGACACCCAGATCTGCGTCACCGCCCAGCACCGCGAAATGGTCGACCAGGTGATCGCGCTCACCGGCATGCCGGTGGATTACGATCTCAACGTCATGTCGCCGGGCCAGACGCTGTTCGACGTGACCTCGAAGGTGCTGTTGGGCATGGCCGAGGTGCTCGACAAGGCCAAGCCCGACATCGTCATGGTGCAGGGCGACACCACCACCGCCATGACCGCGGCGCTGGCCGCCTTCTATAAGCGCATCCCGGTGGCGCATATCGAGGCGGGGCTCCGCAGCCACAATATCGACAGCCCCTTCCCCGAGGAGCTCAACCGGCTGATCGCCGGCAATATCGCCACCTGGCACTTCGCCCCCACGGCCGAAGCGCGAGAGAATCTGATCGCCGAGGGCAAGGACCCGGGGAAGATCTTCGTCACCGGCAATACGGTGATCGATACGCTGCTGCACTTTTCCGGCGCCATGGACGCCAACCAGCCGATGCGCGCCGAACTCGCGGCGCGCTTCCCGTTTCTTGATTCAACAAAGAAGCTGATCCTCGTAACCGGCCATCGGCGCGAGAATTTCGATGGCGGCATCGAGCGCATCTGCACTGCGCTGAAAGTGCTGGCGACGCGCGGCGACGTGCAGATCGTCTACCCCGTACATCCCAACCCGAACGTGCGCGGCGTGGTCAATGCGGCGCTGGGCGGGGTGCCCAATGTCCACCTGATCGATCCGCAGGATTACCTGCCGTTCCTCTATCTGCAGAAGCAAAGCTACCTGGTGCTGACCGATAGCGGCGGCGTGCAGGAAGAAGCGCCGTCGCTCGGCAAGCCCGTGCTGGTCATGCGCGAGAATACCGAACGTCCCGAGGGGGTGGCCGCTGGGACGGCGCGCCTCGTCGGCACCGACATCGAACAGATTGTTACCAACGCCACTCGTCTGCTGGACGACCCGGCCGCCTATCGCGGCATGGCTGAAACGCACAACCCCTATGGCGACGGTCGGGCCAGTGCCCGGATCGTCGAGGAGCTATCGCGGCATGTCTGAGACCACTGTTACTGCCATCAGGACCGTTTCCGTCATTGGCATGGGCTATATCGGCCTGCCGACCTGCGCGGTGTTCGCCAGCCGCGGGCTCGAGGTGATCGGCATCGACGTCAACCCGTCGGTGGTCGAAAAGGTCAACCGCGGCGAGATCCACATCGTCGAGCCCGATCTCGACGGGCTGATCCAGAAGGTGGTGGCCAACGGCCAGCTCCGCGCCGCGACCACCCCGCAGCCGGCCGATGCCTTCGTCATCGCCGTGCCCACCCCGATCACCGAGGAGCACAAGCCCGACATCAGCTACGTGCTGTCGGCGGCGCAATCGATCGCCCCCGTGCTCAAGGCCGGCGACCTGGTGGTGCTGGAATCGACCTCACCGGTCGGCACCACCCGCAAGATGACCGCACTGCTGGCCGAGCTCCGCCCCGACCTGACCTTCCCGCCCGAGCATGGCGAGGCGGCCGACGTGCTGGTGGCCTATAGCCCCGAGCGCGTGCTGCCCGGCAAGGTGTTGACCGAGCTGATCAACAACGACCGCTCGATCGGCGGGTTGTCGAAGCGCTCCTCGGCGCGTGCGGTCGAGCTCTATTCGAGCTTCGTTGCCGGCGACCTGTTCATCACCTCGGCCGAAAGCGCCGAACTGGTGAAGCTGACCGAGAACGCCTTCCGCGACGTCAACATCGCCTTCGCCAACGAGCTGGCGGCGGTGTGCCAGGACCTTAGCCTCAACGTCTGGGAAGTGATCGAGCTGGCCAACCGCCACCCGCGCGTCAGCATCCTGCAGCCCGGCCCCGGCGTCGGCGGCCACTGCATCGCGGTCGACCCCTATTTCATCATCGATGCCGCGCCCAACAGCACCCGCCTGATGAGCTCGGCCCGCCGCATCAATTCCGACCGGCCCTTCGCCGTGGTCCGCGATATCGAAGCGGTGCTCGATCCGACCAGGCAACAGACGGTTGCCTGCCTCGGCCTCAGCTTCAAACCCAATATCGACGACGTGCGCGAGAGCCCGGCGGTCGAGGTGGTCAAACTCCTGGCCGATGTGCCCAACATCAAGCTGATCGCCGCCGAACCGCATATCGGGGCGCTGCCGCGTGAGCTCGAGGGCAAGGGCATCATCTTCACCGATGCGCTGAGCGCCATCGACCGGGCCGATATCGTGGTGCTGCTGGTCGACCACCGCCAGTTTGGGCTGATCGACCCCGAGGCGCTCAAGGACAAGGAGCTGATCGACACCCGCGGCCTCTGGACCTGGCGCAAGGCGAAAAAGCCCGATGCGCGGATCGAGGGCAAGAAAGCCCGCGACGAGCGCCAGCGCGGCTTCCCGCTCCGCCGCGCCACGGACCGCGCCGCATGAGCACCGATCCCAGAAGCAACGCCAGTACGGCCTGGCGCGAGCACCAACTGCTCGCCGAACGGCGCCGGGAATTCCTCGGCTCGCCCATCCATGTGCTGACCATGCCCGAGACCCTGGCCCTCGCCAACGAGGCGATGGCCAACCGCCGGCCGCTGCACCACACCGTGGTCAATGTGGCCAAGCTCGTGACCATGAAGAACAATGCGGAGCTGCGCGAAGATGTCGCCAGCGCCGACCTGATCAATGTCGATGGCGCCGGCGTCGTCTGGGGCGCCCGGCTCTGCGGCGTCGCGGTGCCCGAGCGGGTGGCCGGCGTCGACATCATGACCAACCTCTTCGCGCTCTGTGCCAAAAACGGCTACCGGCCCTATCTGCTTGGCGCCGAACAGCATGTGCTGCAGGCGGTCGACCTGCAGCTCGCCAAGGACTATCCCGACCTGGTGGTCGCCGGCATGCATGACGGCTATTTCAAGCCCGAGGACGAAGCCGCAGTGGTCGAGGCGATCAATGCCAGCAAGGCCGATTGCCTGTTCGTCGCCATGCCGACACCGCGCAAGGAACGGTTCCTGAAGCAATATCGCGACGTGCTGACCCCGAACTTCGTCATGGGCGTCGGCGGCAGTTTTGACGTCTATGGCGGCAAAGTCGCCCGCGCCCCGGTGCTGGTGCAGAAGCTCGGCTTCGAATGGCTGTTCCGCGTGGTGCAGGAACCGCGCCGGCTGTGGCGGCGGTACTTCGAGACCAACGCGGCCTATGTGGGTTTGCTGTGGCGCGAACTGCGGCAAAGGCGGCGTTCGGCGTAAGGCACGGCGTCTTGGGGGAGCGAAGGCCTGCCGCGAGAAGCGGCGGGCCTTTCTGCTGTTTTGGGGGGATGACTGATAGAGACGGCCCCCTCCCGGCCTCCCCCATGAAGGGGGAGGTGAAGAGTCGAGGCTCTGTCTCGATCGTGCCATACGCACCGGCGGGGCACCTCCCCCTTCATGGGGGAGGATGGGAGGGGGCCGTCTGTCGGCAGTCGGCGATTACTTGTGGCTCCGCCGTCCTTGAGGCCTCAGTGCCCCGCTAAGCCATCCCCAGCTTCGCCCGAACCTTGCCCGCCAGCGCCCGTGTCTCCTTGGGG
>NZ_LAJE02000126.1 GCF_000970465.2 Devosia insulae DS-56
GATCCCCTCAGGCGTCGCGCGGATGGCTTAGTTCTGGACGACGACCGGGCGGGACGGGTCGAGGGTCCACTGCGACATCGAACCGTCATAGAGGCGCACGCCCTTGAGGCCGGCGACCTCGGAGAGGCCGAACCAGGCGATCGAAGCGAGGTGACCGGTGTTGCAGAAGGTGATCAGGCCGTTGGTGTCGGTAACGCCGGCCTGCTGCACCAGCGCATCGATGGCGGCCTTACTGGCGAACTTGCCGGCGTCCTTGTCCCAGAACTTGTCGAAGTTGAGGTTCACCGCCGTCGGGATGGTGCCGAGCGACTGCACCGTGTTGGTCTTTTCCTTGCCGATGAACTGCGCCACCGAGCGGGCGTCGATCAGGTTGGTGTCGCTGGCGATGGCCTGTTCCACCTCGGCCACTTCGGCGCGCAGTTCCGGCCGCGGCTTGGCGGTGAAGCTACCGGCCACCGGGGTGACGACGTCGGTCGAGACCGCCTGGCCGGCATCGGCCCAGGCCTTGTAGCCGCCATCGAGCACGGTGACGTTGTCGTGGCCGAGCACCTTGAAGGTCCAGTAGACGCGGGTGGCGCCGCCGAATTCGGCAACATCGCTGCCGGCGGGCACGATCACCACCTGGGTGTCGTCGCTGACGCCGAGCGCCGCGATCTTGGCCGAGATATCCTCGAGCTTGGGGAGCAGGCCCGGGGCACCGTCGATCTTGGCGCGCCAGCCATAGGCGGCGTACTGCGCTTCCACGGCGCCCGGCACGTGGCCGGCGGCATAGGGGGCAGTGCCATCCTTGGGGGTGTCGCGGATATCGATGATCACCAGGTCGGGCTTGCCGAGCTGGCTGTTGAGCCAGGCGGCATCGACCAGCGGCTGATCGGTCAGCCGTTCGGCCTGCGCGCTGCCGGCGGCAGCAAGGCCGAGGACGAGCGCCGTAGCGAGGACGTTGAAACGCATTTAAGTATTCTCACTTTGAGCTTGAACTGGGCCGCATCATAGTCGCTCCAGCCTGCCCAATGCTGCCGACAGCTTTCCAATTTCCGGGGTGCGACAGGAATTTTCGGTTGCGCCGTGGCGCTGGCCGGTAATCAATTTCCCTGTGAGGCCATAGGCATGCGCGAGAGCGCAGGTGATAATGGTGCTCAAATCGACGGCTCGTCGTGCCGGAAAACCATTTCATGCGCCCATTGCTTCGCCTGCTCTTCACCTCCCTGTTCCTGTTGTCGCCTGCCTTGATCGCTCCGGCGCTCGCGGAAGAAGCGGTTGCGGCAGCGCCTGCCTCGCAGGTGCTCTCTTATGAGGGCGATGCCCAGCTAGCCGAGCTCGCCAGTAAGGGCACGACGGTGGTGTTCTTCTACGCCGCCTGGTGTCCGAACTGCCGCGCCACGGTGACCGAACTCAACGCCCGCTGGGACGAAGTGAACCCGGGCCTGACCCTGGTGATTGCCGACTATGACAAGGAGCAGGCGCTGAAGGCCCGCTTCGGCGTCACCTACCAGGATACGTTCGTGCTGCTCGACAAGGACGGCAAGGGCGTCGAGCTGTGGAACAGCGGTGGGGTCAACGGCCTCAACGCCCATACCAGCGCGCTCTGACCGCTGATGCTGGCAACTATCGCGCTCGCCTTCGTCGCGGGCGTCATCACCATCCTCTCGCCCTGCGTGCTGCCGCTGTTGCCGATGATCCTCGCGACGGCGACGCAGCAGGGCAAGGCGCGACCAATCGGGGTGATCGTCGGCTTCGTCCTCGCCTTTACCGCGGCGACGCTGGCGCTGAGCGCGCTGGTGCGGCTCTTGGGTGTGCCACCCGACATCAACCGTACGCTGAGTGCCGTGGTCCTCGCCATTCTCGGCCTGGTGCTGGTCATCCCCGGGCTGCAACTGCAGTTCGAGTGGCTGGCGAGCGGGCTTGCCGGGCGGGCGCCGGCCAGCCAGAGCAACGGCTTTGGCGGCGGCGTAGTGGTGGGCCTCGGGCTCGGCCTCGCCTGGAGCCCCTGTGTCGGGCCGATCATGGCCTCGGTGATCACCCTGGCGCTCAACCAGTCGTTGGGTTTCGGCGCAGTTGCGGTAACGCTCGCCTTCTCGCTCGGCACCGCCTTGCCGATGGCGGCGGTGCTGTTGGGCGGCCGGCAACTGGTCCGCCGCCTCGGCTGGTTCCAAAGCCATGCCGCGACCATCCAGCGGGTGTTCGGGGTGGTGCTGCTGCTGACGGCGCTCGCCATCTGGCTCGGCTGGGACCGTAGCGCGCAGATTCTGCTGCTCGAATGGTTCCCGGGGTGGGAGGGAGTGCTGACGAGCTGGGAGCCGCAGGTTCCGGTGAGCTGAAGCTTGCCAACTGCACCTGCAGCGGGCGGTCCTAAGGCAGCGACGACCGTGGTGGCGCCACCGAATTCCGTACGATGAGTTCGCTGCGCAGCAGCACGCTGTTGCGGTCGGGGCGGTTGCCTTCGAGCAGGCCGAGCAGCATGTCCATGGCGGCTTCGCCGATCCGCAAGCGCGGCTGCTTCATGGTGGTGAGCGAGGGGGTGACGAAGCTGGCGAACGAAATGTCGTCAAAGCCCATCACCGAGAACTGGCGCGGCAGGTCGTAGCGGCGGGCGGTGAGGGCGATGATCACCCCGAGCGCTGTCGCATCGTTGATGCAGAGGAACGCCGTCGGCAGCACGTCGCGGACGAACATGTGCTCGGTGGCCTGCCGACCGCTCTCGGTGGTGCCGTCGCCATCGAGGATCAGCAGCGGGTCGATGGCGATGCCGGCTGCTTCGAGCGCGGCGCGATAACCGCGCTCGCGCAGCTGATTCACCGCCCGGCTGGTGGAGTGGCCGATGAAGGCGATGCGGCGGTGGCCCTGCGAAATCAGATGCTCGGCAGCGAGGCGCGAACCCTCGAAATTGTCGACCCCGACGAACGGGATGTCGCTGTTGGGCACCGGCTCGTTCACCGCCACCATCGGCGGCAGCCGGGTTTCCTGGCCGGGCTGGGCATGGCCGTAGGGCAGGTGGCCGGTGAGGAGGATCATCCCGTCGGCCTGGTTGGAACTGATGAAGCGCAGATAGTCGGCCTCGCGCTCGGCATCGTTCTGGGTATTGCCGATCAAGACGCCGTAGCCGCGCTTGCTGGCCTCGGTCTCGAGCCCGACGAGGATGTTGGAGAAGTTCGGGTCGCCGACATCGGGCGCCAGAATCAGGATCATGTTGGATCGCCGCATGCGCAGCGAGCGGGCCATGGCGTTGGTGGTGTAGCCGGTGCGGGCGATAGCTTCGTTGACGCGGCGGCGCGTCTCGTCGGCGACCTTGGTGGGTTCGTTGATGGCGCGGCTGACGGTAGCGATGGAAACGCCGGCAATGGCCGCAACGTCTTCAATCGTAGCCAGTTTTTGTTGCTGCACGCGCTGCTCCGTCCACCGCCATCCGGCGAGGTGGTCCCCAGGAATCCCTTATCAGAAGGCGCGGCTTCCGCCAGTCGTCACGTCGCGAGGCTACACCAATGATGCGTCATGTAAACCTTTACATAGGTCATGAAAACCTTTACATCACCGATCACGGAAGTAGAGCCAGGAGGAACCGGCCGCTTCCCGGGGGAGGGCTCATCGATGTCGCACGCCGCTGACGCGTCAGCGCCGCCAATCCTTGCGGCAAGCCGGATTTCGAAGTCGTTCAACGACGTCCCGGTGCTGTTCAGCGTCGATTTCGAGGTCAGGCGCGGCGAAGTGCATGCGCTGATCGGCGAGAATGGCGCAGGCAAATCCACCCTCATCAAAATCCTTTCAGGCATCGAGCAGCCGAGCTCCGGCACGGTGATGTTCGACGGTAAGCCCGTTGTGCTGCCGCCCAACGGCCAGGCCGAGGCGATGGGCATCGTCCTGATCCACCAGGAGCTGAACCTCGCCGAGCACCTGACGGTCGCCGAGTCGATTTTTCTCGGCCGCGAGATCCGCCGCTTCGGCTTCCTCGATGTGGCAGAGATGCGCGCGAAGGCTCGCTCGATCCTCGAAACGCTGCATGTCCACGTCGATCCCGATACGCGCATCAGCACGCTGTCGGTGGCCGACAAGCAGATGGTCGAGATCGCCAAGGCGATCAGCCGCGATGCCCGCGTGCTGATCATGGACGAGCCGACCGCGGTGCTGTCGGTGGGCGAGACGCAGACGCTGTTCGAGCAGATCCGCCGGCTGACGGCACGCGGCGTCGCCATCATCTTCATCTCGCATAAGCTCGATGAGGTGATGGCACTGGCCAAGCGCGTCACCGTGCTGCGCGACGGGCAGCTGATCGCCACGGTCGGTACCGAAGTGATGACGCCGGATTCGGCAGCGCAGATGATGGTCGGCCGCGAGCTCACCAACCTCTATCCGCCCAAGCACGAACCGGATGTCGACGCGCCCATCGTGCTGTCGGTGCGCAAGCTCGAGGCGCCGGGGGTGCGCAACATCTCGTTCGACATGCGACGCGGTGAGATTCTCGGCTTTGCCGGGCTGATCGGCTCGGGCCGCACCGCGGTGGCCGAAGCGATCGTCGGGCTGGTGCACCGCGCCGCCGGCGAGGTGCAGGTCAACGGCAAGCCAGTGAATTTCACCCGGGTGGCGCAATCGGTGAGCGCCGGCCTCGCCTACATGACCAAGGATCGGAAGGGCAAAGGCCTGCTGCTCAATATGGGCCTCAGGCCCAACCTGACGCTGCTGACGCTCGGCAAGCACCTCAAGGCCGGCTTTCTCGATTTTTCCAGCGAGCAGAAGGCGCTCGATCGCGCCGTGCGCCGCTTCGATATCCGAGCCCGCGACCCCTCGGTGGCGGTGGGGCGGCTGTCGGGCGGCAACCAGCAGAAGCTGATGCTGGGCAAGACGATGGAGTCGGAGCCCGACATCATCATCATGGATGAGCCGACGCGCGGCATCGATGTGGGCACCAAGCAGCAGATCTATCACATCATCGCGGCGCTGGCCGCCGAGGGTAAATCGATCATCGTGATCTCGTCGGAAATGCAGGAAGTGATCGGGCTCAGCCACCGCGTGGTGGTGATGCGCGAGGGCCGTATGGCCGGCCTGCTCGAGGGCGCCGAGATCACCGAGGCGGAAATCATGCGGTACGCCGCAGGCATCAAGCAGAGTGGGAATGATGAGCGCATCAGCGCCTGACGCAACGGTGAAGCCGGCACGCAGCAGGCCATGGCTCATCAGCAGCTGGCGATGAAACCACTTGATGCCCCGCATGGCGTAAGCGAGCAGTTCGATGCTTTCGTCGGCGATCGGCTGGGCGGCGTAAAAGCCGAAATGCGACTCGCA
>NZ_LAJE02000127.1 GCF_000970465.2 Devosia insulae DS-56
TCGGTGTAGTGTGCTTCTCAAGGATACGTCGCCAGCGTGAAACGCACCTAGGTCGCTGGTCGGCAGCGTCGGAGGGGGATAAGAGACAGAACCGCGGTTCGCACCTGCTCGTGCTCGTCATAGAGCTCGTCGGCAGGCGGCGATTGCCCCAGCAGCCGATCGATCGCCTCGTATTTGGCTGACAGCGCCGCCGCCGGCCGGGCGACCACCGTCCCGTCGCCGGTGAGCGCCGCGACGAACCGCTCGTGCAGCTCCACCATCAGCTCGGCGACGATCGCCTCGAACACCGCGTTCTTGTCGCCGAAATATTTGTAGAGCGTGGGCTTGGCCACCCGCGCCTCGGCCGCGATCGCCTCCATCGAGGTGGCGCGCAACCCTTGCCTGAGGATCAGCCGCCGCGCCGCCGAAAGGATCTGCTCCCGCCTGTCGATCTCCGCCACGCCAATTATTCCTTCGCCGATATCTTGAACGAACTGAACGATATTCGTACATATCGTTCAGTTCAACGGAGGGATACCCCAAATGTCCGACCAGCCTGACCGCGTCCTCGTCACCGGCATTTCCGGCTTTCTCGGCGGCCATGTCGCCCTGCAACTGCTGGCGCAAGGTTACACCGTCCGCGGCTCTCTGCGCAGCCTCGAGCGCGCCGAAAAGGTGAGGAAAACCCTCGCCGCCCACGGCGCCGACACCGCGCGGCTGGAATTCGTCCCGCTCGACCTGCTTGCCGATAAAGGTTGGGCTGAAGCGATGTCCGGCGTGCGCTACCTGCAGCACGTCGCCTCGCCTTTCGTCCTCGAAATGCCCAAGGACAAGAACGACCTGATCCGTCCTGCCGTCGAAGGCACCCGTCGCGCCGTCAGCGCTGCCTTTACCGGCGGCGTCGAGCGCGTCGTCGTCACCTCTTCGATTGCCGCCATCGCCTATGGCCATGACGATTACAGCCGCACCTTCACCACTGCCGACTGGACCAATCCGGATAGCCCCAAGGTCAGCGCCTATGCCGAATCGAAACTGCGCGCCGAGCGCGAGGCCTGGGCCGTCGCCGACAGCTTTGGCGCCCGCGAGCGGCTTGCCACCATCAATCCCGGCGCCATCCTCGGCCCGCTGCTTGATGAGGATGTCGGCACCTCGGGCCTCTTGGTGCAGCGCCTGCTCAACGGCTCGATCCCGGCCGCGCCGAAGATGAGCTTTTCCATCATCGACGTCCGCGACGTCGCCGCCGCCCAGGTGGCGGCCATGACAGCGCCAACCGCGGGTGGCAAGCGCCACATCCTCGCCGACCGCGAGATGAGCCTGTTCGAGCTGGCCACCGCGCTCCGCACGGCGCTGCCGCAGGTCGCCGGCCGGGCCCCGCGCTTCGAAATGCCCAACTGGGTGGTCCGCCTGATCGGCCTGTTCGATCCGCAGATCGGCTCCAACACCGCCGAACTCGGCCATGTCAGGCGCGTCGACGGCAATAGCGGCCGGCTGCTGCTCGCCCGCCCCACCATTCCCGGGCCCGACGCAGCCGTCGCCACCGCGCGCAGCCTCGTCGACCAGCGGCTCGTCGCCTGAAAAAAGGACTGGTCCTCGGCGCTGGGATTGGCTAATAAGCGCGCCATCGAAGCGGGGCTGTAGCTCAGTTGGGAGAGCGCATCGTTCGCAATGATGAGGCCAGCGGTTCGATTCCGCTCAGCTCCACCACTTCGATTTCCACCCATTGGTGCCTGCATTAGCGCCAACCGGCTGACTTCCGCTTGTGCTGCCCACCACCGCCGTCACCAGCCAGCGATCCTTGCCCAGCCGGCGCCGGCGGGTGAAACCGGCCTGCTCGAACATCGCCAGGTTACCATTGTGGAGAAACGACGCTGACACCGCGCGGCCTTCGGTGTCCTCGGGAAAGCTCTCCACCAGCCCACCGCCCAGCCGGGCGATTTCGCCCAGCGCACCGGCCAGCGCCGCGGCGGCCACACCGCGCTTGCGCTGCGCCTTGTCGACGAACAGGCAGGTGATGCGCCAGTCCGGCTTCAGCGCCGGCTCCGCTTCATAAGCTCGCCGCGCCTTCATGCGGGGCAGTTCGGCGGGCCCGCCGAACTGGCACCAGCCGACGCAGATCTCGCCGTCGAACACCAGCGCTGCGTGCGCCTCACCACGCTCTACGCGGGCCTCTTTGTCGGCGCGATTCTGTTTGGGCGACCGGCCTTTGCCGACGCCCTCGGGGTGGAACGACATGCACCAGCAACCGCCCCATACGCCGTTATTGCGCTCGACCAGCGCCGCAAACGCCGGCCACGTGCTCGTGTCGAGCGGCTGCACCTTGAACCCCGCCATCGCGGTCCCCCGTTGACAACCCCGTCGTCGTCGCGCTCATATGTGGGATCGATCTCATGTCGAGTTCCCATGGCGACGATTACCGACGTCTCGAAGAAAGCCGGCGTGTCCCGATCCACCGTTTCACGGCTGATCGCGGGCAACGGCTACGTCTCGGACGAAGCCCGGAAGGCCGTCGAAGCGGCCATCCAGGAACTCGGCTATCGCCCCAATACCATGGCGCGCGGCCTTCGCTCCAACCGATCCGACATTATCGGCGGGGTGGTCGTCAACGTCTCGAGCCCGTTCTACGCCCAGATGATCGGCGGCATGCAGGAAACCGCGCGCAGCGCTGGCAAAAGCATCATCGTCGCCTCCGGCTACGCCGATCGCGATGAAGAAGCGCATGCCATTATCGAGCTGCTCGACCGTGCCTGCGACGGGCTGATCCTCTATCTCGAAAATGCCCTGCGCGACGATGTGCTGGAAATCGTCGCGCGGTCAAAAACCCCGGTGGTCACCGTCGGCGGCAACGAGTGTCCGCCGGCCCGGGCCCGCGTCACCATCGACAATGCCACGGGGGCTGAGGCCGGCATGCGGCTGCTGCTCGAGGCGGGGCACCGTCACATCGCCTATCTCTCGGGCGGCACCATCTATCGCGATACCTACGAGCGCCTCAGCGGTATCGACGCGGCGCTGGCCGGGTTCGGGCTTTCCCGCGACGACATCTATGTCGAGCATGGCAGCTTCTCCGAGACCTTCGGCCAGCAAGCGACGGCGCGTCTGCTGATCGAGCGCCCCCAGACCACCGCGATTTTCGCCGGCGACGACGACGTCGCGGCCGGCGCGCTGCTGGCGCTGAAAGGCGCCGGCAAGCGGGTCCCCGAGGAGATCTCGCTGCTCGGCTTCGACGACAATTTCCACGCCCGCCACCTGACCCCCGGCCTCACCACGGTGCGCCAGCCGGTCGACGAGGCGGGGCGCGTCGCCACCCGCCTCTTGCTCTCCATCCTCGATGGCGAACCCGTGGCTACGCCGATCATCACCATCCCCACCGAGCTGATCATGCGCCAGAGCGTCGGCCCGGTCCGGAGCCTGTCGCCGACGTCCCGCACCGTGGCGCCGGCACTGACTGCGAGTTGACCACAGCGAGATCAGATCTCGCGACACACAAGGACTACGCCTCAGGAGCTTCTTCGACTGCAAACGGCTGATCGATATGGGATCGATCTCACAGGGAGAGACAAGCCATGCACCGACTGCGTTTACTGACCCTTCTCACCACCACGGCGCTCGCCGGCGCCGCCCTTACGACCACCGCGCAGGCCGAGGTGATTATCCGCATCGCCCCGGTTCACACCGATGCGCATGTCGAGAACTACAACCCCTACAATCTCACCGGTCCGCACGCCTATGTGCAGGATTTCGCCTATGAGCCGCTGTGGATCGACAATGTCTGGCACCCGGACAACGATTTTCCGGCCCTCGCCACCTCCTACGAGGTCGGCGCCGACCTGAAGAGCGTCACCTACCACCTGCGTGAGGGCGTCAAGTGGTCCGATGGCGAGCCGTTCACCGCCGCCGACGTGGTCTTCACCTTCAACTACGCCAAGGCGCACCTGGATTTCCCCATCGGCTACGACATCTACAGCGCTGAGAAAGACACCGGCTCGATCGTCGACGTGGTGGCGGTCGATGACCACACCGTCCGCTTCGACCTGAAAACCGCCGACTCATTGGCGCGGCTCAATATCGGCCCGGTCTTCCCGCTGCCCGAGCACATCTGGAAGGACATTGCCGACCCGGTGAACTACGCCAACCCCAAGGTGGTGGCGACCGGCCCCTTTACCGAGGTGCGTGATTTCTCGCGCAATGCCTTCAAGCTCTGCAAGAACCCGCTCTATCGCGAAGCGGCGGAGGTGAAGGTCGACTGCATCGAATACCCGCAGCTTTCCGACAACCTGCAGGTGATCGCCGCCATTACCAATGGCGATCTCGACTGGGCCACCGACGGCATCACCGATCCCGAGATCACTTATGCGTCGAAGAGCCCGGACAACCACTACTGGCTGCCGCCCGACGCCGGCACCAACCTGCAGCTCAACACCACCAAGGCGCCGTTCAACAACCTCGAGTTCAGGAAGGCCATGTCGATGGCCATCGACCGCGGCACGCTGGTCGATATCGCCACCTTCGGGCTGACCACGCCGGCCGAGTACCCGATCGGCGAAGGCATGTTCTACAAGGATTGGATCGATACCGCGGCGCTGGCGCCCTACCAGTACCTGATGACCTATGACCCCGAGGCGGCGAAGAAAGTCCTCGATGACGCCGGCTTCGTCGACAAGGACGGCGACGGCTGGCGCGATAACCCCGACGGCACCCCGATCGCCTTCAAGATGGCGGTGCCGGCCGGCTGGGACGATTGGGTGAACACGCTCCAGACCGTTTCGGAGAACCTGCAGGACATCGGCATCAACGGCGAGATGGAGACGCCCGAGGAAGGCGCCTGGTTCGACAACATCCCGACCGGCAATTTCGACGTCTACATCATGTGGACCAACCTGAGCTCGACCCCCTGGTTCACCTATTACTCGATGTTCAACCCGCGCTCGATGGTGCCCGGCACGCTCAATGAGCAGGCCATGCACCAGATGAAGATCCCAGGCATCGAGGCCGATCTTGCCGCCATCAGCGCCACCGCCGATGTCGCGGTGCAGAAGGAAAAGATCACCTCGGTGATGACCCAGGTGGCCGAGAACCTGCCGGTGATCACGCTGTTCTCGAACCCCGCCTGGTACGAGTATTCGACCCGCAACTTCACCGGCTGGCCGGACGAGTCCAACGCCTGGGCCCGCCCCAACAACCCCGCCGGCATCCACGAACGGGTTAAGGTGCTGCTGAGCCTGACGCCAGTGGCGAAGTAGGCAAGGCGTCTCCGCCCTCTCCGTGATCCTCCCCCGCGTGGCGGGGGAGGATCACTG
>NZ_LAJE02000128.1 GCF_000970465.2 Devosia insulae DS-56
CCCCCGTGTTTTGCGCAAACTCTGCTACTATGTTACAGGCCGCGCCCTAAGAAGCGTGGTCAGGAAAAGTTGTGAGACTTTTCTGGTTCGACCGCGCGACCACCAAACATGCGCACGCTGAGAGAGCCGCCCGCACCATGAGTATCGCCCTCGACCTCGATCATCACGCCCATGCCGACCGCCCGAAATCCGGGCGGACGTCGCTGGTCGGCCTGATGAAATCCGAGCTGCGCGACACGCTGATGGGCATCGGCCTCGACGAGCGCGAAGCGAAAATGCGCGCCAGCCAGCTATGGAACTGGATCTACCACAACGGCGTCACCGATTTCGACCGGATGACCAACATCCAGAAGGGGTTCCGGCAGAAGCTCGCCGACACCTTCCTGCTCGACCGCCCCGAGATCGTCACCGAACAGATTTCGATCGATGGCACCCGCAAGTGGCTGTTCCGCTTCCGCGATCCCAAGAACCCGCTGCTGCCGCCGGTCGAGGTCGAGACCGTCTACATCCCCGAGGAAGACCGCGGCACGCTCTGCGTCTCGTCCCAGGTGGGCTGCACGCTCACTTGCTCGTTCTGCCACACCGGCACGCAGAAGCTGGTGCGCAACCTCACCGCCGGCGAGATCCTCGGGCAGATCCTGATGGCGCGCGAGCGGCTCGGTGATTTCCCCGGCGGCGCGCGCCCCAATGACGGTGGCCTGGTGCCGGCGCCGCGCGGCTCGGGCGGTTCGGAAGGCGACAGCCGCGCCATCACCAATGTGGTGATGATGGGCATGGGCGAACCGCTCTACAATTACGACAACGTCAAGCAGGCGCTGCTGATCGCCTCCGACGAAGCCGGTATCTCGCTGTCGAAGCGCCGCATTACCCTCTCGACCTCGGGCGTCGTGCCCTACATCGAGCCGACTGGCCGTGAGATCGGCGTCATGCTGGCGATCTCGCTGCACGCGGTGCGCGACGAACTGCGCGACATGCTGGTGCCGATCAACAAGAAGTATCCGCTCAAGGAGCTGATCCAGGCCTGCCGCGATTACCCTGGTCTCAGCAATGCCCGCCGCATCACCTTCGAATATGTGATGCTCAAGGACATCAACGATTCCGACGCCGACGCGCGCGAACTGGTGCGGCTGCTCGCCGGCATTCCGGCCAAGATCAACCTGATCCCGTTCAACCCCTGGCCCGGCACCAACTACGATTGCTCGAGCTCGTCGCGCATCGAGCGCTTCGCCGACATCGTCAACAATGCCGGCTATGCGAGCCCCGTCCGCACCCCGCGCGGCCGCGACATCTTCGCTGCCTGCGGGCAGCTGAAGAGCGAGACCGAGCGGCTGACCAAGAAAGAGCGCGACGCGCTCACCGCATAAGGCACAAGCTCGCCTGGTTCCACCGCGTTCAGGCGGCCTCTATGCGTCGCCCCGCCGGCACGAAGAGCACTGCCGCACCGGCGAGGCAGAGGCCCGTGCAGACCGAAAAGATCGACCAGTAGCCAAAGGCTTCGGCGAACAGGCCGGTCCCCAGTCCGGATAACAGGCCGCCGGCGCTCATGGTGTTGCCGAACAGTGCCGACGCGACGCCG
The DNA here is from genome assembly GCF_000970465.2 of Devosia insulae DS-56. Taxonomy (GTDB): domain Bacteria; phylum Pseudomonadota; class Alphaproteobacteria; order Rhizobiales; family Devosiaceae; genus Devosia_A; species Devosia_A insulae. Next base: position 1,577 of record NZ_LAJE02000128.1, read on the forward strand.
GCCCGGCCGGGCAGCAATTCCTGCACGTAAGCCATTCCGACGACGCTGAGGATCCCGATTCCCGCAGCGCGCAGGATCTGCCCCAGATAGAGCGACAGCAGGGTCGGCCAGACGATCGCCATGATGAAGTAGCCGGCAAACAGCAGGAAACCGAAGGCCAGCAGCCCAACGCTGGCCCGGCGCATCGGGCGGATGACGAACAGCCCCATCACCACCACCTCGACTGCCGCGCACAGGCTGAACAGCAGTCCCACATCGGTTTCGGTACCGAGCTCCCGCGCCACCACGATCGACATGGCGTTCGAGCCCATGAACATCGAGGTGTGAAACGCCGTCATGGCGATAACTGCGGGCGCCGCGGCCAGCACCACGCCGAGCGTGATCTTCTGCCGCTCCTCGGTCGCTGCGGGGACCACCTTGATCCGGCTCGCGAACACCACCACCAGAGCCAGCGCAGACAGGAGCGCCGCGCCGACATAGACGCCGGTAAAGCTCCACCCTGCCACCAGTGCCGCACCGAGCGCCGGCCCGATCGCCCAGCTCAGCGACGAGGCGACCCTGAGGCTCGCCATGCCGCGCGACACTGTCTCGCCGCCGACCCGGTCGAGATAGCCCTTGGCCATCGCGAACATCAGCGCGAACGAGGCCGAGCTCGGCCCGAACAGCGCAACGGCCACGGCGATCAGCATCCAGCTCTGGGTCAGCACGGCGCACAACCCGAACGCGACGACCTTGGCGCCCAGTGAAACCAACAGCGGCCAGAGCACCGGCCGCCGGTCGTGCAGGTGCCCGAAGACCGTGGTCACCGCAATGCCCGAGATCGCCGACAGCGTCAGGAAGGCGCTGAGCTCCAGCGGGCTCATGCCGATCTTTTCGACCGCCAGCAGTGCCATGTAGCTGAACCCGACCGCTTCGGCGAGCACCGAGCAGAGGATCGCCAGCAGTGCGGGCGTGAACGACGGCACCTTGAACAGCGCAAGGCTGGAACTCAGCGACACGGCGGAACCTCGTCACGCCACCGGCGTGAGTTGAAGGGCAAGACGGCGGGGTGTTACACCTAGCTGGCCCGCCCCGGCGCGGCAACCACGGCGCGGTGCCCTTCGGCACGTCTGATCCGGCTTCTGCTGGTGACGCCTCCTTTCATCGGAGACCAGCCATGCCCATCCAGATCCGACGCATGCAACCCGGCGACGAGCTCGATTTCGCCGAGGTGGCGCCCGACGTGTTCGACGAACCGATCCATCCCGAGCGGCTCGAAGCCTACCTGCTGGAGCCCGGCCACCTGATGCTGCTCGCCTTCGACAATGGCGTGGTGGTCGGCCAATGCGCCGCCGTCATCCACCGGCACCCCGATAAGGTCACCGAGCTCTATATCGACGAGGTCGGCACCGCCTCGACCCATCTGCGCCAGGGCATCGCCACCCGCATGGTCGAAGCGATGTTCGCCTGGGGCCGCGAACTCGGCTGCCGCGAAGCCTGGCTCGGCACCGAGCTCGACAACCTCGAAGCCAATGGCCTCTACGTCAAGGTGGGCGGCAAGGGCGAGAAGATGGTCTATTACGAGTTCGAGCTATAGGACGGCAGTCCGACGGGACCTTGCAGTCGTCGCCTCCCTCCCCCGCAAGCGCAGCGCAATCGCATATGGAGCACGGACAGGGGTTGGGTGGCCTTCTCCCCTTGTGGTCAGCGGACGAGGGCAAAGCCCTCGCCGCGAGGTGGCCGAAGGCCGGATGAGGGGTTCTCTCCGCGTACACATCGCCCGTCGCTTCGCTCCGGCCGCGCTACACTTCGTTTCGCGGACCCCTCATCCGCCCTTCGGGCACCCTCACTCTTCCCCGCGCAGCCATTCGAGCTTGTGCCGGCCCTGGCCGGGGTCGCCCAGCAGCTGCGCCAGCGCCGGCAGCAGGATGCGCAACTCGCCCTCGAGCGTGAAGGGCGGGTTGACGAGGATCATCCCCGAGCCATGCAGCCGCGGCGGGTTGGAAGCCGGACGGATGCTGAGCTCGGCCCTGAGCATCCTCTGGATGCCGGTATCGCGCAGCGCCGAGATGAAATCGTGCACGGCGCGGGTGTCCTTCAGCGGATACCACAGCGCATAAACCCCGGTGGCGAACTTGCCGTGCGCCTTTACCAGCCCATCGACCAGCCGCTCGAACTCGCCGCGCTCCTCGAACGGCGGATCGACCAACACCAGGCCGCGCTTCTCCTTGGGCGGCACATGGGCGTTGAGCGACAGCCAGCCATCGAGATGGATCACCCGCACCTGCACGTCGCCTTCGAACAGCTTGCCCAGCCGCTCGGCATATTCGGGGTGCAGCTCCAGCGCCGACAGCCGATCCTGCGGCCGGAACAGTTTTCGGACCAAGAGCGGCGAGCCCGGATAGGTCTCCAGCTTGTCGTTGGGGTTCAGCTCGGCGATCACCTTGAGATAGGGCTCGGCCAGCACCTGCGCCTTCTGCGGTAGCCCGCCCTGCAGCAGCTTGCCGATCCCCTCGGCCCATTCCGGCGAGCGCTTGGCGATGGCGCCGGTGAGATCATATCGACCGATCCCGGCATGCGTATCGATCACCCGGAACGCCGCGTCCTTCTTTTTCAGGTACTCGACCAGCCGGGTGACGATGAGATGCTTCATCACATCGGCGAAATTTCCGGCGTGGAAGGCGTGGGAATAGTTCAATGTCGGGCCTGTGCGGTAAGGATGGTCGCGGCGAAGGCGGTAAAGATCGCGGCAAAGCTCCAGTTCAGCGCCCGCTCCACCCATTTGCTGCGCTTGAAGGCGTCGGCCAGCTTTTCGGCGGCGAAAACGATCAGGAAGCCGAGCGGGATCGACAGCACCACGAACTGCGCCCCGAGAAACAACAGCTTCCCCGCCGCGGCCGGGTCATGCGCCTCGACGAACTGCGGCAGGAAGGTCACGAAGAACAGCACCACCTTGGGGTTGAGCAGGTTGATGCCGAGCCCGGTGGCAAAGCTCTGCCACAGCGTCGGCACCTTCTTTGCCGCCTCGGTGAGCCGCAGCCCGCCGCCATGGGCGATCGCCTGCCAGGCCAACCAGATCAGGTAGACGGCGCCGGCAATCTTCAGCGCCATGAACAGCGGCGGCGCGGCAAGGATCAGCACCGAAATGCCGAACGCCACCAGCGTCGTATGCACCATGATACCGGTCATCGCCCCGAACATCGCGGCCAGCCCATGCGCCCGGCCATAGTTGATGGCGCGGCTCATCTGCAGCGCCATATCGGGCCCGGGCGTGATCATCAGGACGAACGTGGCGACGGCAAAGCCGAGCAGCACCGGCAGATCGGGGACGAAACTTGGCATGGCGCTTTCCAACGAGGTTGGCTGTTGCCTATCATCTCCCGAGGTTGCGGCCAACGGGGGGTGGGCTGAGGGGCATGGCGTTTTGGGAACCGCGATCGGCTGCGCTGACCGTCAGGCGCATTCTGAAGGTCAATCATGCCGGCGAGTTCGGGGCCATCCGCATCTACACCTGATGATCACGCCCGGGCCCGATATGGCA
>NZ_LAJE02000129.1 GCF_000970465.2 Devosia insulae DS-56
TCAGAGGTGAATAAAAGACAGCACCTCCCCTCAAGGGGGAGGGGAGCTCTTCGGGGCTGGTGCGATAGTACCCGGTGATCATCGAGCGCAACTCATTGATCGGCCCTGCCAGCACCACCATGGCGATATGCACCACGAAGAACAGCACCAGCAGCAGCATGACGATGAAGTGGATGGTGCGCGCCGTCTGCCGCCCGCCGAACACTTCGACCAGCCACGGCCAGCCGGCATTCATCGTCGGCGACATGGCGAGCCCGGTGAGGATGATCAGCGGGAACAGGATGAAGAACACCCCGAAATAGGCGACTTTCTGTAGCGGCGAATAGGTTCGGCGATGGTGGAAGCGGAACCGGACATGCTCCCAGATATCCTTGGGCAGCTCACGGAAATCGCGCGGCTTGAGGATCACGTCGCGCCACAGGTGGCCATTGAAGAGGCTGGAGATCAGCCAGATGGCCAGCGCCCCGACAAGGATCCAGGCAAAGAAGAAATGCACTACCCGGCCGGTCGCGAGATCGCGGAACGACGGAATGGTGGCCCAACCCGGAAAGCCGACGAAGTTCGGGTTCCCCCGGAGCTCGCTCATCCCCAGGACTCCCGTGGTGTCGAACTTCTGCCCGAACACCGTAGTGAAGCCGCGCGGCCCGGCGTCGGTATTCTCCGCGCCGATCCTCAGGATCTCATTGTTGAACTCGAAGCCCGACTGGGCGCCGACATAGAGCGCCGGATGAGCGTTCCAGATCTGCAGGCCGGTGAGCAACAGGAAGAACATGGCGATCGCCCACACCCAGTGGGTGACGCGGGTCAGGATCGCTTGCCGATAGATCAGCGGCCCTTTCGGCTTCGCCGGCTTGTCGGCTTCAATCCTGTCGATGGCCTGATCGGTCATTGTTCCCCCGAATGGTTCCGGCGTCGCTCCCCGCCTACCTTAGGAACGGCAGTTCGGGGAGCGATTGCAGCCTATCACGGATAGTTTATTGCGCCGGGGCCATCGCGCCGTCGGCCATCGGTTCAGCCGACATCGCATCGCCGCCCATCGCATCGCCGGCCATATTGTGCGCCGTGTGGCAGGCCTTCGTGGCGTCGTCCTTCTTCATCGCGTCGGCTTCCATGCCGGCCTTCTCGAGACAGGCTTTCAACATTTCGTCCGGCGTCATTGCCATGGGATCGGCTGCCATGGCGTCACCGGCCATCGGTTCGGCGGCCATCGGCGTCGACATCGCATCCTCGGCAGCGACATTGCCGGCAAAACCCAGAGCGGCCGCAAGGGCAAAGGCGGAAAGCATGGTCTTCATCGAAAGTCTCCCGTTTGGCCGCCTCAGCGCGGCGTTACGAGGAGGAATTCGCGGCCGGACTGCACAAGGTTACGTCGTCACGCGTTCGTGACCGCGCGACAGACTTCGTCGGGCGGTGTAACCTTTGCAGCGTCTCCAGCGAATTCAGGATTCAATGAGCGTCACCTCGGACATGGAAGCGCGACTCCGCGCGCTGATGTTGAAGGCGCTCGACGGCGATGCGAACGCCTATCGTGCGCTGCTGGAAGACTTGCGCCGGACCCTGCGCCCGTATTTCGCGCGCCGCCTAACCCCCGCGCTCGCCGCCAACAGCGACGACCTGGTGCAGGAAACCCTGATGGCCATCCACACGCGACGGCTGACCTATGACCGCAACCAGCCGCTGACCGCCTGGGTGCACGCCATCGCGCGCTACAAGCTGATCGACCATTTCCGCCGCAGCAAGGTCCGCGCCACCGTGCCGCTGGAAGACGACGCGGCATTGTTCGCTCGCGACGACACCGGCGACGCCAGCGCCCGCATGGATGTCGATACGGTGCTGTCGAGCCTCCCCGCCCGCCGCGCCGACCTGATCCGCCAGGTGCGGCTGGAGGGCGCCTCGATCGCCGAAGCCGCGGCGCGCAGCGGTATGTCGGAATCGGCAGTGAAGGTTTCGATCCATCGCGGGCTCAAATCGCTCGCCGACCGCTTTGGAGGGCGCTCCGATGAGTGACGAGCTGCTCGACCGGCTCACCGCCGACCTGAGGCCGACTCCACGTCGGGCCCTGCAGGCCCGCCTGTTCGGCTGGGCCGGCCTCGGCATCGTGCTGTCGGCGATCATCATGCTCGCCTGGCTCGGCCCCAGGCCCGACATGATGCAAGCGCCCGGCAGCATGATGTTCTGGACCAAGTTCGCCTACACGGCGGGCTTCGCCATTATCGGCGGCATCGCGGCGCTCAACCTGGCGCGCCCCGGCGGCAAGCTCCGCCGTCAGGTGATCGGCCTCGCCATGCTGGTGCTGCTGGTCGGCGCCGGCGGTCTGCTGCAACTCATGCTGATGGGGCCCGAGCAGATGGGCCGCCTGGTGATGGGCAGCACCGCCTTGCGCTGCCCGTTCTACATCGTCGCGCTCGCCGCTCCGATCTATGCTGCGGTCATCCTCGCCATGCGCCGCGCCGCGCCGACCAACCCGACCCTCGCCGGCTTCGCCGCCGGGCTGTTCGCCGGCGGTGCAGGGGTCTGGGTCTACGCGTTCCACTGCACGGAAAGCGGCATGCCCTTCATCGCCATCTGGTACACCGCAGGTGTGCTTGCGACGGCGCTGATTGGGGCAGTGATCGGGCGGTTTGCACTGCGGTGGTAGCTCGGTGCGCAGTCGGCGAACCTACGTCGTGGCAACACGGCTGCCAGGCCGGCGCGGGAAGAACACCCCCACCCCTGTCC
>NZ_LAJE02000130.1 GCF_000970465.2 Devosia insulae DS-56
CCCAGGTTGATGTCGAGGCCGCTGTCGTCGCCACCAAGGTCAAGGTCGACGCCCAGCCCACCGTCGCCACCGAGGTCAACGTCGACGCCCAGCCCACCGTCACCACCGAGATCAACGTCCACGCCCAGCCCGTCATCGCCGCCAATGCCGACATCGACACCGCCGAGGCCGCCCAGGTCGAGACCAAGGTCGATCTGCGCCAGCGCGGCGGAAGGGAGGAACAGCCCCGCGACGCAGACAAGTGCGAGCAACAAGCGATGATTCGGGCGAGTAGGGAGCATGCTCGACAGAATACGTTCTCGACCCTGACCATTGCCTGACAACGATCTCATGAACGTGTCAGGGCGAATCCGGGAAGCTCCTCGACGCAACTGCAACGGAGCCAACATCATGAAAACTCAAACCCTTGCCGCAGCGCTCGCCTGCCTCTGCGTCCTATCCGCGCCCGCCCTGGCGCTCGACATCGGCGTAGGCGTCTCGCTCGGCGGCAGCGCGTCCTCATCGGGCGAAAGCGGCCTGTCGCTCGGAGTCGCGACCGATATCAACGCTACGGCCAGTCTCGGACTTGACGACCTCAGAACTGAAGATAGCACGGCTGGCAGCCTCACCGCCAATGGGTCTGCGGCTGCGTCCTTAACAGCCGATGATGAGCTGGGTGTGGTGATCTCGCTGATCGAGCGCAGCCACTGGACCGAGACGAGCCTTGCCAGCCTCACCGACATCGACGCCACCACCTACGATGTCAGTGGCTGGATCAATGCCGAGAACGCCACGGCGTTCGATCTGGCGCTCAGCGGCAATGCCGACGAGATCGACGATCTGCAGCTGGCGCTCGCCTCCAATGTGGCGCTCGACGCCTGGCTCGAAGCCAACAACACCTCGGCCGAGGAGGTGATCGCCATCGGCGTTGCCGCCGATGGTTCGCTGGCGGTGTTCACCAACTAGGGTGCTGCACCTGCCCCCGGGGCATACGCCAAGAGAAAGGGCCGGTCAGCTGACCGGCCCTTTCCAATTGTCCGAGAGGCCGTTCAGCCCTTTTTAGGCAGCAGCTTCCAGATGCCGACGACGCTGAGCGCCGCGAAAGCCATCTTCAGCACGTCCCACAGGATGAACGGGGCGACGGCGCCGTTCCAGGCGGTGCCGATGAGGTTGGTGGCATCGAGCCAGCCCGGCAGCGTCGCGCCGGACTGCACGATCACATTGGCGACGACCAGCAGCCAGGTGAAGCCGAAAGCGAACAGCACCGCATCGGCCAGCAGCATGGCGCCGAACAGCAGCACGATACGGCCCGAAGCGCCGAGATCGGCGGCCCGACCGATAATGTAGGCCATCGGCAGGTAGCCGAGGATGAAGCCGAAGGACGGGCGCATGACGTAATCGAGGCCGCCGCCCGTGGCAAAGACCGGCAGACCCGACAGACCCTGAACAATATAGAGCGCCACGGTCGCAACGCCGATGCGCCAGCCAAAGCCGGCCGCCAGCGCCGCGACCGCCATGGTCTGCAGCGTGACCGGGATCGGCATAACCGGCACCGAAAGCTTGGCCGACAGCGCCAGGACCAGCGAGCCGAGCACCACGGTGACGAGGTTTGCCGCGAGGCGCGCCGACTGCGATTTGGGCGAGAGCACGCCGAGTACGGTATTCGGCGTGGTGAGCGTCAAGGCCATTGCCAATCCTTCATTTTGAGGAGCATTGCTAGCGCCGATTACTAGTCGCTCGCCTGGGAGAGCGCAATGGCTGGCCAGACGCCGGCGCTGAGCTTCAACACCACGTTCGACGCAGCAACCGGCCACCCCGTGATGGTGGCTCCGGGCCTCGTCCGCATCACCGCTCCCAATGCCGGCCCCTACACGTTCAAGGGCACCAACAGCTTCATTGTCGGCAATGACCGGGTGGCGGTGATCGACCCTGGCCCAGACGATGGCGCGCACCTCGCGGCCCTGACGAGCGCCATTGCCGGCCGCCCGGTCGACGCGATCATCCTCACCCACACCCATATCGATCATTCGGCGCTGGTGCCCAAACTGAAGGCTGCCACCGGGGCGCCGGTCTGGTCGGGCGGCAAGCATCGGCTGAGCCGGGCGCGCCGGCTGTTCGAGGTCAATGCGGTGGGCGGCGAAAGCGACTGGAGCCTCATGCCGGACCGCGGGCTGCAGGACGGCGAGCAACTGGTGATCGACGGGATTACGCTCGAGGTGATCGCCACTCCCGGCCACTGCGCCAATCACCTGGGCTTCGGGCTGGTCGGCACGCCCTGGCTGCTGACCGGCGATCACATCATGGGCTGGAACTCGACCCTGGTTTCGGTGCCGGACGGCTCGATGGCGGATTACCTGCATTCGCTCGAAAAGGTCATCGGCCTCGGCTACGCGAGCTACGCACCGGCGCATGGCGGGGTGATCGAAGATGGGCCGGATTATGCCCGGGCGCTGCTGGCGCACCGGCAGGAGCGCAACCGGCAGGTGGTTGCGGCGGTGAACGGCGGGGCCCGCAGGATCGGCGACCTGCTGGCGCCGATCTACCCGCAACTCGCCCTGCCGCTGCATGGCGCGGCGCTGATGACGCTGAAGGCGCATGTCGAGTACCTGGTCGATCGCGGCCTGATCGGCGCCACCTACGGCCCGTTCGGCACGACGCTGTTTCCATCGCGCGCTTAGTCGGCGTTGAGACAGAATGCGTCGGCCGGTGCGGGCTGACCCCCACCC
>NZ_LAJE02000131.1 GCF_000970465.2 Devosia insulae DS-56
TTTCAGCGCACCTGCTACGAGCGATATGTAGACGCGATGTCTCGACGGCAGAGTCAGATGGGTATAGGAGACAGAGCGAGCCCGCATCGGCGCGGTTGCGGGCGCCGAGCTTTTCGAGGATGGCGGTGACGTGGAACTTTGCCGTGTGCACCGAGATATCGAGGGCACGGGCGATCACCTTGTTGGAGGCGCCGTCGACCAGGAGTTCCGCCACCTGGCGTTCGCGCTGACTGAGGCGCGGCAGGAGCGAGGCGGGCAGCCGCTCATTGCTGGCGCGCTCGACCGTCTCGCGCTCCAGTGCATAGCCGGCACCGATCAGCAGGGCGGCGGCGAGGATCAGGCCCGGATCGAGGCTGTCGATGGCGTTACGGCGTGCTTCATCGGCGCCGACACGCAGCACCCGGTGCGCACCGGTGACGCCGCCCAGCGCGGCCGGGCGATCGGTAATTGTCACCGCCGCCTCTTCGGCGTCGGCTTCGTAGAGATCATGCCGGCCGGCGATCAGAGTGCGGAGCACCTGTTCGAGAGCCGGGTCGGTGAGATCGAAGGCGACGCCGAGAACCAGCCCGCCGAGAACGGACTGCCCAACCGAAGCTTCAGCTCCGCGGACGTTCGCCGATAGTGATCTCGAGTTCCAATGCACTGCCACCGCGTTGCACTCCCAAGCTGATAGTCTTACCGACGGTGCCGGCGTTCAGGCGATCGGCGACCTCGCTGACCGAATGCACCGCTGCTCCACCCCATGTGGTGATTATGTCGCCAACAAGGAAGCCCCCATTGGCGGCCGGGCTCGCCGGCTCGATACCGACGACGATGGCGCCGCCCGCCGCTGCCAGCGGGTGGAGGCTGACGCCGAGCCAGCCGCGCGGGATATAGCCCTTTTCGCTGAGCGTGGCCACCGAGCGGGCGATGGTGGAAGCCGGAATGGCGATGGTGCGACGGCGGGCGCCGGTGACGGCCATGCCGATCAGGCTGCCATCGGGCGCCACCACCGCGCCGCCTTCGCTGCGCGGCGACAGCCGAAGCCCGAGCGTGATGCGCGCGTCGATCTCGCCGCCGCGCATGCTGCGCCAGGCGGCGCCGACCTCGGTGACCGAGGCGAGACCCGACAGCACCGAATCCTCGCCGCGGCCGACCAGCACAGCGAGCGAGCCGGGCGCCGGCAGGGAAGCGTGAGTCCAGTCGGGGAAATCGCCGGTTTCGAGTTTCAGCAGCGTTACATCGGTACTGGGATCGCGGCCGATGATCTGCGCGGTGGCGGGTTTGCCATCGGCGCCGAGCACGGCGATCTCGTCGTCACCCTCCAGCACTTCATCGGCGGTGATGGCGAGCCCGGTGCGCCAGATGAAGCCCGAGAGTTCACGGCCGTCGCGGCCCTGGAGGGCGATAATGCGAGGGGCGACGCTGGCGGTGAGCGACGCGAGGGAAGCGGAAAGCGCCTGGAGTTCGGGGAAGGACATGTGAGTGGCCTGATTGCGTTTGTTGACGAAAACTTGCGCCCGGACCCGGCGGCTCGAAAGCTCCCCATATGGGCAGGATCGCGGGCCGCGGCCGCGAAACCCACATTTGTCGCACCCGAAACTGCCGGAGCATCCCGATGGCTCAGCCCCTGCCCTTCCCTACTGATCAACGCCTGCTCGATGTCTATTCGCTCACCGTTTCCGAGGTCGCCGAGACCGTCGGGCCGGCGGTAGGCATGGTCACCACCGATGGCAAGGGCCACGGCTCGGGCGTGGTGCTGTCGCAGGATGGGCTGGTGGTCACCAACTCGCACGTGGTCGGCGCCCACAAGGATGTCCACCTGGCGTTGCCCGACGGTCACCGGCTGGCCGGACGGGTGCTGGGCGCCGACCCCGACACCGATCTTGCCATCCTCAAGGTCGATGGCAGCGCGCTGCCGATCGCCGCGCTGGGCGACAGCAGCGGGCTGAAGCGCGGCCATATCGCCATCGCCATCGGCAATCCGCTGGGCTTTGAGTCGACCGTCACGGCAGGCGTCATTTCGGCGCTGGGGCGGAGCCTCCGCTCGCCATCGGGGCGACCGATCGAGGACGTGATCCAGACCGATGCGGCGCTCAATCCAGGGAACTCGGGTGGAGCCTTGGTCTCGAGCCTCGGCGAGGTGGTGGGGATCAGCACGGCGATGATCGCCGGAGCGCAGGGCATCTGCTTTGCGGTGGCCAGCAACACGGTGAAGCTGGTGCTGGGTGAAGTGCTGCAGCATGGCGGGGTGCGGCGCGCCTATCTCGGCGTCGCCGCCGACACGGTGAACCTGCCACGTCGGGTAGCCGATGCCGCGCATGTCGGCACGCGGACGGCGGCGGTGCTGCACTCGATCGTCGGGGATGGTCCGGCGGCCCGGGCCGGGGTGCGCGAAGGCGATGTGCTGTTGAGCCTCGATGGACGGCCGGTCGAAGGCCCAGGTCCGCTGCTGCGGATGCTCACCGCCGACGCCATCGGCCGGCGGGTGCGGCTGCAGCTGCTGCGGCAGGGGCGGCTGCTCGAGCTGGATGTGGTGCTGAAGCAGCGGCCGAGCGGGCCGGATCCACGCTAGATTCCGAGCGCGTGGCCCACCCCCACCCTTGATCCCTCCCCACAAGGGGGAGGGAGAACCTCACACCGACATCTCGGTTCCATCGTCTCCCTCCCCCTCGTGGGGAGGGCAGCAAAGC
>NZ_LAJE02000132.1 GCF_000970465.2 Devosia insulae DS-56
TGGAAGCACAGCTTCCGACTTCCTTAGAGAACAGAAACCTTCTTCCGGTTGCCCGGCAGCAGCTCTGCCCTTTCAGTAATCGCTGATCAGTGGGAGCAACCAGTGCTCGGCGTCGTCAGCGAGGCGGTGTATACGGGCAGCCCCATTTCCTGTCAACACCCCTCATGAACGAAAGATGACGAATCTTTCGTCGACCTCGTGACCGCCTGTGGAGAGACGACGCAAACGCCCGGTTTGCGGGGCTTTCGTGAGTTGGACGCCGCGGGAGAGCCTGTCACAGCGCAGGCGGGGATCGCAGGGCTCCCGCCTTGAACGCGAGACAGCTCAAGAATCGAAAGCGTCTCGCCGATTCCCTTGGCGAGACGGAGCGACCTAAGCCGGGCTCCATGGATCCAGCAGCTCAACCTCGAGGCCGGCAAAATCCCTGGTGTTGCGGGTGACGAGGGTCAGCCCGTGGCGCAGGGCTGAAGCCGCGATCCAGGCATCCATCACTCCAAGTCCCTTGCCCGCCGCCCTGGCGCCGGCCATCACCCCACCCCAGACGAGCGCCGTCTCCCGGTCGATCGGCAACAGGCGCGCACCGAACCGAGCCGGCAGGTCGGCATCGAGCCAATGCCGGAGCGCGGCTTTCCGCTTGCCGTCATCGAGCAGCTCGACGCCGCGGGCGATCTCCCCCACCGTGATGACGCTCAGATAGGTGCGATCTTCATCGACCTGGTCGAGCCAGGCCATCACCTGCGGGTCCGGCCGCGGCCGCTGCGGTTCGGACAGCACGTTGGTGTCGAGCAGAAAGTTCACAGCGGCAGATCCCGGCCGCCATCATCGTCGCGCTCGAGCTCGAGCCCGGCGCCGGCGAGCGGCGACTGCATGAGAAAGCTCGCGAGGCTCCCCTGCCGCTGGCTCTTGTGCTGCCATTCCACGATCGAGACGATCACCACGCTGGCCTTGCCGTTGCGGGTAATGGTTTGCGGCGATTCCTGCGCGCGCGAAATCACCTCGGACAAATGCGCTTTGGCCGACGCCACGGTCCACTCATGGACGGAATTCTGCTTGCTCACGCTGATGCTCCAAAGATGACTATCATGACTATATAGGTCACCATCACCGCGAGGCAAGCGCCGCGCATAAGGTGCATTATGGAACGGCGTCACGTTGGCAACTGCAGCCGTGTGGATCAGCACCTCGATGCGATATCAAGGCGCCAGCACCTGCTCGCGGCCCTCCTGCTCCACCAGCCTGAGCTGGGTTTCGGGACCTTCCGCCTCTAGAATGATGTAGCTGGCGTCATCGCCGCCGACAAAGCTCAAACCCGCACCGGTCAGCGAGGCGCCGATCTTCACCGAGGGCTGACCATTCGGATGGATCAGCCGGAACAGCACGGTCTCGCTCGCGCCTTCGGCTGCCGGTTGAATGCCGATGCTGGCCCTCACGCGGCCGGCGCCGTCGATGATCTCGAGCCCATTGCCGCGCAGCGGGCCAGGTGTCCCCTGAGCGATCGCCGGCAGCACCTGCGTCACGCCGATGCCGAGCAGCAGCACCAGGTTGATTCCGGTCAGCACGCCGAGAATTGCTTCACGCTTCATTCGCTGGATCCTCCCGTTTGTTTGCAGAGTGACGCATTGTGCGTTCACGGGGAGGCATAATGACACAGCGCGACTGAGCCTCGCCGCCCTGCAGCTGCAGCCTCAAACTCGATTGAATGCTGCCGAGCAGCTAAACTGGACGCTCTACAGCGAGCTATCGCGACAGCGTGCCCTGCCGACGCCGCGATGGGCCCCGCGCCCGAGGCTGGCAGTAGTACGCGAGGAGGGGGAAGCATGGAGCGGTCCAAAGTCCCGACATGGCGTTGGTATGCAGTCCGTTTCATCGGGGCGGTGTTGAACAACCTGCCTCAATCGCTAGCGAGACCTCTGCGCTCTGCCAAGGTAGGCGGGCGGCCGTTGGGAGTAGCCCTTCTTGACCTTTGGAAGGACGAGGTCGACGCGCGTACGCTCCTGCTGCAACGTGGTGGCCAGCAGCCAACTGGCGGAGTGCTTCGACAGATACTCGCCCAGGACGGGGGATGGAAGGCCGTGTGGCCGAAGCCCAGCCCCCTAAACTCAGGCGCGTCGCTCTGTTCCCGAACAAGGGGAGTATTCTGACCAAGCGGCAAGAGGGCCCACTTTGGGTGTTTGAGTTGTGGGACGTCGACAATCCTGTCTCAGCCCAACGAACGCTGTTATCTGCCGAGGCCATTCCTGGCAGCTATAAACTCCAGGCTTGGGGCTACAAAGAGAGAGTATGAGGGCGACAATCCGCAAGGCCGCCGCGAAAGATGGCGGATCGAATACAACTTTACGTAAGGCTTCAGCGAGCGGCCTTCTCGCCGATCCCCTGCAGCCAGACATTCTGACGGAGGCGTGCTGCCGGTATGCCGACGCCTGCAGCGCCAGCTGCACCATGTCGGCTTCACCTCGGCGCTTGCCGACGAGAACAAGGCGGAGCTGACGCGACGGCTCGAGGCGCTGGCGGATGGCCCCGGCTTTACCGGCCGGGCGCCTGGCGGCCCGAGCCGCTGGTCGACGGAGCGGACCGAGCACTATGAGGCGCTGCGGCCCGAGCTGGTGGTGGAGGTGGCGTACAACCACGTGAGCGGCAAGCGTTT
>NZ_LAJE02000133.1 GCF_000970465.2 Devosia insulae DS-56
ACCATGTAGGGGCCGACGCTGATCACGCCCGACGGGGCCATCTTGTACTTGTTGTACATCAGGGGGATCATCACCCCGTAATAGCCCTGCAGGAACGGCTGCTGGTCGGAGGCAAAGCTCATCTCGCCGGCGGCCACCGCCTCGAGCACGGCATTGCCGAGGTCCATGGTACCGAGGTCCACAGCGCGGCCGGTGGCGCGCACCTGCTTGACCGATTCCAGCGCATCGACACCCACGGCGACGCCCAGCGTCACGATGCCGTCAATCGTCTGGTCCTGCATCAGCATGGCGCTGACCGCGGCCTGCACCTTCTGGCTGTTGCCGATATCCTCGGAGGCGAGGATCACCATCTTGGCCTTGCCGCCGGCTTCGGTGACGGCGTCGATATAGCCCTGGCAGCGCTGCTCCAGCACCGGGTTGGCGGCGATCTGGTTGATGCAGAGGCCGTTCTTCACGCCCTTGCCCACCGCCACTTTGCCGCCCTGGTAGCCCATCTGGTAGCTGTCTTCGCCGATGAAACCGATGGCGCCCAGCTCCTGGTATTTGAAGCCGCCCGAGTTGATGATGATGACCGGGATGCCCTCGGCCGCCGCCTGCTTGATCAGGGGCTCGGTCGGCTCGGGAAAGAAGTTGCCCACCGCGATGGCGGCCGGCTTCCGGGCGATCGCCGCTTCGAACATCTTGGTATAGACCGGCACGATATCGTTGAAATCGGCCGGCGCCGTCCACTGCGTCTTGACGCCGTAATCCTCGGTGGCCTGGTCGAAACCCTGCTGCACCGCGCCCCAGAACGGATCCGAGCTCGGCCCGCCCAGCATGATGATCACGTCTTCCTGCGCCTGCGCAGCGAACGGCGCCGCGGCAGCCATGATGGCGGCGAGCGCCAGCGCGCCCAGTTTGCTGAACTTCATTATGTCCTCCCCAATGGCAACGGCCCGCATCCTCCCGACGCGCACCTGCCGCGAGGCGCTCACTCGCGCCTTCGACTCCACGACTATTAAATAATATGTATGATGTAAAGCACTCAGCGCAGGTTTCGCATCGCGAGGATGGCGCGCACCTCCACCGCCAGGGCTTTGCCGAGCACGTCGTGCGCCGCTTCATCCATGTGGATGCCGTCGATGCCGGCCCGCACCACCTTGTTGGCGTCGAAATGGAAGCACCCGGTGCGGTGCGCCACCTGCTCGAGATAGTGCGCATGGTCGCGGCAGCGCTGGTGGCCGACGCCCCACATCGCCGGCTCGGCGTCCTCGGTGATGGCGGGCGGCGTCACCACCAGCACCTCGGGCGGATGCTCCACCATGGCGAAGTGCCCCTTGATCATCTGGATCAGCGTCAGCGTGCCGCGCGCCGAGTTATAGGCGGTGATCGACAGCTGGTCCTTGAAGTCATTGGTGCCCAGCATGACGATCAAGACGTCCATCGGCGCGTGCGATTCGAGGATCGGGATCAGCGTGCGCGAGCCGTTCTTGTGCACGCCCTCGATCGGATCGTCGAACACCGTGGTGCGGCCGCTGAGCCCCTCCTCGACGATCCAGCTGTCCGGCCCGAGTTCGCGCCCCAGTACATTGGCCCAGCGCCGCGCCGGCACGATCCGGTCCGGCGTCTGGGCGATATTGGCGAAAGGCGGGCAGCCCCAGGTATTGGAGTCGCCGAAGCAGACGATGGTAGGCATGTGAAGCGGTTCCCTCGAGTCGCGACGCACCGGCATTGCCTTGGCGACGCAGCCTGAGGTATAAATCCTACCTAATGAGAATGACAACCGGGTGGATTCGCCTGACTATGGCGAGCCGACCCGGCATAATGCTGTTGGAAAGACCGCACGCGTGACTGTCTATCGCCGCCCGGACCCGATCCCCCTGCGCCACTCGGCCGTCGCCTCGCCCGGCGGGCTGAATACCGTCAAGCACGAGCCGGACGATCTCAATCGCCTGGTGGCGCGCGAGATTTTTCAGGCCATTGCGTCGGGCCACTTCCCTGAAGGCAGCATCCTCCCCAATGAGCATCAGCTGAGCGCCGATCTCGGCGTCAGCCGCACCGCGCTCCGCGAAGCCATCAAGGGGCTCGCCTCCAAAGGCCTCGTCGAAACCCGCCGCAAGCGCGGCACCCTGGTGCTCGAGCGCAGCCGCTGGGACATGCTGAACCCCGAGGTGATCGCCTGGTCGCGCAAGCTCGGATCGGCGCGCGTCAGCGAGGAGCTCTGGGTGGCGATAGCAAACACCCAGCCCGCCATGGCCGCCGAAGCCGCCGGCCGCCGCCATGCCGGCCGGATCGCCGAAGCGGTGCGCAGCCTCGCCGGCGCCGGCACGCCGGAGGCCAGGCGCACCGGCTTTGCCGCGCTGCTGCTCGAAATCGCCAATGCCAGCGGCAACCGCTTCCTCACCTCGTTCACCGCCGCCTGCGTCGGCAGCCTTTTGACCGACGATGCCGCCTTCCTCGATCGCCTCGTCTCGACGATCGACCTCGCGGCGCTCGCCCGTCTCGCCCCGCTGCTCACTGCTGGCAATGGCGAGGCCGCCGCCGAACTGCTGCGCCGAGCGCTGGTCCGCGAGACGATCTCGGCTTAGAGCCACCGGACTCTCCTTGATCCTCCCCCGCGTGGCGGGGGAGGGGACCGCCCGAAGGGTGGTGGAG
>NZ_LAJE02000134.1 GCF_000970465.2 Devosia insulae DS-56
CATCCGCCCTTCGGGCACCTTCTCCCACAAGGGGAGAAGGCAAGAGGTGCCCTCCACCGCCATATGCGGTAGCCCTCCCCCGCAGGCGGGAAAGGGTGCGCCGACTGCAGCTTCAGTGGATTCCTTAAGTCGCCGCCGGAAACCGCACCCGCACCACCAGCCCACCGCCCTCCCTCGGCGTGCCATCAACCTCGCCGCCATGCGTATGCGCCACCGAGCGGACGATCGACAGGCCTAAGCCGGCGCCGCGGGTGATCGGGCCGCGGGTGGCGCCGGCGAGGCGTTCGGTGGCGGCGAGGCGGCGGAACGGCTCGAACAGGCTGGGGATCTCGTAGGCGGGGACGACGGGGCCGGTGTTTTCGACCACCAGTTCGACGCCGTTGCCGCTCATCGCGGTGTGGACGCTGACCCAGCCGTTCTCGGCAATATTGTACTGGATGGCGTTCTCGATGAGGTTCTGGATCAGCCGCTCGAGCAGGAAGGCGTCGCCCATGATGGTGCCGGGGACGAAGGCGGTGCCGAGCCGCACGCCGGCCCGTTCGGCGATCGGGGTGAGCTCAGTGACGATGTGTCCGGCGATCTCGCCCAGCTCGACCGTATGGAACTCGGCGGCGCGCTGCTCGCTGCTGGCGAGGGTCAGGAGGCCATCGGTCAGCTTCTCGTGGCGCTGGTTGACGGCCAGCAGCGTGGTGCCGAGCTGGCGCAGCGTGTCATCGGGGCCGGCCTCGAGCAGTGCCACTTCGATCAGCGTGCGAGTGATGGTGAGCGGGGTGCGCAGCTCATGGCTGGCATTGGCGACGAAGCGGCGCTGGCTGTCGAAGGAGCGGTCGAGCCGCTCCAGCATGGCGTCGAGCGTATCGGCGAGATCCTTGATCTCGTCCTTGGGGCCGGCGAGCGCGATCCGCTCATGCAGGCTGCGGTCGGCGACGCGGCGCGCCGTGGCGGTGATGTCGCGTAAGGGTTGCAGCGCCTGGCCTGCCACCAGCCAGCCGATGACCCCGGCAATGAGGGTGAGGATGCCGACGAGGATGAAGGACACCATCAGCATGGTGTCGAGCGTGTTGACCCGTGCCTGCCGCACCATGACGCTGATGCGCCCGGCCTCGTCCATCAGCTCGCGCGGCGGCAGCTCGCCCGGGGCGCCCAACTGGCCTTGCGCCATCGGCGCGTCGTCGGTCACCAGCCGGATGCTGAACTGCCGGTCGAGCACCACGCCCAGATAGAGATAGATGGCGACGATCAGCGCCACGCCGGCGACGAAAAAGGCGCCGGCATAGAGCAGGCTCAGCCTTGTGCGGATGGTCCAGGGGAAGCCAAAAATCTTCATTTAAGCCGGTACCCCACGCCCTGCACGGTTTCGATCAACTGCGGCTCGCCGAGTTTTCGGCGCACGTTCATCACGGTGAAGCGCACCACGCCCGAGAACGGATCGATCTGTTCGTCCCAGGCTTTCTCGAGCAACTGCTCGGCCGAGACGACGCCGCCATCGGCGCGCAACAGTTCCTCGAGCACGGCGAATTCCTTCTTTGACAGATCGATCGGCTGCTCGCCGCGCAGCACGATACGGCGGTGCGGATCGAGCCGGAGGCCGGAGCGTTCGAGCACCGGCGGGATGGCCGGCCGGGCGCGGCGGGCCAGCGCCTGGACGCGGGCCACCAGCTCGGCAAAGGCAAAGGGCTTGGTCAGGTAGTCGTCAGCGCCGAGCCCGAGCCCGGCGACGCGCTGCGCCACGGCGGTGGCGGCGGTGAGCATCAGGATGCGGGTCGGCGATTGGGTCTCGACCAGCACGGCGCAGACTTCATCGCCGGAGAGCAGCGGGATATCGCGATCGAGAACCAGCACGTCATAGTCATTGACCAGCGCCCGATCGAGCCCGGCCGCCCCGTCATAGGCGACATCCACCGCCATCCCATGGTGCCGCAGGCCCTCGGCAATCGAATCCGCCAGCTGCCGCTCGTCTTCAACCACCAGCACGCGCAACCAGAACACCCCCGCTAACCGCCAGTCTATCTGGCTACCCGATGGTCTGTTAGGGCGGCGTTAGGGCGGAAGGGTGGCGCCTCGTGCTCCCCTCCCGCGGCGCTACGGCGTCCGCTAGAAGGGGGCCCTATCGCCCCCTCGCCCCTCTGGGGAGAGGGCGGCGGATGAGGCCGAAGGCTTCATCCGCGGGGTGAGGGGCGCCAAGCGCTGGGACGGGTGTTGGATCGGTGACGGATAGGGTGGTGTGCTTGGCTACCCCTCACCCTGACCCTCTCCCCCCGGGGGCGCCATCGCGCTCCCTTAGGAGGGGCGAGGGGACGATGGAGGCACCGGCGGTGGCTAACGTCCGACCGCCCGCCTCGCCAACTGCACCGCGCCCTCCACCGGCGCGTCGCGCAGCACATGCACCTTGAGCTCCCTGTGCCGCCCGGTCACCGCCTGCTCGAACGCTTCGCGCAGGCGTGGCTGGTTGACGATGACGCTGCCGGCGACGACGACATCGGTGCCCGTGGCGCCGCGGGCCAGCAACTGGTCGACGAGGGCGGCGAGGGCGTGGGCGCCTTCGGTGATAACGGTCTGCGCCAGCGCCGAGTCGGCGTCGGCTT
>NZ_LAJE02000135.1 GCF_000970465.2 Devosia insulae DS-56
GGTGTGGGCGGCGGCAATGGCGGCACCGTCAATGTACAGAACTCTGCCAATGTCACGGTCCGCGGCAACGGCGACGGCTTCGAACTCGGCAATTACGGCATCTTCGCCCAGAGCGTCGGCGGCGGTGGCGGTTCGGCCAACGTTTCGGCCGGGCTGTTTGCCTTTGGCGGCAAGGGCGGCGCTGCCGGCAATGGCGGCGACGTCACGGTCGGCAATACTGCCGAAGTGCGCAGCGAGTGCATCAACTGCCGCTTCGCCGGCGCCATCTATGCCCAGAGCGTCGGCGGCGGCGGTGGCCGCGGCGGCGGCGCGGCGGGCCTTATCTCGATGGGCGGCTCGGGCGGCGGCGGCGGCAGCGCTGGCGAGGTGCGCGTCACCAATTCGAACACCCTCGTCGCCAGCGGCCAGTTCTCGCGCGGCATCTTCGCCCAGTCGATCGGCGGTGGTGGCGGCGATGGCGGCTTCGGCGGCGGCCTGTTCACCATTGGTGGCTCGGGCGCCGCAGGTGGCGAAGGCAAGTTCGTCGGGGTCACCAACTCCGGCAATATCACCACTAGCGGTCCCGACTCGGCCGGCATCTTCGCGCAGAGCGTCGGCGGTGGCGGCGGCAATGGCGGCAATACCATCGCGGCCGGCGTGTTTGTCGCCATGTCGTTTGGCGGCACCGGTGGTCCGGGCGGCCGGTCCGGCAATGTCGACGTCAATCGCGGGCCGTTCTCCGCCTCGACTATTCAGACCAGCGGCGACCGCTCGGTCGGCATTTTGGCGCAGAGCGTCGGTGGCGGCGGCGGTAATGGCGGCTTTGCCATCAGCGCCTCAGCCGGGCTCTATGGCAGCGTGTCCCTGGCCTTCGGCGGCAAGGGTGGCTCAGGTGGAGCGGGCGGCGACGTCTATGTCGGGGCCAATGGCGCCATCATCACCAATGGCTCGTTCTCGTCCGGCATCGTCGCCGAATCTATCGGCGGCGGCGGCGGCCGTGGCGGCTTCGCCATCTCGGCAGCGGTCGGCACCCTGGTCGGCGTTGCCGTGGGCTTTGGCGCCGATGGCGGCGCCGGCGGCTCGGGCGGCATTGTCGAGGTGAACAACGCGGCGCGCATCAGCACCGGTTGTGACGCCTGTACCCAATCCAACGGTATCTTCGCAAGCTCGGTCGGCGGCGGTGGCGGCACCGGCGGTTTCTCGATCGCGGCGGCCGGCGGCCTTAGTGGCGGCATTGGCCTCAGCTTCGGCGGCGATGGCGGCACCGGCAACTTCGCCCAGGGCGTCAAGGTGACCAGCAACGTCGCCGATCCGCTCGGCATTGAGACGCGCGGCAGCTTCTCCAGCGGTATCGTCGCCCAATCGGTCGGTGGTGGCGGCGGCAATGCCGGCTTTGCCGCCAGCGCCACGTTCTCGATACAAGGCGCCAACGCCAATATGAGCTTCGGTGGCGATGGCGGCGACGGTTCGCGCGGCGGCGTGGTCGATGTCGGCAACACCGGCAACATCACCACCGGCGGCGCCTTCTCGCATGGCATCTTCGCGCAGAGCGTCGGCGGTGGCGGCGGCACAGGCGGCTTTGCCGGCGCGCTGGCCTTCTCGCTCAACGGCGCCGCCGCGGCGGCCGCCTTCGGTGGCGATGGTGGGACGGGCAGCGACGGCGCCGACGTTACGGTTCGCCACAGCGGCAACATCCTCACCACCGGCAACCAATCCAACGGTATCCTCGCCCAGTCGATCGGCGGCGGCGGCGGCACAGGCGGCTTTTCGATCAGCGCCGCGGGCTCGATCAAGACCGTCGCCGCCGCATCGTCGATGGGCGGCGATGGCGGCAATGGCGGGATCAGCGGCAAGGTCAGCGTCATCGACGTGTTCGGCAGCATCACCACTCGGGGTGAGCAGTCACACGGCATCCTGGCGCAGAGCGTCGCCGGGGGCGGCGGCACCGGCGGCTTCTCGATCGCCGCGGCCTTCTCGCTCGAGAGCGATGCCTATGGCAATTCGGTGGGCGGCACCGGCGGCACCGCCAAGAATGCCGGCGAAGTCGTGGTGGTCAGCAACGCCGTGATCGATACCGGCGGCGCCGACGGCAAGGGTTTCAACTCGCACGGCATCCTCGCCCAGTCGATCGGCGGCGGTGGCGGCACGGCGGGCTTTTCCGGCACGGCGGTGTTCTCGCTCAAGGGCGACGCCGCGGCCAATTCGACCGGCGGCGACGGGAGCCTGGGTGGCACCGGCGCCAACGTCACGGTCACCTCGAATGGCACCATCACCACGCGCGCCGACAAATCGATCGGCATCTTTGCCCAGTCAGTGGGCGGTGGCGGCGGCGCCGGCGGCTTCTCGGTCGGGGCGGGCGTTTCGGTCGAGGGAGACGGCTCGGCGGACAGCACCGGCGGCAAGGGCGGCGCAGCCGGCGGGGCCGGCGAGGTTCGCGTGGCGGTCAACGCCGATATCGATACCCACGGCGCGCTCTCGCATGGTGTCCTGGCGCAATCGGTCGGCGGTGGCGGCGGTTTTGGCGGCTTCTCGATCGGCGCCGGCTTCTCGATGAAAGCCGACAGCAAGGTCGACAGTGTCGGCGGCGATGGCAGTGGCGGCGGCGCCGGCAACTATGTCGAAGTGATCGTCGGCAATGCCAATGCGCTGGGCGTGCCGCATATCCATACGCGCGGTGAAGGCTCGATCGGCGTGCTGGCGCAATCGATCGGTGGCGGCGGCGGTGCCGGCGGCTTTGCCGGAGGCTTAAGCCTTGCGATCGATGGCTCCGCCGAAAATGACGTCGGCGGTGGCGGCGGCGGCGTGGCTTCGATAGGCGGCCAGGTCAAGGTCGACAATTTCGGCACCGTCACCACCGAGGGCAACAATGCCGCCGGCATCATGGCGCAGAGCGTTGGTGGCGGTGGCGGCGTCGGCGGCTTCTCGATCGCGGCGACCTTTGAAGCCGAGGGTGACGGGGCCAAGAACTCGGTCGGCGGCGACGCTGCAGGCGGCGGTGCGGGCGGCCAGGTCGACGTGCTCAATGCCGGCATCATCGAAACCAGCGGCGACTTTTCGCACGGCATCATTGCGCAGTCGATCGGCGGCGGCGGTGGCAGCGGCGGCTTCTCGATCGCCGGCACGCTCAGCGACGGCGGCAGTGGTGCAACCGGCAGCGTTGGCGGCACTGGTGGCGAAGGCGGCGCCGGCGGGGTGGTGACGGTCAACAATACCGGCTCGATCAACGTCACCGGACAGAACTCGGTCGGCATCTTCGCGCAATCGGTTGGCGGTGGCGGCGGCAATGGCGGCTTTGCCGGCGCTATTGCGCTGGGTGGCGGCGGCGTCGACAACGTCGTCGGCGGCTCCGGCAGCAAGGGCGGCAATGGCGGCGACGTCACGGTGATCAGCACCGGCTCGATCCACACGGCGCTGGCCAACTCCTCCGGCGTTGTCGCGCAGTCGATCGGCGGCGGCGGCGGCTGGGGCGGTTTCTCGCTCGGCATCGGCGATGGCGGTGGCGGCTCCAGCGGCATCAAGGTCGGCCTCGGCGCCGGCTGTCCCGAGCCGCCGGATACCTGCGACCTGGTTTCGCTGATCCCGATCGATGGCAGCAAGGGCAAGGTCACCGTGACGATCAACGGCGAGACCAACATCACCGAGGGCGAACTGTCCTTCGGCATGGTGGCCCAGTCGATCGCCGGTGGCGGCGGCATTGCGGCGACGGTGATCCTCGACGAGCTGCTGTTCTCCGGCAGCGACGTGGAAATCATCGCCGGCGGCAACGGCTCGCTCAACGGCAACGGCCTGTTCCAGCCGACCAACTACAATACGCTCGCCACCACCATGACCGGCCTCGGCTCGATCGGCCTCATCTCGCAGTCGATCGGCGGCGGCGGCGGCGTCAATGCCTTCGCAGCAAACGCGCTCGTCCTCAATCCGGCGCTGCCGCCCGAGGATAGCTTCCTCATCCGGGTCGGCGGCTACTCGGCCGGCCTTGGCTTTGATCGCACCGGCAGCGGCGGCGGCTTCCAGATGACCGCCGAGGGCACCGTCACCACCACCAACCACAACGCCATCGGCATCGTCGCCCAGACCATTGGCGGCGGTGGTGGCGTGGGCAATGTCTCGGTGGAAACCATCACCAATCCGGGCGAGGCGCTCGATATCGTGCTCGGTGGCAGCCAGCTCACCAATTTCGACGCCATCAACAACCTCACCTTCGTCGGCGACGCGGGCGCGGCTTCGACGGTGACGGCCGAAGCGCAGATCACCACTAACGGAGCACTGAGCCATGGGCTTGTGGCGCAGTCGATCGGCGGCGGCGGCGGTATCGCCAACGTAGTGTTCGTCGACGGCGTGACCCTCACCGAGGGAACGACGATCCACATCGGCAGCGGGGCCGGCGGTTCGGGTGGCCTCGGTGGGGCAGTGACCGCCAACGCCACCGGCATCACCACCACCGGCGCCGGCGCCTTCGGTATCGTGGCGCAATCGATCGGCGGCGGCGGCGGCCTGACCGGCGTCTATAGCGGCGGCACGCTGCTCGGCCAGGACGGCTTCTCGCTCGCCCCGATCACCATCGCAGCGGGCGGCGGCGCCGGCGGCAATGGCGGCGCGGCCATCGTCAACAGCAATGGCGACGTCCACACCACCGGGTTCGGCGCGCACGGCATCGTGGCGCAATCGATCGGTGGCGGCGGCGGCATTGTCGGCAATGGCATGTTCGCCACGACGCTTGGTGCGGCAGGCGACGGGCCGTTCGCCGGCAGCGTCGGCGGGCTCGGCAACGCAGCCGCAGTGGGCGTCACCCAGACCCGCAACGTCGTGGTGATGGGAGAGAGCAGTGTCGGCATATTCGGCCAGAGCGCCGGCGGCACCGGCAGCCTCGACGGCAACGTCGTCCTCAACATCAATCAGGCCGGCACCAGCGGCAACGGCGTCGGCCTCGTCTGGGCGGCGCATGGCTCGGGGGCGGCGGTGCAGATTGCCGATGGCCTCAACAACACGCTGACCAGCAATGGCACGCTCTATGCCCAGGCGAGCCTCGTCGGCGGCGGCCTGCCGCTGCTCAACGGCATGGCGATCCTCGGCGGTGACGGCAATGACGTGGTCAC
Organism: Devosia insulae DS-56; assembly: GCF_000970465.2. Lineage (GTDB taxonomy): Bacteria > Pseudomonadota > Alphaproteobacteria > Rhizobiales > Devosiaceae > Devosia_A > Devosia_A insulae. Next base: position 5,076 of record NZ_LAJE02000135.1, read on the forward strand.
CAACCTTGCCCGCGCGCCGGCCGGGGCCAATGACAACCAGCTGGTCGGCGGCACGCGCACCAGCAACATCATCGGCAACGTCGATCTCGGCGGCGGCGCCAACGGCCTCGTCAACCAGAGCGGCGCGCTGTTCATCACCGACGCCAGCATTATCCTCGGCGCCGGGAACCTCTTCGGCAACGAGGGCCTCCTCTCCCCCGGCGATCGCGCCCGGGTCAAGGAGACCGACGTCACCGGCAATTTCGACCAGGCCGACAGCGGCGCCTACTACATCGATATCGACCTCAATGCCCAGAACACCCCGGCGCTGGTCACCGACCTGCTGGATATGACCGGCAGCGCCGCCTTCGACGGCGAGGGCCCGCTGCTGCTGCTGTCGATCAACAAGGCGTTCTCCAATGCCGGCTATGTCATCGCCCATGCCGATGGCGGCATGACCGACAATGGCTTCACCCCGACACTGACGCCGCCGGCCGTCGGCTTCATCTTCAGCGCCGAAGTGCAGGGCGCCGACCTGGTGCTGCTCGCCGAAAAGCCGCCCATCCTGGACCTGTTGCAGGATCCGGCATCGGGCACCACCGACCCGAACGTGTGGAGCATGGGCGAGGGCCTCGACAATATCGAACAGGCGATCGGCATCGATGATCCGTTCAACTACCTGATCAACCTGCTGCGCCTGCAGCCCGACGCCGAGGCACTCGGCGACGCGGTGACCACCCTGACGCCGCACCAGGCGCCGCATATCTTCGAGCTGGCCGACCGGCGGGCGACGGAGTTCCTCGACCGCACCATCTCGGGTTGCGAGGATAGTTTTGCGGCCCGCGACGTCGAGGATCTGGTCTGCCTGTGGGGCAGCCTGTCGGGCGGCCAGTACAACCGCGGCATCGTCAACGACAGCCCAACGGCCGAGGACAAGTGGACCTCACTGGCCTTCGGCGGCGACGTTGGGGTCAACGACAATCTCAATGTCGGGTTCGGGCTCGGTCTCGACCAGGTCGCCTCGACCCACACTCACGACGGCATGGAGCTGTCGAGCATGGAGGGCCAGCTCTATCAGGCCAGCGCTTCGGCCGAGTACCGCAATGGTGGGTTCGGTGTCGGCTTCGTCGCCGCCGGCTCGTTCGGTGAGATGGAGACGGCGCGCCGTGTCCAGGTCGACGGCTTCGAGCAGGGCTATTCGAGCTTTGACGGCATCGCCACCGGCGTTGCCGAGGTCGGCGAGCTGCCGGCCTTCTCCGACAAGATCATCGAGTTCGAAGGCATTGACGGCTATGCCCGGTCCGACGCCCAGATCTACGGCTTCTACCCGCGCCTGCGGTTGAGCTACGCCTCACCCGAAACCAATAACGGGGCCCAGGCGATCGGCATGCTGGATATCGACGGCCACCTGCTGCACACGCCAGAGCGCACCGAGACCGGGGTCGGGCTCGCCAACCTCACCTATCCCGAAATGACCCACGCCTTCGTCACCCTCACACCCGGCCTCGAGCTTCGGCTCAGTAGCCAGATGGAGGGCGGCTTGCTGGTGAGCGGCTTCGTGCGCGGTGGCGTGCAATGGTCGCCGATGCAGAACCAGTGGGTTGCCGAGACGCAGTTCGAAGCCGTTCCCGAAGGGCTGCCGCCGATCGAGATCATCGAGCCCTTCGATGATCTCCGCGCCAAGCTCGATGTCGGCCTGATGATCACCTGCCCCACCTCCGGCATGCGGCTCAGCGCCAACTATGCCGGCGTCTACGGGGCGACGACCACGTCGCACGAGTTCAAGGGCAGCCTGTCGTTCCCGATCGGCGGGCCGGCTGGCGGGTGCTAGCAGCGTCCCATTGCCCGGCCGGCTGGCCGGAGACGTAGCCGCAAAAGTCAAAGGCCGGCGCCAGGCGCCGGCCTTTTCAGGTCGTCGGTCGGATGCGGTTACAGGACGTCGGCCGAGACCGAAGCGCGGAACGGCGCGGTCGGGCTCGCCAGCGGACGTAGCGCATCGATCGCGGTGCCCTCGTCGCCGAACGGAATCGAGATCCCGAGCTTCACGGTATGGGTGGTGTTCGACTCGTCGTCCTGGTCGAAGGCGTGCATACCTTCATAGGAGGCGACGAGGTTGAGGTTGAGATCGCCCGGCAGCCGGTAGGCCGCCTTGACGCCCCAATTCACATATTCGCCCGGATCGTTCGACACGTCGAAGTTGGCGCTGAAGCCATAGCCGACATTGGCCATCACGGCGAAATCGCTCGACAGGGCATAGGCCGCGCCGATTTCGGCGAACGGCCCGACAAAGCCCTCGTCGTCATTGTCGAAATCGTCGTTGGGGGCGAAGGCATAGCCGAGCCGGCCGACCAGCCTGGCGTAATCGATATCGACTGCCGCCTGGACGCCCGCCGCATAGCCGACGAACTGGTCGACGGTCTCGGCATCGGGATAGGTGGCAAGGGTGCCGAAGCCGCCGAGATACCAGTTGTCCATCCGCATGCCCACCTGCGCGCCGAGCACACCGAGATTGCCGTTGGTGACGTTCGGATCGCTATCCTCGATCGCCAGCCACTCGCCATAGCCATCGAGCCCGAGCACCAGCGCATCGTACTCGCCCTCGATGGCGAAGGCGCCATAGACCCCACCAAAACTGCTGAAATCGCCGCCATCTTCCTGCGCCATGCGGCCGAGCCCACCAAGCTCAACTACGCCGCGGAGGCCGTAGGACGCAGCAACGGGCGCCTCATATGCAGTGTCGATAAACAGATCGGCAGCCTCAGCCCCCGAGACCAGCGCCAGGGCGCTAACGCCTAACATGAACGAACGGAACACGAATCGACCTCCAAGGTTTATTACTCGGGCCTATCAAGTCATATGATGACTTAATAGGTGGAGAGTTGCGGTTCGGGGCATGTTGTTGCGGGTGGGTCACAGATGGATTGCTGGTGAGCGCCGGAGGTGGTGCGGCCTTAAGCCTCGGATAGCGGTAGACCATATTGGGGGCGCCGAGTGTTGGCTTCCGACGATGCCTTGTCTCGCTCTCCGGAAGAACCTGAGGAAGAGCATCATCCCATCACGACATCCACCGTCACATCGGGACATACCCTGTCGTCACGCAACGTCGTTTGTGGCGAAAGGCGTCACATCTGACCTCAAGCGAACGTATGTGACGAGTTTAGCGCAGCATCAACGCCTTGGAGTTACACGTGGCGCACCTTGGGTGGAGGGCTATCTTGGGGGCTTCAAGAGGTGCGGATTAACTGCTGGTGGTCCGACAAAGTCGATGATGCTTCGTAGGCTCTCCACGAGCCAGTCGTAGGTATGGATACGAATTGAGTTCTGCTCACTAGCGCCGCTGCGGACCGCTGACGAACTGTTCCCGAGCAAATGCCGACGCCCGACGAGCACAAGCCCTTCACTGTTTGGCCGGATGTCGGATAGCCCCAGACCATCCTGGCGAGTCGGACGCCGAGCAACGTCAAGGTTGTTCTGCAACCACTCTCGCCACTCCTGTATTTGTGTGACGCCGCGCCGAGCGCTTTTGTCTAGCGCGTTCTGAGTTCGCAATGTGATTGCCGAAATAGGAGTTTCGAGCTCCACCAACAGCCATCGAATTCCCAATGAGTCAGTGTCGGCAAGAAGGAAGTCGGGCTCGTATTTTCCTCCTAAGCTGGGCCGGGGAACAGCGAACCGCTCTCTGCCACCCAAAAGAGCTGCTAACAGTTCGGGATGCTGTTCTAGGAACATCTGAATAGGCTTCTCGTCGCTTGCCGTCTCGATCACCTCGGCCAGCTTGTCGATGGCGCCAACTCCGAGTTGCCATTCAACCTTCCACGGCCGCAGGTCGAAAAGTTTGGCCTGTGAGAGCTCATGTGTGGTTCCGAGGAGAGAGGCCCGACTGGCAGCGGCGCGGCGAACGTCCTGTGCTTCTCTGCCAACATCGCCCGCGCGTGCTTTCACGACTAGCCGATCTGGCCATGCACTCCCTGTTCGAGCTCCCTTGAAGTAAACGCGGCCGTCTTCGCCGATCGAGGAGACCTCATATGCACCCTCAATGTCAGGGTACCCCACTATGTCACCGGCATTGATCTCTAGGCGGCGAAGCGCGTTCTGACGTCGCCTCAGGAACAGATACTCGATCCAGCCGCGCGCCTCAGACCGATTCGCAGCGGGCGTTGTGATCCGAACCTTAGTGGTCTGCAGAGATTCCATAAGTTCATGTTGCACTTCGAGCACCTCGGAAATGCTTTCGCCAGCGATGTCGTCGCCGAGGACAGTTTGCAATCGAGCGGCGGCTACCAGTCGTGGCATGTCCGTGGGCAGCAAAGCACCTGCAACAGCAGCAAGCTGATGTTGGCGGAGCGTTGCCACACCTGCGGATTGCTCAATGTCATTGACCGCATCCTGCCAGGTCTGCCGAGTCATTTTACCTCCCAATGGGTTTACCGCATTTTTCCGCGCTTGCCGACCGAAGCTTCCGGCGCATTCGTGTCTATGCGATCCTATTCGGTTGATGGCATAAGGGAGTGTACTTCAGTTTACCGGTATGAAGACGTCTGCTTGGCGACGTGACTTGGGGCAATCAAAGATGAAGATCTCCGCGCTTGTACGGCTCAACGGCGTGCCTGTCCCACTTTTCAGCCAACTCGACACGAGGGACGCGGCACTATGGGTCATGAATGCCGATCTAGAACCGGCTCAACGGGGAGCGTTGGCCGATTTGATGCGGCTACCGTGGAGCGTTGTTCTTTGTGAGATTGTTAATTCTGAGCTCAACGAGACACTAGAGAGCACGGAGCTCATTGAAAGTGTGTTGGTCCGCAGGAGGGGGCTGGTTCACTTAATCGACACCAATCCTTCTGACTACCCATTGCCGCCCAGAAGCCTTCCTGTATTTCTGCTTAACGGAAGACCGACGACAAAGCTCTCGGCTATGGCAGCGCTGACGCGCCGCCTTACAATGTTGGAGGAACTGCGGCGGCATCCCGTCAAACACCTCGTCATAATTGGAAGCCCCGATCAGCGCGCCCTCGAAGAATTGAGCGGCATGTGGGAGGACGGGTTTCGACCTTCAATATCGGTCGTCTCCGACAATCCCTCAGAATCCGACATTCCATCATGGATTGACAGGACGGGCGCACCGGCAGTTGGCGTCCTAGAACTCTCACTCGTCGAATTTAGCCAGCAGTTAGCGGACCGCTTCGTGGCGGATCGCGATGGCAGCCTTGTCCTTAGGGTGCGCAACAGCGATGGCGATTTAGCTCGCTTTGACGTTAGCAGCGTGGACGATCCCGAGCACCCGATATTGGGCCGCTACGAATTGCTCGCAGACGGTGCCCTGCATCCATTGATGCCAGGAGACCTAAGTGCCGCCGAGATAGAGTCGTTCTTTAAGGACCCCTCGTCATCCTGGAGGCCGTTTGCAGCCGGGATGCCTTGGTCTCGAGACGACGTAGCATGGCGACGAGTGAGAAACGCCCTTGCTGCGCTCGACCGCGAAGGGCCCGAGTCCAACAAGATCTTCTATGTTCAGGCCGAGTCCGGCGCTGGCGCAACGACATTTGTGCGAAACTTAGCCTGGACAGCAGCTGCTCAGGGTTATCCCACCTTGGTCGCTGGGGGAGCGCCATTCGTCCCAAATGGGCTTGAGGTTACGGCGTTTCTAGGAAGGTTGCTTGACGCACTAGCCCCTCAATCAGAAGGGGAAAAGGCCACTAGGTTATACCAAGTCCCTGTACTCGTCGTGTTTGACCGCACCCACTGGGAGGGCCGAGAGGATGACCTCATTGCATTCGGCCGCGAGTTGGAACGCAGCGGAAGACGTGCATGCCTTCTGATGGTCACGGGGCCTTACTTAGCCATGGCCATGGTTGGCAACCGGCGTTTCACTTCTATCGGCGAACTTACGCACCAAATAACCATGGAAGATGCCGTTCAACTCGGCATCCATTTGAATCGCTACCTCCTCCCGCACGGCGCGGTTCGTAGTGAAGCTGATTGGCGGCGTTTTTTTGAAGCGTCGGCCGTACAGGCAAGCCGAGGAATTGCGGCATTTTGGATAGCACTGTCCTTCTGGCTTCAGCGCCAATTCGACATGCAAGAGACAGTCCAGTCGTGGATGTACCGACAGTTCTCGCGGCACATCAGCGATGCAGAGGTACGCGATGCAATTATTTCAATTGCGGCATTGAGCACCGTCCGCCAGTCGATGCCGGAGACGCTTCTACCCCCAACGACTGACTGGCCCATCTCCCATAAGCTCGCCGACGTCCAACGCGATCTGGGTTCGCTGGGCTTGATCCGCATCTCTGGCGAGGGCGTCAGATATTGGAGCATGATCCACGACCTACTTGGGCGATATATCCTAACCGCGCTTTTTTACGACACCCCTGCGCGTGAGGCTGCTGGGTTTGCTGATGCAAACAGTCCCGAACACCTGCGTTTTCTAGCCTTGCGACGCATATCGAAAACCCCAGCGCTTCAATTCACTGAATTTCGCGACCTTGCCGACGCTTTTGCGGTGTCAATATTCAAAATCGACCCAGACCATGGGCTAGGCAGCTTTGCTCCATTCTGGCCCGACGTGCTTCAGGCACTAGACGAAATGCCACGGTCGTTGCGCACAACGAGTCGAACATTTCTTCACCATACCGCCATCTCGCGCCGAAGAATCGCTAAAGACCCGGAGATGTTCCCGATTTCAGTTGATGAGCGGGCAAAGCTCCTTCAGCGCGCCGTGGCTGATATTGAAAGCGCCTTGTCATTCCCAGGTCAGTCCGATGCTGACTCCGATCTGAGCCTTTTTAACTCGCTGGCGCATGCCTATCACGATCTAGCGGAGGCTGAGTCAAAAAGAAACGCAGACGAGGCACTGGTCTCCTCGCTACAAATCAAGGCGCGCGACGTTACACGCAGAGCTTATGGTCTAAACCCGGACAATTCATTTGTCGTTGAGACATACGCGCGAACATTGTTAAGTGAAGCTACCACCAGCCCGGAGTTGGCGTCGGAACACGCTATCGAGGTTCTGAATATTGTCTACTCAACCATGGCACGAGATAGCTCCGAGACGCGACGCTTTGCTCTTGGACGGCTAGCTGACGCTGCGCTGTCGCTCTTGATGGACATTGCGTCAGCCAAGAAGACACGGACCGATCCCGAAACGGAGCCCTCGGCCATTGTGGCGGCACTGATGGCGCTTGCTGACGGGGTTGACCGGTTCACGGGGATGGAACTGCATGACTATCCTACCCAGAACAGGACACGCGCCTCAGACCTCCTGAATGTTCAGCTTCTTCGGGGAAATGCGCAAGCGGTGAAGCTGCGTTACATGCTTATTTGCATCGACCAGCCCTACGATTTTGGGATGCAGTTGGAGTTGCTGCAGTCTCTGAAGGGTGCTGCAGCCATATTCACTCCTCAGATGCAGTTGGAGTTTGCGGTCCTCCTCCATCAGGAGGACCGGCACCACGAGGCTGACAGGATGTTTCATGATCTCCGTCGCCTTTGGCGTCAGGGCGAGCACTACGTAGAGGTACCAAATCGGCTGCGGTGGTTGCTGGTGAAAGGGACATCTACACGTCGTCAAGTACAAGCAACAGTGAGTTCGGGCGGCGATGGGCGGTCAGCCGCGCGAGTTAGAGAGTTTCAAGGAACTACCGTACTTTTTCGTCCACAGGAATTTGGGCAGGAAAAGCTGCGGCCCGGAGTAAGCTTTCGCGCGTTAGTGTCGTTTGGACATAACGGCCCATTTCTGCGACCTCTTACAGCAGGCTAAAGTAATGTCAGGTCTAGTCGAAATCTGGTCGCATCAGATCGGCTGGCAGGTGCGCAAGCACAACGTTCTCGTCGAGGGACTCTCTGACGTCACCTACATCGCGTTAGCTGAACGTCTGTACAAAGCAACGTGGAATAGGCCGCTACTCGGACCCGACCTAGCGGTAATTGCCGCCGGGATTGCAGACGATGGTGGCGTGGATGGCGTAAATCGACGATTGAATGCCGCAAGGCAGATGGCCGACGCGGATCGTGGCCCGGAGGGTGAGCTCCGACACCGGTTTATTGGTCTTTTCGATAACGATAGAGCGGGGCGGCGAGCCCTTGCCCGTGCTTGCGAGTTTGATCGCAGGCTTGTCCCTTACCAAGACGTTTTTTTGCTGCAGCCGGTTATGCCCGTGGCGCTCGTTCAGGGTGTCGCTCGCTTGCGCGCCGACGGCATCGCGTTAAACAAGGGGCTGGAGGCTTTAGACTGGGAAATAGAGGATTTGCTGTCTCAGAGGCTTTTGGCGAATTTCGAACAACGCTTTCCAGACTGCGTCCTTGACACGCACAACGTGCGGGGCAAGTACCATCGCGAGTTTACACGACAGGGAAAAGTCGAGCTGCGAAAATATGCTTTGGCGCATGCAACCGTTGCCGACGTCGATGACATACTGAGACTCGTAAAGGCACTTAGAAGTTATTTTGGCCTTTTGCATTCCGATATCAGCATATGACTTCCTCCCGTAATCTACGTCTTGGCGATCTGCGATCCAAGAATTCGATTCACCTGCATTCTCGAGCATCCAATTTGTCGGGCAACCTCGGCAGGACCTAGCCCTGTGGCCCTCAGGCTTGCTTCTTGCGCGGGATCGATGCGTACCTTGCCAGCCCACAAAACCAGCTAGTTGCACTGAATGGGTGGCGGAGAGAAAGGGATTCGAACCCTTGAGACGGTTCCCCGCCTACACACTTTCCAGGCGTGCGCCTTCGACCACTCGGCCATCTCTCCGCATGCAGCGGGCCGGGCGGGCCCGGGTCTGCGTGTCCGGGGGCCTGAGCCTGCCGGAGCGGGCGCAATATACTCATCGACGTCGTGACCGCAAGGCACATAACGCGCCGATGTCGGGGATTGCCATCAAGGCTCGCCAAAGTTGTCTTGTCCCGCGCGCGGACCGCGTGGCAAAAGGATTGCCAGCAGCCGGTGGAGCATTGGGACCCCGCACGGCGCATCCCGGACGCGACGGACCTCGATGCGGCTTTTTCTCAGGCTTTTGGGCACCTGGCTCCTTGGTGTGGCGCTGATCCTGTTGATCATCGACGGGACGCGCTCGCTCGGCGCCAACCAGTTGATCTTCACCTCGCTCAGCGAAAACTGGACCTGGCTCAATGCCGAGAGCCTCGCCACGGTGCGCGAGTTCCTCGCCGGGCGGTTCTTCGGCATGGTGCTCGAGCCAATCTCGGAGGCGGTCTTCGCCATGCCGGGCTGGGCCGTGCTGGCGGTGCCCGGGGCGCTGCTGGCCTGGGCCGGCCGCTCGCGCAAGACCCGGCTGTTCGTCCGGCACGACCAGATCTGACGAGGCCGATCTTGACCCTCCATGACCGCGACGGCTTCACCAGCTTTGTCAGCACGCTGCCCGCGGTGACGCTGCATGAGCAGTGGGAAGCGCTGGTCGCCAAGGTCGGCGGCAAGGTGTTTTGCCTGCTTGGTGACGCCTCGGGCGATATCGTCTTCAAGGTGGGTGAGATCGCCTTTGATGGGCTGACCGAACTCGACGGCATCGAGCAGGCGGCCTATTTCGCCAAGCGCCAATGGGTGCGGGTTTCGCCCGGCGCGCTCGAGAGCGAACTGGCTCAGGGCTATATCCGCGAGTCGCACCGGCTGATCGCCGACAAGCTGACGCGCAAGCTCAGGGCCGAGCTGGGGATTTGAGCAGCACGTTGACGAAGCCGTTCAGGCCTTCTTAACTACCCGGCGACAAGCCATGAGGGGGCGAGGATGGTTGCGGGATTGCTTTATGTCGTCGGACTGATTGCGGTGCTGTCGACGCTCGTCGTTGCCGGGTACGGGGCGCCCGGGCTGATCCAGATGGTCAATTCGGCGCTCGACACGCCGGGCTCCGACCTCATCGCCACCTTTGTCGACGTGGCGCGGCTGCTGCAATGGACGCTGCTGCCGTTCGTCGGCGGGCTGGCGCTGATGGGCCTCGGGCGTATCGTCATGCTGCTCGGCGCCATCAACCGGGCGCTGCGCGGCAACGCCTGAGAGCGCTTCACTATCGAGATGCATCAGCGCAGCACGGACGTCATTCCCGCGCAGGCGGGAACCTCGTGGGATGCTGCTGCAACCGCTGGCGCGGAAATATCCCACTGGGTCCCCGCGCAGCTGCGCGGGGATGACGCCGGTGGGAGGGCAAGGGTCATAGGCGCTAAGTCAGGGTCGAGCCCCACCAACGGGGTCATTCCCGCGAAAGCGGGAACCTCTGTTTTGGTGTCTGCCGCACGATCGCAAACGGAGTTCCCCGCTTTCGCGCACTACTGTCCGGGATTTTTGGGTGATGGTGGATTGAGGCTGAGTTCCATCTGTCCTTGCATTGAGTTTGGTCGTCGTCGTGGTGGCTGGAAGGCGTTTAGGACGTTGATCCTGAGCAGGGTACGGA
>NZ_LAJE02000136.1 GCF_000970465.2 Devosia insulae DS-56
GGACAGGGGTGGGGGTCAGCCCGCACCGGCCATCAAGTCGAGAACCGCCGCCTCAGCTCAGCGCGTTCAGCAGATTCCCCGACACATGCCCATCCGGCAGCAGCCCGGAGCGTGTCTGCCAGTCGATCACTGCGGCACGCGTCTTCGGCCCGATCTCGCCATCGGGCTTGCCGATCTCGTAGCCCTTCTTCAAGAGCTTCGCCTGCACCTGCTTCCGGCCATCGGCATTGAGCGCGGTGTCCTTCGGCCAGGCGACCGAAAAGCCCTTGCCGCCGAGGATCCGGTCGGCGAGGTGGCCGACGGCCAGCGCGTAGCTGTCGGAATTGTTGTAGCGCTTGATCACCCCGAAATTCGGCAGCACCGCGAACACCGGGCCGTTGCCGCCCATCGGCATGTAGAGCTTGGCCGTATCGCTGTCGCGCGGGAACGGCTTGCCGTTGGCGCGGACGACGCCGACGCCGCGCCAGTCGCCCAGGGTCGCGGTCAGGCCTTGCCAGACGTTCTGGTAGTTGAAGTCGCGTGCGAGCTTTACCTCGTAACCCCAGGTTTCTCCTGCCCGCCAGCCGAACGACTTAAGGTAGTTGGCGATCGAAGCCTGTGCGTCCGGCACCGAGCCCCAGATGTCCTTGTGGCCATCGCCCTTGAAGTCGACGGCGTACTTCATGAAGCTCGACGGCATGAACTGCGGCAGGCCCATGGCGCCGGCCCACGAGCCGACCATGTCCTTGGCGCGCACGTGTCCGCCCTCGAGGATCTCGAGCGAGGTGATCAGCTCAGAGCCGAAGAAATCGGTGCGATAGCCGCCATAGGCCAGCGTCGCCAGCGCATGCACCGTGTTGGTGCCGCCCAGGAACCCGCCGAAATTGGTCTCGATGCCCCAGATGGCGAGGATGATCTCGCCCTGCACGCCGTAGCGCTCGCTCACTGCCTTCAGCGTCTTGGCCCATTCGCCCCGCATTTCGTGCCCGGTGCCGATGCGCGCGTCGCTGACCCGCTTCACCACATAGTCGGCGGCGGTCGAGACAAACTCGGGCTGCTTCTTGCTGAGCTCGAGCACCGAACCGATCGGCTTGAAATCGCCCATCGCGATGTCGAACACCCGCTTCGACACGCCGCGCGCCTTGGCCCGCTGCCAGGTCTGGTCGACGAAGCCACCGACGCTGGCGAAGGCCGGCGTGAACGCCGACGAAGCGATCAGCGCCGCAGCGCCGATACCAAAACTACGACGGGAAACAGAGAATTCGATGAGCTTGTTTACGCGGTACATGAAGCGCCTCTGCACAAGAGGGGCGACCCTGATAGAACGCCGGGCCGATCTGCCGGCACAATTGGCCGACGGTTTGTGTCTATTCTCCTGAACGAAATTAAGATCGCGTTACCCACGTGTTCGCGATCGCGTGATCGGGTGCGAGTAGCGACCGAGTGCATCCCATTCGCCCTTGTCAACTTTTGGCTATTCGCTATTCGCTACCCGCCATTCGCTGCCCAGGAGGAGTGCGATGTTTCGATCCCTTGCGGTGGCTGCGCTGCTCTGTGGCCTCGCTGCGCCGGCGCTGGCCGCGGATGTGCAGCCGACGCTGACCGGCGATGTGAAGATCCACGACCCCACGGTGATCGAGGTCGACGGCAAATTCGTCGCCTTCCAGACCGGACAGGAAGGCGGGCTCTATCGCGGCGCCATTCGCGCCAAGACCTCGCCAGATGGGATCGCCTGGACCGACGCCGGATCGATCGGCAAGGGCGTCCCCAAATGGGAGCGGAAGGAACTCGGCTACCAGTCGCTCAACATCTGGGCGCCCTCGGTCAGCAGGCACGGCGACACCTGGAACCTCTACTATTCGGTGTCCTCGTTCGGCATCAACACCAGCGCCATCGGGCTGATGACCAACGCCGCGCTCGATCCCGATAAGCCGGGCGAGGGCTGGGAGGATCAGGGCCTGGTGCTCAAATCCAACGGCAAGGACAACTGGAACGCCATAGACCCCTGGCGCATCGACCTGAACGACGGCCGCGCCTTTCTCGCCTATGGCTCGTTCTGGGACGGCATCAAGATGCGGGAGCTCGATCCGCAGAGCGGCAAGCTCCTCACTGCGGATACCCCGACCTATGACCTCGCCTCGCGCCAGGGCGCCGGCATCGAGGCAGCCAGCATTCTCGAGCATGCCGGGAAGTTCTACCTGTTCGTGTCGTTCGACCAGTGCTGCAAGCAGCTCGACAGCACCTACAACATGCGCGTTGGCCGCGCCGACGCGGTGACCGGCCCTTATCTAGATCGCGACGGCAAACCGATGCTCCAGGGCGGCGGCACCCTGCTCCTCGGCAAGACCGGCCGTTTCATCGGCCCCGGCGGGCAGGAAGCCATCGTCACTTCAAAGGGCGAGATGCTCGCCTACCACTTTTACGATGGGGATGATCTGGGCGTATCCAAACTCCAGTTCTCGCCCCTCAGATGGACTCCAGATGGCTGGCCCGAACTCGATGCATTGCCGGAGTAGGATGGGGCGGACCGCCGGCCTCTCCTTGATCCTCCCCCGCGCGGCGGGGGAGGGGGACCAGCGAAG
>NZ_LAJE02000137.1 GCF_000970465.2 Devosia insulae DS-56
ATGTGCACGTCAGTTAGTTGGCCCGTCGGAAGCGTCAGAGGGGAATAAGGGACAGCCTCAAGGGGGAGGGGAGCCGAAACGGCCAGTTCCCGGTCTCTCCTTGTTATCGGCGTAATTCATCCCTATATAGCGCTCATACGTTACGGCCATCTTTGGCTTCTGATCTGCCGGCTTGCCGGTTGTTTGGTTCCCCTGAATTGCGAACGTCTAGACCCCCGCCGCGTGTTGCGCCGGAGGAACGAGTGCGTTCGCCGTTGGGCGTCCCCTCACAATCGAAAGTACCCGTCATGATCAATGGCACCGTGAAATTCTACAACTCCACCAAGGGCTTCGGCTTTATCTCCCCGGCTGACGGCAGCAAGGACGCTTTTGTCCACGCCACCGCGCTGGAAGCGGCCGGTATCTCCGGTCTCGCCGAGGGCCAGCAGGTCACCTATGACCTGCAGAGCGGCCGCGACGGCAAGCTGTCGGCGACCAACCTGCAGCTCGCCTGATCGATCTGCCGGGCCCGTCAATCAGACAGGCCCGGCATACGTCTCCCGCTTCGCGGTCGAGGCGTTTCAACGAGAGGCCCCGCATCCTCAGATGACGGGCCCACAAGAGAACACATGACACATCTGAACTACCAGGCTCGCGCCGAGCTCTATCTCGGTCGCGACTGGCAAACTGCCACGGCCCAAGGCCCTCGGGCTTTCCGGGTCGCGGCACACGCCTTGCGCTTTGCCTTCGAGGAAGCTGCACCCGTCAGTCTGCGCGGCGCCCGCCTCCGGGTCGGTGATCGCGTCTATGCCGGCGACGCCCTCAAGCGCCTCTACCAGAGCGGCAACTACCCGCTCCAACGCAAACCCACCGGCCGCGCCCGCGGCTCAACCGCCCGAAAGGACCCGACATGGACAACTTCAGCTACACCGCCTCCGCCGAACTCTACCCCAGCCGCCGCTACGCCAAGTCGCCGCGCGAGCAGTATCGCCGCTTCAAGACGGCAGCCGAGGCGATCCAATACATCGTCGAGGACCGCCCAGCTGCCTGGCTGATCGGCACCTTCCTCGAAGTCGATGGACGTCGCTTCGATGGCAACGCCATCCGCGCCCTCTACGAGGCCGACGGCTACCCGCTGCAACGCCAGCAGCAGGCCGCCGCCTGATCCTCAAGCCTTTCTTCCCTGCTCCAGTTCGTGCAGACATCCTGTGCTGCATGAATCGGCCCCGCCACGCTGCGGGGTCAGGGAAGAGAGGCCATGAAGAAACTCATCAACGACATTCCTTCGCTCGTCCGTCAGTCGCTCGAAGGCCTCGCCATGCTGCACCCCGGGCTGGCGCTGCTCGGCAGCGAGAATACCCTGGTCCGCGCCGACCTCGAGGCTTTCCGCCAGAGCGGCAAGGTAGCGATTGTCACCGGTGGCGGCGCCGGCCATGAGCCGGCCCATGCCGGCTATGTCGGCGAGGGCATGCTGACCGCCGCCGTCAGCGGCGATGTCTTTGCTTCCCCCTCGACCGACGCGGTCTATGCGGCGCTGCGTGCTGTCGCCAATCCTGCCGGCATCCTGGTTATCGTCAAGAACTACACCGGCGACCGGCTGAATTTCGGCCTCGCCGCCGAGATGGCGCGCGCCGATGGGATCCCGGTCGAGCTGGTGATCGTCGATGACGACGCGGCGCTCGGCAAGGCCGAGCGCACCGCCGGCCGCCGCGGCATCGCCGGCACGGTATTCGTCCACAAGGTCGCCGGCGCCGCAGCCGAAGCCGGCCTGCCGCTGAGCGAGGTAAAGGCCCGGGCGCTTGCCGCCATCGGCGCCGTCGCCTCGATGGGCGTCGCGCTCTCCCCCTGCACCGTGCCCGCCGCGGGCAAACCCAACTTCTCACTCGGCGACGACGAGATGGAACTGGGCCTCGGCATCCATGGCGAGGCCGGGGTGCAGCGCGTCATCATGCAGCCGGCCCGCCAGGTGGTCGAAACCCTGATCGACACCATCCTCGCCGATCGCGGTCTCACCAGCGGCGACCACGTTGCGCTGCTGGTCAACAATCTCGGTGGCACCGCCCAGATGGAAATGAGCATCGTGGCGCGCGACGCGCTTCAGCTGCTGCAGGCGCGTGGCATCGTCGTCGATCGCGGCTTCGCCGGCACCTTCCTCACCGCCATCGAAATGACCGGCATCTCGCTGAGCCTGCTGCGCACCGACGCGCCCCTCCCCGCGGCCGCGCGACGCAGGCTCAGCGGGATGCCGGTCTTTTCGTTGGCGGTGAGGCTGACGCTTATACACATCTC
>NZ_LAJE02000138.1 GCF_000970465.2 Devosia insulae DS-56
GGGTGGGGGGTGCGCGTCCCGCGCAGGCCGAGCGTCTCACCAGGGGCTCCAGATGAGCCCCGCCGCCAATCGCTCCAAGTACATTGCCCTCGCCGTGCTGCTGCTGCCCAGCCTCGCCGGCATGGTGGTGTTCCTGATGGCGCCGGTGCTGTCCTCGCTGGTGCTCAGCTTTTCGCAGTGGGACCTGATCGGCGAGATCAGCTGGGTCGGCATCGACAACTACGTCACCGCGTTCGCCGATCCGGCCGTGCTCGGGGCGCTGCGCAACACCCTCACCTTCATCCTCGGCTACCTGCCTTCGGTGGTGATCATCGCGCTCGGCCTCGCTTTGCTGCTCAACCGGAGGATCCGTGGCCGCGTGGTGTTCCGGGCCATCTATTTCGTGCCGGTCGTCACCTCGTGGGTCGCCGTATCGCTGATCTGGAAGTGGCTGCTCAACCCGCAATACGGGCTGGTCAACTTCGCGCTTGGCGCCGTCGGCATCAAAGGTCCGGGCTGGCTGTTCGATCCGGCCTGGGCGATGACTGGCGTCATCCTCACCTCGGTGTGGAAGGATATCGGCTTCGTCACGGTGATTTACCTCGCCGGGCTGCAGGATATCCCCGAGCCGCTCTACGAAGCGGCGGCGCTGGATGGCGCGACGCCCTGGCAGCAATTCTGGTCGATCACCTTTCCGATGCTGGCGCCGACCACCTTCTTCGTCACCACCATCTCGCTGATCTCGTCGTTCCAGGTGTTCGACCAGGTCTGGATCATGACCCAAGGCGGCCCGGCCGGCGCCACCTCGGTGATGGTCGAGCTGATCTACAAGAACGCCTTCAGCTACTACAAAATGGGCTACGCCTCGGCGATCTCCTGGGTGCTGTTCGCCCTGATCTTCGCAGTGACCATCGCCCAGAACCTGTTGCAGAAGCAGCTGGATCGGTCCGATGGCTGAGCCGGTGAACCCCATCGTGACCACCGATCTCGCCGCACCCACCGGGTCATTCCCGCGGAAGCGGGAACCTCTGTTGGCTGAGCGTGCGGCTAACTCCGCAAACGGAGGTTCCCGCTTTCGCGGGAATGACTCCGTGCTCAAGAGGAAGCGCCGCGGCGTGAGCCTCCCCGACCTCGCCACCTACGCCATCCTCATCGTCGGCGCAGTCATCATGCTGCTGCCCTTTGCCTGGATGGTCTCGACTTCGCTGAAGACTGCCGGCGCCACCTTCGTCACCCCGCCTAACTGGCTGCCCGACCCGGCGACATCAGACAACTACGCAAAGGTGTTCGACAGCGCCCCGGTCGGCCAGTTCCTCATCAACTCGATCTTCGTCTCGGTCACCTCGACCGTGCTGATGGTGCTGTTCTGCGCCATGTCGGGCTACGCCTTCGCCCGCATCGAGTTCCGCGGCCGTACCGTGCTGTTCTACGCGTACCTCGCGACGCTGATGATCCCGCAGCAGGTGACCCTCACCCCGCTCTTCATCATCATGAACTGGCTCGGCTGGACCAATTCCTACCAGGCACTGATCCTGCCCTCGAGCTTTGGCGCCTTCGGCACCTTCCTGCTCCGGCAGTTCTTCCTGCGGCTGCCCAAAGAGATCGAGGAAGCCGCCTTCATCGATGGCGCCGGCTATATCCGGATCTTCTTCACCATCGCCATCCACCTGGCGCGCCCGGCGCTCGCCACCCTCGCGGTGTTCGCCTTCATGGCCAGCTGGAACAGCTTTTTGTGGCCGCTGATCATCACCACCGACCAATCCATGATGACCTTGCCGCTGGGCCTCAGCGCCCTGCAGGGCCGCTGGACCACTGACTGGAACGTGCTGATGGCCGGCGCGGTGATCGCCACTGTGCCGATCATCGCCGTCTACGTCTTCGTCCAGCGCTTCATCATCAAGGGCCTGTCCCACACCGGGCTCAAATAACCAACCCAAAGAAACGACCAAGGTCTCAAGGAGGAGAAAAGACCATGCTGCGTAGAACGTTCACCGGGCTGCTGCTCGCCACTGCCCTCATCACCCCGGCGCTCGCCGAGGACGTGACCATCAAGTACATGACCTTCTCGGCGGCGCCGAATTATCTGAAGGAACTCGACGCCACCATCGCCGCCTTCGAGGCCGAGCATCCCGGCATCAAGGTCACCTACGAAACTGCCGCCTGGGACGCCTACTTCACCAAGCTGCAGACCGTCGTTGCGGCAAAGCAGGCGCCCGACGCCTTCGAGCTCAACTTCGAGAACTTTGTCACCTATGCGGAAAAGGGCGCACTTGCCGACCTCACTCCGCTGATCACGGCCGATACCGGCTTTTCGACCGCGGTCTACAACCCTACAGCGCTCGCCGCCTTCGCGCAGGACGGCAAG
>NZ_LAJE02000139.1 GCF_000970465.2 Devosia insulae DS-56
TGCCGGCCGCTCGGTGATCCTCCCCCGCCACGCGGGGGAGGATTGCCGAGGGGCCGGCGCGTGCAACAATGCTCATCGCGTCGCCTCCCCAACGCGATGCGCGAACACCTCGTCCAGCCACAGCGGCTCGCCCGCATCATCCGCAATCGAGAGGAAGATATCGGCCATCGACGCCGTCCAGCGCCGCTGCACGTCCGACACGGCAGTCGCCGCCGACGCAGCGCGGAACCCGTCGCGGGCCCGCATCCGGCAGACGACGATCTCCGCATGCCTCCAAATCTGGTAGTCATAAATCCCCGCCGCATCGATCAGCGCGAGGATCTCCGGCCACACCGCGCGGTGCTTTTCGTCATAGGCCGGGCCCATGCCGGGCTTCAGCCGGTAGATGTAGAGGAACGCCTCGTGCGGCGCCGTATCGCGAGCCGTCATTTCACCGCCCCCGCCAGCGCGCCCGACAGGATCTGCCGCTGGAACAGCAAGTAGACGATCATCACCGGCAGCAACGCAACGATCAAACCGGCGCTGATCAACGGAATCGACACGTCATACTGGCCCGAGAGCAGCGCCACCCCGACCATCAAGGTGGTCTTGTCCGACCCGCCCATGATCACCAGCGGCAAGAGCAGGTCGTTCCACATCCAGACGAAGTTGAGGATCGAGAGCGCGGCGATCGCCGGGGTCGAGATCGGCAGCATCAGCTGGAACAGGATGCGCAACTCCCCTGCCCCGTCGATGCGGGCGGCCTCGATCAGCTCGTCGGGAATGGCGCGGAAGAACGCCGCCAGCATATAGGTGCTGATCGGCAGCCCGAACGCTGCGTAGGAAAAGATCAGCCCCTGGTAGGTGCCGCCGAGCCCCAGGTCGAGGATGGTCTCGTAGAGCGGGTAGATCACCACCTGGCTGGGGATCACCAGCATGGCGATGATGAACAGAAAGATCAGGTTGCCGCCTTTGATGCGGAGCTTGGTCACCGCATAGGCGATGAACAAAGCCGCCACCGTCGACAGCAGCAGCCCGCCGCCGGTGGTGATGATGCTGTTGAGCAAGAGCCGCGGCACATCCATGCGCACGAACGTCTCGGCATAGTTCTCGAAGCTGATGTCGAGCGGCAACCCGAGCGGGTTCTGCGCATAGCCGGTACGGGTCTTCAGCGAGTTGAGGACGGTGAACACGAGGGGGTAAAGCGCCACCACCGCCACCACCACGAGGATGAAGGTCACCAGCCATTTGACGATCGAACGGAGCAGCGGGTTGCTGCCCGGCGCGAGTTCTTCATGGGCGCTGTCGGAAACGCTGGCGAGGCTCATTTGCTGGCCTTTCCTTCGGCATACATGCGCCGGACGACGAAGGCCGAGACGATGGCGGCGAACACGAACAGCGCCATGCCGATCGCCGCACCCTTGCCGCGATTGAGGAATTCGAAGGTGGTGGTGAACACCAGGTACTCAGGCAGCATGGTGGCGCTGCCCGGCCCGCCGCGCGTCAGCGCATAGATCAGCGGGAACATCCAGATCAGCATCGACGAGGTGCAGAGCACGGTCCAGTAGCCGATCACCGGCTTCAAGAGCGGCGTGACGATCTCGATCAGCAGCCGCCAGAACCCGGCGCCATCGAGCCGCGCCGCCTCGATCACCTCGTCGGGCACGGTCGACAGGCCCGAGAGATAGGTGAGGACCCCGAGCCCGAAGAAACTCCACAGCGCCACCGCGGTCAGCGAGAACAGCGCGCTCGTCGCCCCGTTCAGCCACTCGATGGCGAGCGGCGCGAGGCCGATGAAGATCAGGAAGGCATTGAGCGGCCCATCGGGCGCGAGGATCTGCCGAAACATGATGCCGACCACGATCGGCGCGATCATGTAGGGCAGGAAATACACCGCACGAAACAGCTTCCAGCCGGGCGAGCGCTGGAAGATCAACAGCGCCAGCACCAGCGGCAGAAAGATCCACACCGGCAGTGTCACGAACACCAACAGCGCGTTCTTGAACGAGGTGATGAACACCGGGTCCTTGAACATCGAGGCGTAGTTGGCAAACCAGGCGAACTTCGGCTCCTCGAAGCCGCGCGTCTGGTAGAGGCTGAGGATGAAGGCGCGAACCAGCGGCACCAGCTTGAAGATCACCGCCAGCGCAATACCCGGCACCACCAGTGCGATGCCGAGGATCAGCTCCGGCCGCATCCGGCGCTTCTTGGCGCGGCTCAGGCTGCTGCTCGATGACTGGTCGATCTGGGTCATGGAATGTCCGAGGTGAAAACGGAGCCGGACAGCCGGCTCCGGATGGTCGATGGTGGCACCGCAGCTGATGAGCCGGTGCGGGCAGAGTACCCCCACCCCTGTCCCC
>NZ_LAJE02000140.1 GCF_000970465.2 Devosia insulae DS-56
GGGGCGGCCAGAGCCGGTGGCTCACGAAACGGAGCTTCCCGCTTTCGCGGGAATGACTTCGTGCAGGACTGGGACGGCAGCGCAGGGTTGGGCGAATGGCATTCCTTCTACGCAGATTAGGCTTCTATTTCGGGGCGTTCTTCGTCGCGATCACGCTGAACTTCCTGATCCCGCGGCTGATGCCGGGCGATCCGGCGACCCGCATCCTGTTGTCGCTGCGCGGCAAGCTCCGGCCCGACCAGATCGACGCCATCCGCAAGACCTATGGCTTTTCGGGCTCGCTGTGGGACCAGTACCTGCAATATCTCTGGCGCCTGGCGCATTTCGATTTCGGCATCTCGACCGTCAATTTCCCCGAACCGACGGCGAGCCTCCTGTTCTACGCCGCCGGCTGGACCCTGGTCCTTGTCGGCGCTGCCACCACCCTCTCCTTCGGCATCGGCATCACCATGGGCATCTGGTCGGCGTGGCGGCGTGGCGGCTTTTTCGACACCTTCTTCACCCCGATCAATGTGATGCTCAACGCCTTCACTCCGGCGGTCGTGGCGCTGCTGCTCTGGTATGCCTTCACCATGCAGTGGCCGATCTTCCCGCTCGGCCGCGCCCACGAAATGAACCTCACCCCCGGCTTCAACCTCGAAACGCTGCTCAGCGTCGCCTGGCATGCCGTGCTGCCGGTCGCCTCGATCGTTATCGTCAGCTTCGGCGCCTGGCACCTGGGCATGCGCAACACCATGATCAATCTGCTCAACGAGGATTTTGTCCTCCTCGCCAAGGCCAAGGGCCTATCCGACCGGCGTATCCGCAACCGCTACGTGGCGCGCAACGCCATCCTGCCGCAGATCACCTCGCTGGCGCTGTCGATCGGCTTTGTGCTGGGAGGCGCCTTCATCACCGAGGTGGTGTTCAACTATCCCGGGCTCGGCAAATTCACCCTCAACGCCATCCAGACCCGCGACTACTCCTTCATCCAGGCCCAGCTGATCCTCCTCACCATGAGCGTCCTCGTCGCCAACCTCGCCTCCGACGTCCTCAACGTCATCCTCGACCCCCGCCTCCGTTCGCTGGGGAGGGCATGATGACAGAGAGGGACCAGCGGCTTCCCGCACCGGCAGGAGTGGCCGTCCAATGACCGACATTCTTCCCGCCATCGCCGCTACCCCACAGCGCGCCGAGCTCACCGCCCCGACCCAGCGCGAACTGATGGCCGAGCTCGGCGTCAAGCCGCGCTCACGCCTCCTCGCGAGGCTCCCCGGCTGGGCCCAACTGTTCGTCACCAACAAGAAGGGTCTGTTCGGGCTGGCGATCCTCGCGATCTTCATGATCCTCGCCCTTTTGGCGCCGCTGATCACCCCCTACGACCCCTATCGTCGTGCCGGCAAGCCGCATGTGCAGCCGGGAGTCGAGCACTTCCTCGGCACCTCGCGGCAGGGCAAGGACAATTTCAGCCAGCTGCTCGAGGGCAGCCGCGCCAGCCTCACTGTCGGCTTCATCGCCGGCTTCTCGGCCACGCTGATCGGCCTCGCGGTCGGCATTTCCGCCGGTTATTTCGGCGGCAAGACCGATGAGGTGCTGACCTTCTTCGTCAACGTCTCGCTGGTGCTGCCGGCGCTGCCGCTGATCATCGTGCTCGCCAGTTTCATCGAGGAGGCGTCGCCGACCGTAATCGGCCTCGTCCTTGCCTTGACCGGTTGGGGCTGGAGTGCGCGCACCATCCGCACCCAGACTCTCGCGCTGAAGAGCCGCGAGTTCGTGCTCGCCGCCGAGCTGATGGGCGAAAAGAAGTGGCGGATCATCGTGCGCGAGATCCTGCCCAACATGAGCTCGTTCGTAGTCGGCGGGTTCGTCCTCGCCACCATTTACGGCATCCTCGCCGAGGCGGCGCTCGAGTTCATCGGGCTGGGCAGTCCCAACTCGGTAACCTGGGGCACCATGCTCTACTGGGCCATGCGGGCCCAGGCGCTGCAGACCGGCGCCTGGTTCGAGATCTGGCCCCCCGCCATCGCCATCATGCTGACCGGCGCGGCCCTCGTCATGGTCAACTTCGCCGTCGACGAGATCACCAACCCGCAGCTCGCCGCCACCCGCCGCATCGGCCCCATTCGCCGCTTCCTCCGGCGCCGCAACCGGAGTGCCGACTTTGTCTAGCTCGATCGATCGGCTCCCCTCCCCCTTGAGGGGAGGGCGTGAGGGGGGCTGCCTCTTATACACTTCTGACGCTGCCGACGGGCTCTCAAGTGTAGCTCCCGGTGTCCGCCGTGTCCTCCACTCGCATATAC
>NZ_LAJE02000141.1 GCF_000970465.2 Devosia insulae DS-56
GGGTGGGGGCAGCCCGCACCAGCTAAAGGCAGTTACCGCCAAACCGCCAGCAGCGCCCCCATCAGCAGCAGCGCGATCAGGTTGTTGCCGAGGTTGATGGCGATCAGCTTCAGCGAGCGGTTCTCATAGCCCCAAAGCGACACCAGCAGCGTCGCCATGAAGCCGAGCCAGACCCAGAAGCCGGCCAGCGCGCCGTTGAGCCAGTCGGTGATGTTGGCGCCGACGATGATGTTGGCCAGCGCGAACGACATGATCAACGAGGCGATGACATCGACCACCATCGCCTTGCCGAGCCCCGCCTTCATCGTCTCCGGCGTCACCCCGGTGAGCGCCTGCCACGGCTTCAGCAGCAGCGGCGGCGAATACCAGGCAAAGCCCACGGCCATGCGGATGATTGCGGCGACAAGCACGGCCAACCAGTTGATCGGCAGCATTGTTTGAACTCCCCAGGGCGCCCCTCGCCCGGATAAATTCTACCGCCGAAGCAAACTGCGCCGCAATCGGCGCGGAACCCCCATGCCGTCAAAGCGATTGCCTTTCCGGTGGCCCCTCGCGACAGTGCAAATACGAAACGGCGGAGACTTCGATGACGGATTGGTGGCGCGGCGCGGTGATCTATCAGGTCTATCCACGCTCGTTTCAGGACAGCAACGGCGACGGCATCGGTGATCTACCGGGCATCATGCGCCGGCTCGATCACATCGCCAGCCTCGGCGTCGATTGCATCTGGCTCTCGCCGATCAACCAGTCGCCGCAGCGCGACATGGGCTACGACGTTTCCGACTACAAGGAAGTCGACCGCCTGTTCGGCAGCCTCGAAGACTTCGACGACCTGATCAAGCGCGCCCACGCGCTGGGTCTCAAGGTGATCATCGACCAGGTGCTGAGCCATTCCTCGGACATGCATCCGTGGTTTCGCGAGAGCCGGCTCAACCGCACCAATGCCAAGGCCGACTGGTATGTCTGGGCCGACCCCAGGCGCGACGGCTCGCCGCCCAATAACTGGCCAAGCGTCTTCGGTGGCCGCGCCTGGGAGTGGAACCCCAGCCGCGGCCAGTACTACTTCCACAATTTCCTGATCGAGCAGCCCGACCTCAATTTCCACAACCCCGACGTGCAGGATGCGGTGCTCGACGTCATGCGCTTCTGGCTCGAGCGCGGTGTCGACGGTTTCAGGCTCGACACCGTGAACTACTACTTCCAGGACAAGCTGCTGAGGAACAACCCGCCGGCGCGGCGGCCCAAACACCTGCCTTATGCGGTCAACCCCTACGACATGCAGGACCACAAGTTCGGCAAGAGCCAGCCCGAAAACGTCGGCTTCCTGAAGCGGGTGCGCAAGCTCCTCGACCAGTATCCCGGCACCACTACGGTTGGCGAAGTCGGCGACAGCCATCGCGGACTGCAACTGATGGAGGAATACACCTCCGGCGGCGACAAGCTGCACATGGCCTATACCTTCGACATGCTCGGCCCCGAGTTCACCGCCGAGCACTTCCGCACCAAGATGGCGAAGTTCTTCGTCGGCGCGCCGAATGGCTGGCCGTGCTGGAGCTTTTCCAACCACGACGTCAACCGCCACATGACCCGCTGGGCGCCGTATTCACGGAGCCCGGCCGATCTCGCCCGCGAGGCGGCGGCGATGCTCTTGAGCTTCAAGGGCTCGGTCTGCCTCTATCAGGGTGAGGAGCTGGGCCTGCCCGAAGCCGATATCCTGTTCGAAGAGCTGACCGATCCGCCGGGCATCCGCTTCTGGCCCGAATACAAGGGGCGCGACGGCGCCCGCACGCCGATGCCATGG
This sequence comes from Devosia insulae DS-56, assembly GCF_000970465.2. Taxonomy (GTDB): domain Bacteria; phylum Pseudomonadota; class Alphaproteobacteria; order Rhizobiales; family Devosiaceae; genus Devosia_A; species Devosia_A insulae. Next base: position 1,802 of record NZ_LAJE02000141.1, read on the forward strand.
GAGGAGGGCGAGGCCCCCAACGGTTTCTCCAGCGCCAAGCCGTGGTTGCCGGTGAAGCCGAACCACTCGGCTCTGAACGTCGCCGCCCAGAACGCTGATCCGGACTCGACGCTGAGCTTCTATCGCAAGGCGCTGGCTTTCCGCCGCGCCCACCCGGTCTTTGCGTCAGGCGATATCGAGTTCCTGAAAGTCGCCGAGCCGCTGCTTGCCTTCCGCCGCACCGGCACGGACGACGCCATCACCTGCCTGTTCAACCTCTCGGCCGACCCGCTCACCGTGACGCTCGACGGTGGCGAGGGGCTCGAGCCGTTGGAGCTCTCGCACGGCGCCGAGCGCCGAAAGAGCAAGCTGAAGCTCGAAGCCAACGGCTTCGCCTTCTTTGCGACATCGGAGATGAAGGTGGCGTTTGGCGGGAGGCGGAAGCGCTGATCGGCTGAGAGGCCGGTGCGGGAAGAGTACCCCCCACCCTGT
>NZ_LAJE02000142.1 GCF_000970465.2 Devosia insulae DS-56
GGACAGGGGTGGGGGTTGTTTCCCGCACCGGTGGTAGAGGAGGGCGGGTTACCCCGCCCCCAAGATTACTTCGCGTTACGCTCGAGGATTTCGGTGGCGTCAGCCTGGGCCGTCGCCTGCGCATCGGCGGCCGAGAGCTGGCCGAACTGCATGGCTTCCAGTGTCTTCTGCAGCGATTCCGAGAACTCCTGCCCGCCCAGCACCACCGGGAAGCCCTTGGCGTTGGCCAGCGTCCCGGTATAGCCGGCAAGGAACGTGTCGCTCGACAGCCGCTCGGCGAACGCCGTGCCATCTGAGGTGCGCGACGGCAGGATGCCCATCGACATCAGGATATCGCCCATGGCCGAGGCGCCGTTCGGACCCGATTCCGGCCCGTTGAGCCAGTTGAGGAAATCCCACGCCGCCGCCTGCTCCTCGGCCGAAGCCTTGGCATTGACCACGGTCATCCAGGAGTAGGAGATCGAGCGCGCCGTGTCGCCCGACGGTCCCACCGGGATCGGAGCGGTGGCGATATCGGCGAAGTTGTCGCCCATGCCGGCCTTCAGCGCCGATTCCCACCAGTTCGCCATGATGATCATGCCGGTCTTGCCGGAGACGAAACTGTCGAGGAACGGGCCGGTGGTGTTGGCATCGGCGGTGGCCATCGCCGGGTCGGAATAGCCCGATTTGATCAGCTTCTCGTAGAGTTCAAAAGTCTGCGTGGCCGCCTCGCTGTCGAGCACCGGCTTGCCATCGACCACCAGGTCGCCGCCGTTCGAAACCAAGAGCGACGAGAACGGGTGGAGGACGCCCGCCGCCCACGAGTTGATCAGCCCAAAGCCCTGCTGGCCCTTGGATTTGTCGGTCAGCTTTTCGGCTGCGGCGAGGAATTCGTCCCAGGTCTTGGGCGCCTCGGCAATGCCGGCTTCGGCGAACAGCTTCTTGTTGTAGTTGAGCGCGTAGACGTCGATCTCGTTCGGAATGCCGTAGAGCACGCCGCCGATCGAGGCCGCGCCGATCACCCCGGCCGGCCAGTTGGCCTTGGTGTCGGCGGCGATGGCGTCCGGCACCGCTGCCACCAACTGGTCCTTGGCGAGGTCGGGCAGCCAGGCATCATAGATGCCGGCAATGGTCGCCCCGCCGGCACCGCCGCCCGAAGTGCGGAGCGTCGTCAACAGGTCGCCGAATGGCACGGCGCGGACGGTGATCTTGGTATCGGGGTGCGCCTGGGTATAGGTCGCGGCGGCCGCCTCCAGCTTGGCCACCGTATCCGGTGCCCAATGGGTGAGGAACGACACATCCGCGGCCTGGACCAGTGCGGTGCTCGAAAGCAGGACCGCGACCGCCCCCGCGGAGCGCGTGAAAGCCTGGAACAGCTGCATGTTTGAATTCTCCCTGTGGCGCCAGTGAGCTCTATGCCCGCCTGACGTCATAGAGTTATGACGTTATAACGACATTGGTCAAGGGGCTGCCAGGCTTCGATTGGGCTCGTCATTCCGCGCGCCAACGACGAGTGGGTTTCTGACGCCACGGAAGGCGTGTTCACATCGGGCGGCTGTGTGCCAAGCTTCGAGTAAGGTGAAGTGTTGCCGAGGTACTCGCGTACTTCACTTTTTGAAGCAACCGCTGGTGCGGTGTAAGCTTGCATGATAATTTTGTGGTAGGCTGGTAGGTTTCATCGACCACGATATTTTTAGAGATTTTGGAGGGAGAGGGCATGGGTAGGGAACGTATTTATGGGTTGCAGCTGGTGGTTCTCGCGGTTGCAGGGTGCCTCGCAATCAGCCCAGCTTTGGCCGATAGCAGGGCAACGGATTATCTGCGGGCGACGATGGAGTGTGCTGCGCTGCTGGCTGGCAATTCGGCCCTCCACTCCGAACGGTGTCGGGGCGACGGCTGGCAACAAACCCTCAACGCCGGTAGCACAGCCCAGACGGGTGCGCCGGGCAACGGCCTCTCCGCGACAGGCGACGGGTCTGGCAGTCCGCTTGCCGGCCCCGCGAGCGCAGTTGCACCGGGCGCAACTGCCACTGTGGGTGGTGTTCCAGCGATCTCGCCTGCAGCGGCTGGAACCGGTCCTCTGACACCGGTTGCTGCAGGTAACGGCGGGGCTGGCGGCTCCGGCGGCATGCTGTTTGGCAACGGCGGTGCCGGCGGTTCCGGAGCTAACCCGGTTGGCAACGGCGGCAGCGGCGGCTCCGGCGGAATGTTCGGTGGCGGCGGCAAGGGCGGTGCGGGTGGCACAGGTGGTAGCGCCACGGGCGGTTCGGGTAGCGGCGGTAGTGGTGGTGG
>NZ_LAJE02000143.1 GCF_000970465.2 Devosia insulae DS-56
CTCCACCGCCTTCGGCGGTCCCCCTCCCCCGTTTCACGGTGGAGGATCACCGGGAGGCCGGTGCGCAAAACCGATATGCGATAGCCCTGAGCGGCAGGGGGAGACCAGATGACCACGACAACCGAACCCGCCGAAAAGAAAGGCCCCAACAGCTTCGGCATCCTGAAGCGTTTCGGGCCGCTGCTGTTCCTGTTGGCGCTGGTGGTGGTGTTCACCGCGCTGAAGCCGAGCTTCATCGACCCGATCAACGTCTTCAACATCATGCGGCAGATCTCAATCACCGGGCTGATCGCCTTGGGGATGACCTTCGTCATCCTCACTGCCGGCATCGACCTCAGCGTCGGCTCGCTCCTTGCCTTCTGCGGCATGGTCGCCGCCGTGGTGGCAAAGGGTGGGACGGCGAACTCGATGTCACTGTCGGCTGGAGGTGGGCAGGGCTTTGGCTGGTTCGCAGCTTTGCTGGCAGCGGTTGTCGTCGGCTCGCTGGCCGGCGGCGTGCAGGGGCTGGCGATTACCCGGCTGAAGGTGCCGCCGTTCGTCGTGACACTGGGCGGGCTGACGATCTTCCGCGGGCTGACGCTGACGCTCTCCAATGGTGGGCCGATCTCGGGGTTCGATGCTTCGATGCGCTGGTTCGGCACGGGCCTCGTCGGGCCGGTGCCGGTGCCGGTGATCATCTTTGCCGTGGCGGCGCTGCTCTGCCACCTGGTGCTGCGCTACACCCGTTATGGCCGCGCGGTTTACGCGGTGGGCGGCAATGCCGAGGCGGCGCGGCTCTCAGGCCTGCGCGTCGATCGCATCCTGATCTCGGTCTACGTCATTGTCGGGTTCTTTGCCGGGCTCGCGGCGTTCGTCCTTTCGGCGCGGCTCAACTCCTCCGAAGCGGTGGCCGGCATCGGCTACGAGCTGACGGTGATCTCGGCGGTGGTGATCGGCGGCACCTCGCTGTTCGGTGGCATCGGCAGTGTCGGCGGCACGGTGGTCGGCGCGGCGCTGATCGGCGTGCTGCAGAACGGCTTGCAGTTCAACAATGTCTCGTCCTACACGCAGTCCATCGTCATCGGCCTGATCCTGATCGTCGCCGTGGCCTTCGACCGCTGGCTGAAGTCGAGGTCGCGCAGCTAGGAAGGGGTTCCGGGAGCAGCAATGGTCACCATTAAGGACGTTGCCAAACGCGCGAACGTCTCGTTCACGACCGTCTCCCATGTGATCAACAACACCCGTCCGGTGAGCGAGGACGCGGCCCGCCGGGTTAACGACGCAATCGCCGATCTCGGCTATTTCCCCTCCGACGTGGCGCGCGCCCTGCAATCGAGCCGGACGCGGACCATCGGGATGATCGTCACCACCACCTCGAACCCGTTCTTCGGCGAGGTGATCCGCGGGGTGGAGCGGGCCTGCTTCAGGCATGGCTACACCCTGATGATCTGTAACACCGACGACGTGGCCACCAACCTCGTCGCCTATATGCGGACGCTGTTCACCAAGCGGGTCGACGCCATGGTGGTGATGACCACCAATGCGAGCCCCGAGTTCTTCCGCCGGCTGGGGCAGATCAAGCGCGTGCCGGTGGTGGCGATCGACGCGCCGGCCGACACGGTGGCGTCAGTGTTCTCCGACGACTCGGTGGAGGGCGGGCGCCTGGTGGGCGCATATCTCGCGGCGGCCGGCTTTCGGCGCATCGTCTGCGTTTCCGGGCCGGAGAGCCACCCGCGCATGGCCGATCGTATCGCCGGGCTGACGGCGGGGCTCGCGGCGCATGGCGTTTCGCTCGATGGGGACTGGCTGGTTCGCACCGACCTCACCATGGATGGCGGGCTGGCCGCGGCGCGCCAGATCCTCGGGCGACCAGGGCCGCGGCCGGAGGCGATCTTTGCGCTCAGCGACATCATGGCGATCGGGCTGCTGCATGGGCTGCACGATGCCGGAGTCGAGATCCCCGGCGAAATCTCGGTGGTGGGCTATGACGACATCGAGTCGGCGGCGCATTTCTTCCCGCCGCTGACCACGGTGCGGCAGCCGATCGCCGATCTCGGTGCACAGGCGGCGGAAGCGGCGATCAACCACCTCGATCGCGGCGTTCCACTGCCGCGGAGCACCCAGCTCAAACCCGAACTGATCTTCCGGCAATCGGCGCGGCGGCTGGACTGAGACGTCACAGAGCGTTGAGACGCGCCTCGGGAGGTGGGGCGATCGCCTCCCTCCCCCTTGAGGGGAGGGATTGAGGGTCGGCTCCTATTCTCCTCTCACGCCGCCGTCGAACGG
>NZ_LAJE02000144.1 GCF_000970465.2 Devosia insulae DS-56
GGTCAGGGGTTGGGGGTCCACGCGCTCCAGCGTCGCCGTCTGCTACACCAGCTGCCGGCCTTTTTCGTCGATCACCGCACCGATATCGTCCTCGAAATCGGGCAGGATCATCTCGTTGTGCGGCTTGCCCGACGGGATCATCGGCAGGCAGTTCTCGTGCTTTTCAACGAGGCAGTCGAACAGCACCGGGCCGTCGTAATCGAGCATCTCCTCTATCGCCGCGTCGAGCAGCGCCGGATCGGAGCAGCGGATGCCCTTGCCGCCATAGGCTTCGGCCAGCTTGACGAAATCGGGCAGGCTCTCCGAGTAGCTGTGCGCATAGCGCCCGCCATGCAGCAGGTCCTGCCACTGCCGGACCATGCCCATCCGCTCGTTGTTGAGGATGAACACCTTGATCGGCAATCCATACTGCACCGCGGTCGACATCTCCTGCATGGTCATCTGCACGCTCGCCTCGCCGGCGATGTCGATGACCAGCGCGTCCGGATGCGCCACCTGCACGCCGACCGCGGCCGGCAGGCCATAGCCCATGGTGCCGAGGCCACCCGAGGTCATCCAGCGGTTCGGCATTTCGAACGGGAAATGCTGCGCCGCCCACATCTGGTGTTGGCCGACTTCGGTGGTGATGTAGACCTCCCGCCCCCTGGTCGCCTGGTAGAGGCGCTGGATGGCGTGCTGCGGCTTGATCGTCGTGGTCGAGTTCTTGAAGCCCAGCGAGTGCTTACTGCGCCAGCCCTCGATCTGCTCCCACCACGGCGCGATCGCCTCGGTGCGCGGCTGGTTGGTTTTGGTGCGCCAGATGCGGACCATCTCTTCCATCACCAGCCCGCTGTCGCCGACGATGGCGAGATCGGTGCGGACGTTCTTGCCGATCGAAGACGGGTCGATATCGACGTGAATGCGGGTCGAGCCCGGCGAGAACGCATCGATGCGCCCGGTGATGCGGTCGTCGAACCGCGCCCCGATATTGATCATCAGGTCGCAGTCATGCATCGCCATGTTGGCTTCGTAGGTGCCGTGCATGCCGAGCATTCCCATCCACTGCGGATTGGAGCCCGGGAAGGCGCCCAGCCCCATCAGCGTCGACGTCACCGGGAAGCCGGTCAGTTCAGCCAGCTCGCGCAGCTTCTCGGAAGCTTCTGGGCCCGAGTTGATGATACCGCCACCGGTATAGAAGATCGGCCGCTCGGCCTTCAGCATCATGTCGACGGCCGCCTCGATGGCCTTGCTGTCGCCCGCCGTAGCCGGGTGATAGCTCTTGTGGCGGCTCGGCCCGATCTCGTCGATGCCGAGATAGGTGCCGAGTGCGAACTGCACGTCCTTCGGGATATCGACCAGCACCGGACCGGGGCGGCCCGAATTGGCGATGTGGAACGCCTCATGCATGACCCGCGACAGGTCGTTGACGTTCTTCACCAGGTAATTGTGCTTGGTGCAGGAGCGGGTGATGCCGACCGTGTCGCATTCCTGGAAGGCGTCCGAGCCGATCAGCGTCGTCGGCACCTGCGCGGTAATGCAGACCAGCGGGACCGAGTCCATCAGCGCGTCGGTGAGGCCGGTGACGGCATTGGTCGCCCCCGGACCCGAGGTCACCAGCACGACGCCGACCTTGCCGGTCGAACGCGCATAGCCCTCGGCCATGTGCGTCGCGCCCTGCTCGTGCCGGACCAGGATGTGCTGCACCTTGTCCTGCTGGAACATCGCATCATAGATCGGCAACGCCGCCCCGCCGGGATAGCCGAAGATGTGCTCCACCCCGTTATCGACCAGGGCCTGGATCACCATCTCCGCGCCTGTCATCTGCTCGGCCATTTTCTCATAACTCCCCCGGGCTCTGCCGGTCTTTCATTCGCAACGCGCCGTCTCCGGCGGAAATTCGGCAACAAAAAAGGCCCCGTTAGGGACCTTCGAACGAGCGCACCGACCCTCGCAGGGATTTACCCCACGTGCTCGATGCGCCCCACTACTACGATAAGCTTCTGCACGGATCGTGCTCCAAGATTAGGTGCGGAGTTATGGGCGGAGGTGGGCGGCGGTGTCAAGGGGCTAGTTACGTCCGAGGCGGACGGACTTCCCGCGGATACGTTGGCGTAATCAGCCCGCTGGCCGTTCGACGCGCGCTCGATCAGCCTGGTG
>NZ_LAJE02000145.1 GCF_000970465.2 Devosia insulae DS-56
CCCCGACCCTCTCCCCAGAGGGGAGAGGGGGCGATGGGGCACTGCCCGTGCAAAGTGCGTCCCCTCTCCCCGCCGGGGAGAGGGTCAGGGTGAGGGGAAGGCCAGGGCATTCGCCTAAGGCGCCTGATCCGCCATCGCCGTACAAAGCTGCGCCACGGCCCTGAGCTGCGTGTTCTGCTCCAGCGTCGGGTTGGTCGCGGCGACCGCTTCCCAGAGGTTCCCGGTTTCCACCTGCTCGACGGCGCAGCCGCAATAGCGCTCGCAGCGGGCGAGGTCGGAGCCGGTGCCGAGGCACGCGGCATTGCAGCTTTTGACGAAATCCTGGCTGACGCTGAGCACCGGCGGCGCCAGGATCGGCGCCTGCAGCTGCGTCAGCCCCCAGAGCACGCCGATGATCAGCGGCTGGTGGAGGACATAGATCGGCAGGCTCCAGCGGCCCATCCACGCCAGCCCGCGGGCCAGCGGCTCGTTGCTGTGGAAATGCCCCAGGTCCTCGGCCAGTGGCGACGCGAGGATCAGCCGCATCGCCGCGATGCCGAGCAGCACCACGCCGAACCACGGGAAGATCGGCACCACGTCGCTGGTCGGCGGTGAAGTCGGCCAGAAGCCGATCCAGGCGAGCTCGCGGCTCGAGAATATCGGATCGTTGTAGATCAAGTTCGCGGCGATGATGGCGACGCCGATCGCCGCTACCAGCCAGGGCGGCAGCCTGAGAAAGGCGAGGCCCATGAGCGAGAACAGCGCGATGGCGTGCAGTACGCCGAAGAACACGAAGTAATCGGGGAACATCCAGTAGGTGCCCGCCGTCACCAGCAGCGCGCAGACGACCAGGATGCCGAAGCGGCGCCAGAACTTGTTCCAGCGGATGGCTCTGCCATGCGCCAGCACCAGCCCGGCGCCGACCAAGAGGAGGAAGCTCGAGAGGATCGACTTCTGGAACACCACCCAGCCGAACACCGTGGTGACGTCGACGTTCGAGAAGCCGAAATAATAGAGGTCCCAGGCGATGTGGAAGATGACCATGGCGATGATCGCCACGCCGCGTAAGAGATCGAGCAGCTGGTAGCGGGGCCGCCGCCCGCTGCTCACATCAAGACTCACCTGTTTCGACTCCCACTCGCTTTCGGCGACCATAGTGGAACGCTCGCCCGGCGCTCAAGCATGACAAATGCTTCAGTCGTCGCCTCCCTCAAGGGGCAGGGCAATCGCGTATGGAGCGCTGGCAGTAGTTGGAGTGCCTTCTCCCCTTGTGGGAGAAGGTGGCCGAAGGCCGGATGAGGGGTTCTCTCCGCGCACTCAGTCGCTCGTCGCTTACGCTCCGAGCGCGCTACACTTCGTTGCGCGGACCCCTCATCCGCCCTTCGGGCACCTTCTCCCACAAGGGGAGAAGGCAAGAGGTGCCCATCGCTGTCATATGCGATAGCCCTCCCCTCCTAGCGGACGCGTAGCGCCGCGGGGGGAGGGGAGCTAAGGCCAGTGTGCTAGCCACGCCCGCGATAGCCTGGCACGCCCTGTTCAGGCAGCCACAGAGTGGCCGGCGCCGCGCCGGTCTGCCAGAACACATCGATCGGGATGCCGCCGCGCGGGTACCAGTAGCCGCCGATGCGCAGCCAGCGTGGCGCCAGCGCCTCGACCAGGCGCTTCGCTATCTCCACCGTCGTCGCCTCGTGGAAGGCGCCGTGGTTGCGGTACGAGAACATGAACAGCTTCAGCGATTTGCTCTCGATCATCCACTGGTCGGCGACATAGTCGATGACCAGGTGCGCGAAATCCGGCTGCCCGGTGCTCGGGCAGAGCGCGGTGAATTCCGGCACGGTGAAGCGGATCAGGTAGTCGATATCGGGATGAGGGTTGGGCACGCGGTCGAGCACGGCACTGGCCGGGTCGAGCGGCATCTCGGCCGGGCGGCCGAGGACGGACGTATCCATTCTTGTCTCCTGAGGTCGGGCCCGGCGGATGGCCGGGGACGGGAGTTGCGTTCTGCCACCGGCGATGACCGGCGCGCGCGCTCCATACGCCGCGACCGTCGGCGCATCCAGCACAATCGCCCGGGGCGTCGCCGAATGACTTCGCATCCCGGCAAAGCTCGGCTACCATCGCCCCATGTATTCGGGTGTGTTGGGTTTGAA
>NZ_LAJE02000146.1 GCF_000970465.2 Devosia insulae DS-56
GGGGGTACTCTTCCCGCACCGGCCTGTCGGCCGCATGGCCCAAGCCCTCAGTGCAGGATCTGGCTGAGGAAGAGCTTGGTGCGTTCGTGCTGCGGGTTGGAGAAGAACGCTTCGGGTTCGTTCTGCTCGATGATCTGGCCCTGATCCATGAAGATGACGCGGTTGGCGACCTGGCGGGCAAAACCCATTTCGTGGGTCACGCAGAGCATGGTCATGCCTTCCTCGGCGAGGCTGATCATCACCTCGAGCACTTCCTTGACCATTTCCGGATCGAGGGCCGAGGTCGGCTCATCGAACAGCATGATCCTGGGGTTCATGCAAAGCGAGCGGGCGATGGCGACGCGCTGCTGCTGGCCGCCGGAGAGCTGGCCGGGATACTTGGCCGCCTGTTCGGGGATGCGGACCCGCTCAAGGTACAGCATCGCCGTTTCCTCGGCCTGCGCCTTGGGCACGCCGCGCACCCAGATCGGGGCAAGCGTCAGGTTCTGCAGGATGGTGAGGTGCGGGAACAGGTTGAAGTGCTGGAACACCATGCCGACTTCGCGGCGCACTTCATCGACGCGCTTCAGGTCCGAGGTCAGTTCGACGCCGTTGACGATGACCTGGCCTTTCTGGTGCTCCTCGAGGCGGTTGATGCAGCGGATCAGCGTCGACTTGCCGGAGCCGGACGGTCCGGCAATGACAATGCGTTCGCCCTTCATCACCTTGAGGTTGATGTCGCGCAGCACGTGGAAATCACCGAACCACTTGTTCATGCCGATGATCTCGACCGCTACCTCGGTCTTACTAACCTGCATGTTGGTGGTGTCGATATCGCGATCGACGACGACGGGAGATACGTCTGACATCAGCTACCTCTTGTGGCCGGTGTTGAGCCGGCGCTCCCAGTATCGGGAGTATCGGGAGATTGAGAAACAGAGCACCCAGAACACGGCTGCGGCGAAAATATAGCCGGTGACCGATTGCGTTGGCGATGCCCATTCGATGGCGTCGTTCTTGGTCTTCACTGCTTCGAGCAGATCCTTCATGCCGACGATGTAGACCAGCGACGTGTCCTTCAGCAGCGAGATGAAGTTGCCGACGATGCCGGGGATCACGTGCTTCAATGCCTGCGGCAGGATGATGAAACCCATCCGCCGCCAGTAGCCGAGCCCGAGGGCGGCGGCCGCCTCGTATTGGCCGCGGCCGATGGCCTGCATGCCGCCGCGAACCACTTCGGCCATATAGGCCGAGGCGAACAGCGTCACACCGACGAGCGCACGCACCAGTTTGTCCACCGTCGTTCCCTGCGGCATGAACAGCGGCAGCATGATCGAGGCCATGAACAGGATGGTGATCAGCGGCACAGCGCGGATCAGTTCGATGAAGCAGATGCAGAGGGTCTTGATGATCGGGAGCTTCGATTGCCGGCCGAGCGCCAACAGGATCCCCATCGGCAGCGACAGACTGATGCCGACCACCGAGATGATCAGCGTGACCAACAGGCCACCCCACTGCTCGGTCGGCACATAGCGCAGGCCGAACATGCCACCCGAGAGCAGGACCACCGAGGCGATCGGGAACACCACGAAGAACAGGATGGCGTTGACCACCTTGAACGGCGCCGACGGCCAGAGCAGCGGCAGGCCGATCAGCGCGAGCATGGCGAACACGATGTTCGGACGCCAGTACTCGGCCATCGGGTAGAAGCCGTAGATGAAGAACTCGATCTCGCTGGCGATGTAGGCCCAGCAGGCGCCGACATTTTCGACCCGGCACTGCTCGACTGTGCCGCCCGGCGGTACGGCGCGGCCAATCAGGAAGCCATAGAGTGCCGGGACGATCCACAGCAGGAACAGGATCGCGATGACGGAGAGGATAGTGTCCGAGACGCTGGCAAACAGGTTCTTGCGCATCCAGGCGACGAGGCCGGTTTGGCTGCGCGGCGCCGGCTGAGCTTTCTCGATCTCGGAGCGGACGAAGGCGATATCGGTCATCTGCCGCTCCTAGCGTTCAACCAGCGCCACACGGGCGTTGTACCAGTTCATGATCGCCGAAGTGCCCAGCGACAGGATGAGATAGACCAGCATGGTGAGCGCGATCACCTCGATGGCGCGGCCGGTCTGGTTGAGCGTCGTGCCGGTGAACACGTTGACCAGCTCGGGGTAGCCGATGGCGGCGCCCAGCGACGAGTTCTTGGTCAGGTTCAGGTACTGACTGGTCAGCGGCGGGATGATGACGCGCATCGCCTGCGGGACGATGACCAACCGAAGCCGATCGCCATCCTGTAGCCCCAGCGCCTGCGCCGCCTCGGTCTGGCCGTGGCTGACTGACTGGATACCGCCGCGCACCAGCTCAGCGATGAAGGCGGCGGTATAGATCGAGAGGCCGAAGACCAGTGCCACGAACTCCGGCGGCAGCTCGAGCCCGCCCTTGAAATTGAAACGGTTGAGCACCGGCGGATCGAAGGTGACGGAAGCGCCGCTCACCACCCAGACAAGGCCGACGATGACCAGGGTCAGCGCGAGCCCGCCAAGGAACACCGGGAAGCGCTTGCCGGTGCGCTCGAGGCGCGCCTTGGCCCATTGCCGCAGCACCAGCCATAGCACCAGGGCAACGGCGAGCCCCGCCCAGACCCAGACGAACTGCTCGTCAGGGATGGGCTTGGGGACAAACAGGCCGCGCTGGTTGATGAAGGTGTCGAGCGGCAAGGCCAGCGAGTCGCGTACTGCCGGCATGGTCTTCAGCACTGCGAAGTACCAGAAGAACAGCTGCAGCAGCAGCGGGATGTTGCGGATGGTCTCGACGTAGACGGTGGCCAGCCGCGACACCAGGTAGTTCGAACTCAGCCGGGCGATGCCGACGGTGAAGCCGATGAGCGTGGCAAAGAAGATGCCGATGGCTGCGACGAGAACGGTGTTGGTGAGGCCGACGAGGAACGCCTGCCAGTAGAGCGAGGTGCGATCGAACGGGAACAGCGTGAAGCTGATGTCGAACCCGGCTGTCTTCCACAGGAAGTCGAAGCCCGAGGTCTTGTTCTGCGCCTTGAGGTTGATCGCCGTGTTGTTGACGATCCAGACGAGGAACACCACCACCAGAACCGCGACGACGACCTGATAGATGACGCCCCGCACGACGGGATCGTTGAATGAGAAGCTCCGCGGCGGTGATTGCGCCGTGTCGATGGATGCCATGAGCTATGCATCTCCCTGCCCAGGAGAAGAAAAAGTACCGGCGCACGCGGGTTCCGCCTGCCGCTCGCCAGAAACGGTCAGCCCGGCGCTGGAGTTCAGCGCCGGGCTGCAGAAGGTTTAGCGGATCGGCGGCGAGTACTGGATGCCGCCGTCTTTCCACAGGGCGTTCAGGCCGCGGGCGAGCCCGATCGGCGTCGAGGGGCCGACATGCTTCTCGTAGACTTCGCCGTAGTTACCCACCAGCTTGATGATCTGGTAGGCCCAGTCCTTGGTCAGGCCGATCGGGGTGCCGAAATCGCCTTCAACGCCGAGCAGGCGCTTGATCGCCGGGTTATCGGAAGCCAGCATTTCGTCGACGTTGGCCGAGCTGACGCCGAGTTCTTCGGATTCGAGGAGCGCGTAGTAGGTCCAGCGGGCAATGTTGAACCAGCCATCGTCGCCCTGACGCACCACGGGGCCGAGCGGCTCCTTGGAGATGATCTCCGGCAGGATGATGTGGTCAGCCGGGTTGGCGAACTTCGAACGCTCGGCGGCGAGCGCGGAGGAGTCAGTGGTGTAGACGTCGCAGCGGCCATCTTCGTAGGCCTTCACCACTTCGTCCTGATCGACGAACACCACGGTGTTGAACTCGAGGTTGTTGGCGGCGAAGTAGTCGGCCGCGTTCAGCTCGGTGGTGGTGCCCGACTCGATGCAGACGGCGGCGCCGCTGAGATCGAGAGCCGAAGCGATATTGTCGGCCTTGCGGACCATGAAGCCCTGGCCGTCATAGAACATGGTGCCGATGAACTTGATGCCCAGCTGGGTATCGCGGCTCATGGTCCAGGTGGTGGTGCGCGACAGCACGTCGATTTCACCGGCGCTGAGCGCCGTGAAGCGCTCCTGCGAGGTGAGCGGCGTGTAACGGACCGAGTCCGCATTGTTGAAGATCGCGGCCGCCAGAGCGCGGCAGTAATCGACTTCGAGACCAGACCAGTTGTTGTTCGCGTCGGGGGCGGAGAACCCCGGCACGCCGCCGGTCACGCCGCATTGGACATAGCCCTTGGCCTTGACCGCGTCGAGCGTTGCCGAGGTTGTCGTCTGCGCGAAGGCGGCGGATGCGGAAAGGCCGAGGCCTGCCGCAAGCGCGACGGAAAGAAGCGATTTGATCATTGTTATTACCTTGTTTCCTGACCCTGTTCGTCGGGCAACTTGGCCCCAGCCTGTTGCCCGGCGGCACCTCCGCCTTGGAGGGCGGATGTGATGCTGGTAAGCATCGAAGCGGCAATTGACGGTTGCGTCAAGCGCTATGGCCGAAATGGGGCAGCAAACCTGACTGTTTTTTGCCCATATTTCTCTGGTGACTGCGTTTTGGGCAGAGTTTGAAATGACTGATAACAACGGGAAAAGCGGCATACCCGCATCCCTCGCAACCGTTCTCACGCATAGCGGGCGGGCATCGGACGAGCACTTCGGCTTCGTCAACATGCCGGTGTTCCGTGGCTCGACGATCCTGTTCAAGTCACTGGACGAGCTGGAAGATTACAAGGCGCCGTACCGCTATGGGCGCAATGACAACCCGACCACGCGGGCGCTCTGCGACCTCATCAGCGAGCTCGAGGGGGCAGCCGGCACCATCATTGCGCCATCGGGCCTGTCGGCGGTTTCGACGGCATTGCTCGCCGCCGTTTCGGCGGGCGACGAGTTGCTGATGACCGACTCGGCGTACGAGCCGACGCGGACCTTCGCGACCGAAGGGCTGACGCGGTTCGGGGTGACGACTCGCTACTATGATCCGCGCATCGGCGCCGGCATTGCCGAGCTGTTCACCGACAAGACCAAGGCAATCTTCGTCGAGAGCCCGGGGTCGCTGACTTTCGAGATGCAGGATCTGCCGGCGATTGCCGCGGCGGCGCACGCCCGGGGCATCACGGTGATCGTCGACAATTCGTGGGGTACGCCGCTATTCCACCGGCCGCTCGAATTTGGCTCCGACATGGTGATGCACGCCGCGACCAAGATGTTCGTCGGGCACTCGGACGCCATGGTGGGGACGGTTTCCGCCAACGAGAAGCTGTGGGGGCGGCTGAAGCGTACCCACCGCATCCTCGGGGTGGCGGTATCGCCCGACGATTCGTACCTGACGCTGCGCGGACTCAGGACGCTGGCGGTGCGAATGAAGCACCACGATGAGGCGGCACTGGCCTTCGCCAGCTGGCTGGAGGGCCAGCCTGAAGTGGAGGAGGTCTATCACCCTGCCCTCCCGAGCCACCCGGATCATGCGCTGTTCAAGAGGGATTTCAGCGGCGCCGGGAGCCTGTTCGCGTTCCGGCTGAAAAAACGGTCGCGCGACGCGCTGGCGGCGATGGTCAACGGTTTTCAGCTGTTCGGCATGGGCTATTCGTGGGGCGGCTACGAGAGCCTCTGCATCCCGTTCGATCCCTCGAACATCCGCACGGCGGTGGCGTGGGACGCGCCGGGGCAGATGTTCCGCGTGCATGTGGGGCTCGAGAGCCTCGATGACCTCAAGGCGGATATGGCGGCAGCGCTGACGCGCTACCGGGCTATTGCCTGACCAACAGGGTGCGGAGCGCGGCGAACGGCCGGCGCTCCGTGCCGGAAGCGGTCGCGGCGAACAACCAGCCGCGCGAGACGAACAGCTGGCGCACGGCATAGGCGCCCAGCACGCCGAGCAATGCGCCGGCGGTGATATCGGTGGGGTAGTGCTCACCGACGATGACCCGCGACACGGCAATGGCGGCAGCAAACAGCATGGCCGGCCAGAACGCCTTCGGCCACAGGAACGCCAGGACCGCGGCAAAAGCGAAGGCCGTGGTGGAGTGCCCCGAGGGGAAGCTCTGGTAGTTGTAGGCGCTCCAGTTGAAACTCTGAAAGCTGAGCGGCATTTCGGACGTCCAGGTCTCGGGCCGGCCGCGGCCGATGGCGCGCTTCAGCAGCGTCGAGACGAGGCCAGGAAGGCCGACGCCGAGGAAGATGAAGCCGGCGAGCACGGCGAGCTCCCGCAGCGCCAGGCGGAGATTGTCACGCGTCAGCAGTGACAGCAGCCAGGCGGCTAGCCAGGCGATAAAGGTGGGAATCAGAATCCAGTCGGATTTCCCCCACTCGGTGATCCAGAAGAACACCGCCCGTACGCTGTCCGGTAGCCCCTGCCCCCAGGCGGAGAGCGGCCGATCGAGCAGATGCAGCGCCGCGATCAGCACGACAAAGCCGAGGAAGAACCAGGGCGCTCGACGACGGGTGAGGCCAAACGGCCAAGGCTTGCTCAGATCGATCATGGCGCTCTTGTCGGCGGAGACGCCGGCTCACGTCAACCGGATGCCAAATGGGTTTGCCCTGCTTGCTCTTTGCAGCAACTCCCGATAACGGAGGGGGCGATTGTTCGGGGTATAGCTCAGTCTGGTAGAGCACCGGTTTTGGGAACCGGGGGTCGAGTGTTCGAATCACTCTGCCCCGACCATCGCTAAGGCAGCAGGCGCTGGAGCTTGCTAGGCCTCTGTCCGGGCCGAGGCTAATAGAAGCGCCCGCTAGCGGACTCCCATAAGCCCCAGCATTATCCGGGCCCCTCCTGGCCATTGCCAGTAAGTCCCTGGCGAGCGAAAATGTTCTTGCTCTCCCACCGGACGCCACAATCGTCATGGCAGGCTGAACCATGAGCGAAGTCACGCTGCCCGAACGGACGCTCCCCAAGCCGCCAAGGCGTGACTCATGGACCGTCTGGGGCACGATGGCTTCAGCAATGTTGCACGTGGGGGTGCTGGCGTTCTTCCTCTGGCAGCCGCGGCCCGACAGCGCCGAAGCCACACCGCTCGCGGCCATCGACGTGGAGCTCGTGCGGCCCCCGGAGGCCAGCGAGCCGCCCCCGGAGGCCAGCGAGCCGCCTGCGGAGGAGCCAACGGAGGAGGCTTCGGCGGCAACCTTGCCGCCGGCCAATACGACCCCAGCCGATCCGCCACCGGCAGAGCAGGCAGCCGGTCCAACTCCATCGGCGGCGGAGGTATCTCAGCCCGAGCCGCCATCCGAAACGGCGGCCCCAAAGCCCGTAGACAAGGCCTCCGCCACCGCAGTATCGGAGCCGGAGCGGGGTTCGGAGACCGCAGCAAAGGCAGCCCCGATACCGCTGTCGCGTCCCAGGGTGAAGGGGCTGACTGCCCCAGCCAGCGTGCCGGATGGAGCCGTCACCGCAGTCACCGCCGACACTGGCGAGATGGCGGAAGGAACAGCCCCGTCTGCTCCGTCGGCGGAGCCCGATGTCGCGACCCTTGAGCTGGGGGCGCCGCACAGCGCCAAACGCTTCTATCTCGAGGCGATGCTGAGTGTTCCCAGCATGGCGCAGGCGCGCACGATGCTCGAAACGCTGCCGCCCGAAAAGCGGCTGGCGCAAACCTGCAACATTGAGGCCCTGGCCCAGATCGGCAATGCCGGGGAAGGCTTCGCGCCCGACGTGGTGATGGCGGAAGCCTATGCCAGGTCGGAGATGACAGGCACGCGCCTCACAGCCACCGGCGCGATCTTCCGCTCCGGAGACAGGTGGTATGGCCTCGCTTTCGACTGCACGCTCAGCGACGACCTTACGAGTGTCACTGCGTTTTCCTATCGGCTCGGCGCCGACGTGACGGACGCAGTGCTTGCTCGACTGAGCAAGACCTAACCGGAGCGGCAGATGCTGGGCTCAGGCACGCTGGCGATCGATCGGGCCCAGCAGAGCACTCCGACCTGAGTCTTGAGATACCTGCACCGCGTGCAATCGCCAATTGCGCGGCAGTCGAATATCGAGAGGCTCACGTACGTGAGCGAGGCTAATGAAGGCCGGTTTCTCAGATGGCAGTGGAAGCCTGGTGCCGACGGGTTACTGGTTGAAGAACGTCTTCAGTACACGGGCCATGAGTTCGGGGGCGACGACGTGTCCCTGCCCGTCGAGCGTGCGTCGTTCGGCCTGGGGGATAGCAGCGGTTATCGCTTTCGCGGCGCGGTCGAAGAAGTCGCTCGGGAGGCCCGCGAACTGGGGCTGGGTGGTCGTACCCTCGGTGGTTACCAGGACCGGCTGAGTGATGCGGGCAAGTCGGGCCGTGGGGATCTTGTAGTCATTGAGGATCACGGCGTCTTTAACGAGCGTGTGGGCGAGCGCGACGGACGAGGCCCAGAACGGGTACTGTTTGTAAGTCGCGATGTCCGCGTCGGGTCCGCCGGTAAGCCTCATGAACAGTTCCAGGAGCTCCTCGTCGCGGCCGGCTTTGTCCGCCTCGCGGGTGTCCGCGAGGTACTGGTTGAACCTCGGCCACTGGTCGTCCCCGATCACGTACGGCACATCCCACACCGCGATCTTGTCGATCGCCGAACCTGCCGCTGCTGCCTCCAGCGCGAGAGCGCCGCCAGATGAGGCGCCGTACAAATGAGCTGAGCCGCCGGCTGTCGCAATCAGCGCGTCGAGGTCTTCCAGCTCCCGCGCCAAGGCGTAGGGCGGTGTATTGCCGCTGGCGCCCCGGCCACGTCGTGCGTAATTGTAGACCGTGAAATGGTCGGCAAGAAGCGGAGCCAGCGGCGCGTTCTCAGCGCCGTCGTCCAGGGTGCCGCCGACGAGGATCACTGCCGGGCCAGTGCCTTTCCGGTCGTAGGCGATCCTCGTGCCGTCCGCAGAAGTGACATGGGGCATCTTACCTCTCCTTTGAAATCGTCTTGCGGACCCGTCTCGCCGGCACAGCAAAGAGCAGCCGGAAGTAGCGAGCTAGATGATCGAGGCTGTCGAGCGCGGCGGGCATACCGTCCAGCGCTTTGGCGAGGATGAACGCGCCTTGCACGACCGCCTGGGTGTGCAGTGCGAGGCTCTCGGCTGTGAGTTCACCGCTGTAGTCGCTGCGGGCAATTGCCGCCTCGATATCCGCTTCGAGCGTCCGCGCGTGCAACACGATGCTGTTGGCACAGGCCTCACGAACGGCGGGATGCGTCACATAGGCTTCCTGCACGATCGTGCCGGCGTAGCAGGTGGCCTCGGGGATCGTGTTGGTGAGCAGGGCTTTCCGCAGTTCGATGTAGCCCAGCAGCCGGTCGAGCGGCTCCAGTGCGGAATGGTAGCTCGCCGAGGCGAATAGTGTTCCGGTGACCACATCCCAATGGGTTGCCGCGGCGATGGCCAATTCTTCCTTGCTGGAAAAATGATGAAAGAAGCTGCCCTTCGTCAGGCCAGCTGCGGCGCAGACATCCTCGATGCGGGTGGCGTGGTAGCCCTTCTCCCGGACGACGTTGAGCGTCGCATTCAGAATTTTGAGGCGTGACTCGTGCATACCAAACCATACCCACTAGTTGGTATGGTGTCAAAAGTGCCATGTGAGGCAGGACGAATCCCTGGATGAACAGCTCCGATATAAAGACTTTCGCAAGGAGAAGTTCTGGTAGAGAAGAACAGGCGCAGCGGCCTCGATCGCTGCCACCCTTTGACTAACCTGGAACGCGGGCGTCTGCTTTGAGCCACAAGCAGTCGTTGAGACGTTGTGTCACCGTCAGCGGCGCTGCGGTGCCCAACCAGCAACGCCTAGCGCGGCTCGATCGAATCGAGGAACGCGGTCACGAAGTCTGTGCCGTCGTCCGGTTCGCTGCCGACGCGCACTGCGTTGGCGAAGCCGATGGCCGAGGAGATCGGGTTGTGGCGGCCGCTGCCGGCGCGGAGGTTCATCACCAGTGTGGGGCAGAGGAAAAGGCCCAGTCGGATAACGTCACGCCAGTCTGCCGGCAGGAGGTTGCGATCCCGCAAATCCTGCAACAACGGACGCCAGGCGCGTTCGGCCTTCACCCGGAGCAGGTCTTCGCGGACCGGGGTCAGGGCCCAGTCCGTCTCGATGGCGAGGGTGCCGTCGCGATGGGTTGCGGTTGCGGTGTAGCGCTTCGCGACTTCCTCTGGATCGTAGAGCCAGAGCGGGTGGGCGATGATGTTGTGGAAGGTCGTCTTCACCTCGGCGAGGAGCGAGGGCACGTGTTCGCCGGCAAACGCGGGATCGAAGAACGACAGACTCGGCCCGCCCTGCCCCTCGGAGTACCAGACATTGGCATTGTGCGCGTCGCCATGCGCCACGACGCCGCCGGCATCCGCCAGGCGAGCGGGGTTCAGGCGGCGGTACGCCAGGTCGAACAGCTCGCCGATCGAATGGCGATAAGCGACGCCGTTGACGACAAACCTGGCTCCGGCAAATTCGTCCCAGCTCAGCGTGACGCCCGGAAACGCGAAGCTCTGGCCGACATAAAAACCGTTGAGGCGACCGCCGGGATAGGCGCCGGTGACCGGGTCGATGAGGCGTTCGAAGAACAGCCGATGGACCGGCTCGCTCTGCGAATGCGCCGGTGTGATCGGGTGCAGGGTCTGTCGGTAGATTTCGGTGACGCGATCGCTCAGCGTCGCTTCGGCCGAGACCGCCGCGGCACAGCGCCCGGGGTGGTCGTCGAGATCGAGGGCCCGCAGGACATCGGAGAAGCGCGGATCGGTGCGACGGCGGTAGACGAGGATCTGCTCGCCGGGGAGCGTCGAGGTGTAGACCGCCTGATCCACCGGCAATCCAGCCCGCGCCAGGATGTCGGCGCGATAATACTCGCCGCTCATCTGCTCCTCGCCCTCTTCCTGGTGGAACTTGAAGAAGAAGGCGCCGTCGGCGGTGTCGAAGAAACCGTTGAGCGAGTTGAGGCTGTATTGGTCACGGTTGATGGCGACGTGCCGCGCATCGATCTGAAACAGATCGGCGAGAAGCACCGCGAGCAGCGGTTCCGCCTGGCCGTCATGGTGCTTGGCGGCGGCGCGGATATCCGCCGTCCGGCTGGAAAACTGGGTCATGTGGTCTTACCGGGCTAGCGGATGGAGATGATGGTCTTGAGGCCTTTGACATGGCCGGCCAGCAAGCGCTCGAAGGCGGCCGGTACCTGGTCGAGCGATATCTCCTCATCGATCAGGGAGAGCAGTTGCTCGCCGCGTGCGTCGGCCAAGGCGATCGCCTCGGGCAGTTCGTCCTTGAAGGCGTGACAGCCGACCAGCTGGATCTCACGCTCGACCAGTTGGTTGGGATCGAGATCGAGCTTGCCGTGGCTGATGCCGACAAGGCCCAGCACGGAGTTGGGCCCGATGACCTCGAGCAGCTGCCGTAAGGCGGCGATGCTGCCGGTGGCGTCGATGGCAAAACGCAGCGGTCGGCCCCGGTTGGCGGCGGCGATGGCGTCAGGGGTGAGATCGACAACCTGACCGCCGGTGACCTCGGCGACCATCCGGGCCCGATCGGCATTGCGATCCGCCAGCAGAAGCGGGCCGTTATGGCGATGCGAGAGGGCGAGCGCGCAGAGGCCGCCAATGGTGCCGCAGCCGACCACCAGCACGGCAGCGCCGTCCGCCGGTGCGACCTTGTTGATGGCGTGCAGGGCCACGGCGAGTGGCTCGCTCATTGCCGCAACACGCGGGTCCATGGCCTCAGGCCGCGGCTGCACCAGTCTCGCCGGCAGGATGACCTGTTCGGCAAAGCCGCCATCACAGACCTCGCCGACGAAGCCGAGGCGTTCACAGGCGTTGCGATGGCCATCGCGGCATTGCGGACACTCGCCGCACCAGCAGCGGGAATCGGCCACCACCGCCTGTCCGACCGAAAGGTCGGATACGCCCTGCCCCACCGCTGCGATGCGGCCGCAGAACTCGTGCCCGGCGACGCTCGGCCGGCGCGAGATCCACTGCCCGGTCGAGAAATTGTGGAGGTCGGAGCCACAGATGCCGGCGGCCTCGACGGCGATGAGCACCGAACCGGGGCCCGGTGCTCCGGGCGCATCGATCTGTTCGTACCTCAGGTCCTTGACATCGTGGAGGCGAACCGCGCGCATGGACCGTCTACCGCACGAACTGCTGGCGCAGGTCCGAGACGGCCAGGGCGTGTGACGAAAAACCCTCGTAGATGGCGAGCTCGTGGGCGTGCCTCGCGAGCAGCGGGAAGCCGGCGGCGGTGACGTAGCCGATCGAGCTGCGCTTGACGAAATCGGTAACCGAGAGCGGACCATAGGTGCGGGCCCAGCGGCTGGTCGGCAGCACGGCATTGGGCCCGAGGCCGAAATTGCCAATGCTGCAGGGGGTGTGCTGGCCGAGCAGGATTTCCGACGCTTCGGTGATCTTGCCGAGGTGATCGTAGGGCTCGGTGGAGAGGATCTCGAGGTGCTCGGGGGCATAGGCGTTGATGAAGTCGTAGCTCTCCTCGACCGACGAGGTGAGGATGATGCCGCCGGTCTTGCCGCCGGTCAGCACGGTGCGTGAGAAGGCGACGCGCTGCTCGGTCATTTTCCCCCAGAGACCCGGCAGCGCGGCGATCGCCTCCTCGGCGACGCGCCGGCTGTGGGTGACGAGGTAGGCCGACGAGTCCGGACCGTGCTCGGCTTCGATGAGCAGGTCGAGTGCGGCGAGGCCACCATTGATGGTGTCGTCGGCGAAGATTACCGCCTCGGAGGGACCGGCGGGCAGGCCGGTATCGATGACGCCGGAGAGCAGGCGCTTGGCGGCCACCACCCAGGGGCTGCCCGGGCCAACGATCTTGAGGGCGGGCTTCACCGTCTTCGTCCCGTAGGCGATGGCGGCAACCGCCTGGGCGCCGCCGGCCTTGTAGACTGTCTCGACGCCGGCAAGGCGCGCCGCCACCAGGGTTGCTGCGTCGACGCTGCCATCGGGCGCCGGCGGCGTGACGATGGCAAGATTGGGCACACCGGCGACGACGGCCGGCACCGAGGTCATCATGGTCACCGACGGGAACGAGCCCTTGCCGCGTGGCACATAGAGGGCGACCGACTGGATGGGGGTGAAGCGATCCCCGGCATAGGCGCCCGGCCGGATCTCCTTCATCCACATGGTCTCGGGCTTCTGCTCCTCGTGGAAGCTGCGGATGTTCTCGATGCCGAACTGGATGGCGTCGATGACCTTGCTGTCCACCGCCTTGAAGGCGGCGTCGAACTCGGCCGATGTAACCTGCAGCGTCGCTTCGGTGACGTTCTCGGCCTTGTCGAAATCCTGCGCAAACCGGGCCAGCGCTGCGTCGCCTTCGGTCCGCACTGCTTCGATGATCGGCTTCACCTTCTCGATGACGCCGGAGAGATCGGCCTCTGAGCGCTTCAGCAGCGCCGCCCGCTGTTCGGTCGAGAGCTTCGCGTAGTCGTAGAAGGACACGTCAGACATAGTTCGTCTCACTTTGCGTACGGACGGCGGACCGTCATTTCGATTTGAGGAAGATGTCGAGGCCGACCAGGCGGTCGAGCAGCGCGATCACCAGGGTCGCGCAGACGATGAAGACCACGGAGATGGCCGCAAGGTCCGGGGTGATGATCGAGCGGATCGAATTGTAGATCTGCACCGGCAGCGTCACCGTCCGGGCGTCGGTCAGGAGCAGACTGACCAGGAACTCGTTGAGCGCCAGGATGAACATCAGCAGCGAGCCGCTGATGATCCCCGGCATGACGCCCGGGATGGTCACATGGAAGAAGCTGGAGATCGGCCCTGCCCCGCAATTGGCCGCCGCCAGTTCGAGGTCGGGATCGAGGCTCGCCGAGCTCGCCATCACCGCCCAGATCATGAACGGCAGGTTGATGACGCAGCAGGCGAGGCCTACCGGCCAGATCTGCCCGAGGATCCGCATCTCGCCGAACAGCAGCATCAGCCCGATGCCCGAACCGATCAGCGGGATGGTGAAGGGCAGCAGCAGGTAGATCTGCAGCGTGCGCTCGAACTTGATCGCATATTTGCTGAGCGCGATGCCCGCGAGGGTGCCGACCGGGATCGAAATCAGCGTACAGATCAGCGCCACGGCCAACGAGCGGACGAAGGCGCTGCGCAGGTCATCGGCCAGCGCGATCTTGGCATACCATTGCAGCGAAAAGCCCTGCGGCGGGAACTGGATGATATTGCCCGAGGTGAAGGACGCGCCGAGCACGACGATCGTCGGGGCCGAGAGGACGATCAGGACGAGGGCCACCATTGCCCACATGACGATCGACTTGCTCAGGGGTTGCTGGGTCATTTGCGATCCCTCCCCATGGCGAGGGTACCGGCCCCGAAGATGGAGAAGACGATGCCGACGACCAGTGAGCCGATGCCGACGAGGATGATGGTGAGCGCGGCACCCATGCCCTGGTCCGAGGTGCGGAAGAACTGGTCGTAGATGGCGTTGGCGATGAAATCCTGTGAGCCGCCGCCGAGGATGGCCGGCATGGCGAAATCGGTCAGCGACAGCGTCAGGACGACGAGGCCGGCGCCGATCAGGCCGGGCTTGGCCATCGGCAGCACGACATGGATGAAGCTGCGCCACCAGTTGGCGCCGAGGCTGCTGGCGGCGGATTCGATCTCTTCAGGGATGGCGGTGAGGGCCGGGGCCAGCATCAGCACGGCGAACGGGATCATGTACTGCACCAGGCCGAAGAGGACGGCCGGGTAGTTGTAGAGCAGCCGCATGGGGGGAACGCCGACCAGCCCCAGCACCTCGTTCACCACCCCCTGGTTGCCGAGGATGATCAGCCAGCCATAGGCGCGCACCACCTGGCCGATGAAGAAGGGCAGGAACAGCGCGATCAGCAGGAACTTGCGCAGCAACGCCGAGGGCGTGCGCACCATCAGGTAGCTGTAGGGGAACGCGAAGATCAGACAGAGCACGGTGACGATCACCGAGCCCAAAAGGCTCCGCCACAGGATCGACCAGTAGAGGCCGCTATTGAAGATCTGCTCGTAGTTGGCCGAGCGATAGTCGGCAGAAGGCATGAAGGTACTGGTGTCGAGCACGCGGGCGCTCTGGTCGGCGATCTGCACCATGCCGATCACCAGCAGCAGCACCAGCAGCACCGCCGGCAGCACCATCACGTAGGGCAGCGCACCAGACAGCCGTCTCGGCCAGACGGCGGCCACAGCGGCCTCAATCCCGTCCATGATCCGCCAGCCAAGCGGATAGGCCTTTCGATAGGTTCGCATGCTGTTCCTCAGGGGGCCGGCACCGGGATCTCAGTTATCCTCCCCCGCGTGGCGGGGGAGGGGGACCAGCGAAGCTGGTGGAG
>NZ_LAJE02000147.1 GCF_000970465.2 Devosia insulae DS-56
GGGGTGGGGGTGCTCTTTCCGCCCCGGCCTGTCAGCCACTCTCGTGGCTCCGAACCCCTCAAATGCCGCCCATTTCGCCCCGGGTTCCCCCGCGCAAAAGCTTCTGTTAATAGAGACTTTATGTTCAGGGCCCCTGCTCTTTCGCGCGTTGTGCGCCTCACGCTCGTTGTGCCTGTCCTCGCCGGGCTGGTGGCGGGCTGCTCGATGGCCGGGTTGCCGGGGTTCAAGCCGGCCTCGCCCAAGGCGATCGCGGCGATTGCACCGGTGCCGGAAGCGCAGCCCGAAAGCGAGGGCGAGGCCTTCGTGCCGCTGGCTTTTGCCGAGGCGCCGGCCCGCACTTCGTCGAGCGGGGTCGATGGGCTGATCTCGAAATACGCCATGGTCTACGACGTGCCGGAATCGCTGGTGCGCCGCGTGGTGCAGCGCGAGAGCGGCTTCAACCCGGGCGCGCGCAACGGGCCATATTACGGACTGATGCAGATCCGGCACGATACGGCGCGCTCGATGGGCTATGGCGGCAGCGCCTCGGGCCTGCTCGATGCCGAGACCAACCTCAAATATGCGGTGAAGTATCTGCGCGGCGCCTATATCACCGCCGGCTACAACTCGGATGGCGCAGTGCGGTTTTATGCCCGCGGCTATTATTACGATGCCAAGCGCCTCGGCCTGCTCGAGGAAGCCGGCCTGCGCTGATCGGCGCGGCGCGGTCCTAAATCCCTAAGGTTGCTTCCACAATTCTGCTGGCAGGCTGGCGCCGAACTGGCATAGTCCGGGCTTGGCAATAACGGGGCAATACAAATGGCAGATGCGACGACGACTCCCGTTCCGTTCGGAGCGCGGTGGAAGCTACGCATCTCGGCCATCCTGTGGTTCCTGCTGCTGGCCGGCTTCCTGCTCGGGTTGCCTCTGCTGCTCGAGGTCAGCTGGCTGGTCGTCGCCGGGCTGGTGGTCGCCGCGCTGCTCCTCGGGCTGCTGGTCGCCTGGCTGATCCGGCTGGTGTTTCGCGGGCAGCGCCGGCAACCGTTTTTCGTCAGCTACGGCAAGGCGGTGTTCGGCACGCTGTTCGTCCTTGGCATCGGGCTGGCCGTGCCGATCTACTACGCGGCGGTGCTCACCAGCCTCAAGCCGCTGACCGTGCCACAGGCGACGCTTTCGAACGGCACCAAGACCGTGGTGTTCCAGGGCATGATGCATGTGGGCTCGGAGCCGTTCTACAAGGGTGTGGTCTACGACCTCGAGAAGGCGCTGAGCGATGGCTATGTGATCTACTACGAAGGTGTGCGGGGTTCCCCGGACGGCGACAAGTGGTTCAATGACACCCTGGCCGGCGGCGGCGACCTGTCGGCCAACTACAAGACGCTGTCGGACGTGTGCGGGCTGAAATTCCAGCTCGACTACTTCCAGTTGCTTCAGGCCGATATGGCGGCGCGCCCGGAGCGGCACGTCGCGGCGGATGTCAGCACCGCCGATATGATGCACGAATACGAGCGGCTGGTCGCGGCGGACCCAGGCCTCGCGGCGCAGGTGCAGCCGGCCAAGGCCGAGGCCGCGGCAAAGACCGGCTCTTCGGAAGGCCTGTCGTCGGTCATCAACCTGCTCGATGGCGGCACCCCCGATCAGAAGCGGATCGCCGGCTATGCCTGCCGCGGCTTCCTCACCTGGACGCTCGGCCGTCCGGAGACGCCGTCGCCGCTCGATCCGGTGATCCTCGACTATCGCAACCGGGCGCTGGCCGACCGCATCGCCAAGGACACGCACCAGCTGATCTACATCACCTATGGCGCCGGCCACCTGCCGGGCCTGCTCAAAGACCTGCAGGCGATCGATCCGGCCTGGGAGATCAAATCGGTGAAGTGGCAGCGCGTCGTGGAAGCACCCGATGACGTGACCGGCCATCTGAGCAGCTAGGCGGTCCGGGGAAGCTCCCTGGTTCGCTGGGGGTGATGCGATCGCCTCCCTCCCCCTTGAGGGGAGGGATTGAGGGAGGGGGTGCATCGGCTGCCCCTTCTCCCCCTCTGACGCTGCCGCCGCCCCATCCCGTCGTCCTCACCGCTGTCTCCGTCCCCTCCTCACCA
>NZ_LAJE02000148.1 GCF_000970465.2 Devosia insulae DS-56
GTCTCTATCAGTCAGCACCCCGTCAGGCCCCCATGTCCCACCGCCACCTCTCCGGCCCGCGCCACGCCCTCATCCACGCTACCCCGGCGCTGGTGCTGGCGCTTGCCGCGGTTCTCCTCGTCACCGCGCTTGTCGCCGTCAGCGTCGGCGCCATCGCCATTCCGCTCGATACCGTCTGGTCGGTCGTCGCCCACCATCTCGCCCCCGGCAGCGTCGAGGTCACCTGGTCGGCCGGGCGCGACAACATCGTCTGGGAGGTCCGCCTGCCCCGCGTCATTCTCGGCGCCGCCGTTGGCGCCAGCCTGGCGCTGGTCGGGGCGGCGCTGCAATCGGTCACCCGCAACCCGCTGGCCGATCCGCACCTGCTCGGCATTTCCTCGGGCGCGGCGCTCGGCGCCATTATCGTGCTGCTGCATACCGGCATGTTCCTCGGCCTGGCCACCGTGCCGATCTTCGCCTTCGGCGGCGCGCTGCTGAGCACCGCGATCGTCGTCGGTGTCGCCAATCTCACCCGCTCCACCGATGCCAGCCGGCTGATCCTTGCCGGCGTAGCCGTCAGCTTCATCATCACCTCGGGCGGCAGCCTCGCCATCTTCCTCGGCGATCCGCGCGCCGCCCATACCGTGATCTTCTGGATGCTGGGCGGCCTCGGGCTCTCGAGCTGGGCGCAACTGCCCTACCCGCTCGTGGCGCTTGCCGCCTGCGGCGCCTACCTCATCGCCAATGCCCGCAACCTCAACGCCATGACGCTCGGCGATGAAAGCGCCACCACGCTCGGCATTCCCGCCGGCCGCTTCCGCATGGTGGTGTTCATCGTCTGCGCGCTGCTGACCGGCGCCGCGGTCGCCTTTTCCGGCGTCATCGCCTTTGTCGGCCTGATGATCCCCCATGTCGTGCGGCTCGTCATCGGCGGCGACTATCGCCGGGTGCTGCCGCTCTCGGCTTTGCTCGGCGCCATCTTCCTCGTCCTCGCTGACATGCTGGCCCGCACCATCATCCCGCCGCAGGATCTGCCCATCGGCATCATCACCGGGCTGGTCGGCGGCGGCTTCTTCATCCTGCTGCTGCGCCGTCGCGGCCGCACCGCTTGACAGCAACCAAGGCGAGGCGTATTAAACACAAACGTTGATCAACGAAAGTGTTGAATATGTACTCCGCCACCGACCCACTCAGCACCACGCTTTCGGCCCTCGCCGATCCGACCCGCAGGGCCCTCCTGGCCCGGCTGAGCGAAGGCGAGGCGACGGTCAACCAGCTGGCCGAACCGTTCGACATCACCCTGCAGGCGGTGTCACGCCACCTCAAGGTGCTGGAGACCGCCGGGCTGATCAGCCGCGGCCGCGAGGCGCAGTGGCGGCCCTGCAAACTCGAAACCGCCCGGCTGCAAGAAGTCGATGGCTGGCTCGCCCGCTACCGCATGTTCTGGGAAGGCAGTTTTGACAAGATGGGCGCCTATCTCGAAGAGATCACCAAGGGAGATCAAAATGGCTCAAAGAACTGAAGCCCTGAAGCTGCGCGACGACGAGCTGTTCATCACCCGCAGTTTCGATGCGCCGCTGTCGATCGTCTGGCGCATGTGGCAGGAGCCCGAACACATGATCCGCTGGTGGGGCCCGGAAGGCTTCACCGTCACCGACCTCAGTTCCGACTTCCGCCCCGGCGGCGCCTGGCGCGTCGGCATGACCTCGTCGATGTTCCCCAAGAGCTGGTCGAGCGGCGAATATCTGGAGATCGAGCCGCAGAAGCGCATCGTCCTCAGCTTCGCCTGGGACGACGATTCCGGCGAAACCGTACCGACCACCATCACCGTGCAGTTCGAGGAACGCGCCGGCCGCACCACCCAGCACTTCCACCAGACCCCCTTCACCTCCGTCGCCTCGCGCGACAGCCATGTCGGCGGCTGGAACTCGCTCTTTAACAAAGAAGAGCAATACGCCGCGGCTTTGGCCAAGGGCATCCAGCTGCCGCAGCTGACCTGACCTCATCACCCGGTGGCTGTGGACCCCCACCCTTGATCCCTCCCCCTAAAG
>NZ_LAJE02000149.1 GCF_000970465.2 Devosia insulae DS-56
CACCGGGGGCTGCCCACCTTCCTACAGAAGGCCCACCACACGCTCGACTCGTGTGCTTGGCGCCCCTCACCCTAACCCTCCCCAGAGGGGCGAGGGGACGCACTTTGCGCCGAGTGGGCCACATAACCAGCATCGCCTTCGACTAGTTGCCCAACCCCCTCAAATGCCCGTAGGATGCTAGCTAGGAAAACGTTTTCCCAATTTTGCTTTACACATTGAACTCGCCGCATACCGGCGATCCGAGGGGGGACAGATTGAGATTGAAACTTCTGGCTGCGCTGGGCGCGGCTGCGATGGTGTTTGCCAATTCCGCCGCGCTGGCAGCGGGGATTGTCGAGTTCGGGTTGAAGGCGGAAAGCCCGACCTTGGGCCGGCCAATACCTTATGCCGTCTACACGCCGTTTCCGGCGCCGGCCGAGGGGGAGCGCTGGCCGGTGGTTTACCTGCTGCATGGGCTGACCGGGGCGGATGGCGACTGGTTTACCTGGGGCAATCTCGGTCCGATCCTCGATCGCGCATTGGCCGATGGCCGCATTCCGCCGCTGATGGTTGTGGCGCCGGGGGCAGGGGACAGCTGGTATGTCGACAACCCGGATCCCGAGGGTTTTGGGCTGGTCGACACTGCCTTCGCCACGGACCTCGTCAAGGCGATCGATGCGAGATACCCGACGGCCAGGTGCCGGGTCGGACGGGCGATCGGTGGGGTGTCGATGGGCGGGGTCGGCGCGGTACTGCAGGCGATCAACCACCCCGACACCTATGGCGCGGTGATGAGTTTTGCCGGGGCGTTGCACAAGCCGCTCGAAAAGAACGACCAGCGCAGCGGCTGGATCCCCGGGCTCTACCACAATGTCTTCGGCACGCCGTTCGACCGCGCCCGCTTCAACGCCGCCAACGCTTTTACGCTGATGCCGAAACTCCGGCGCGCCGCCGACAAGCCGGCCTTTTACTTCGCCATCGGCGACGCCGATTTCCCGGACCTGATCCTCGCCTCGGCCGAATATCACAACGGGCTGACGCAGCTCGGCATCGACACGACCCTGCGGGTGACGCGCGGCCGGCATTACTGGGATACCTGGCAGCAACAGATCGTTCCGGCGCTGGAATGGCTGGCGCCGAAGCTGGATGCGAACTGCGGGCGGTAGGGTATTACCTATGGCGGGCTGAGGGCAGGAGGCGTCGATGCAGCAGTTCGTCTGGAGCGGCCGTGTGGAGCCGTACCTCGATGGGCCGCGCATCCACACGGCTGGCGTGGTCGCCATCGGGCTTTGCGGTGGTAACGCCGCGATGGGGGCGAAGAAGAACGAGGATGCGGCCTTGGTGTGGGCCGGCGAGGACTGGGTCTTCGCCGTCATCCTCGATGCGCATGCCAGCTCGGAGAGCGCTGACACGGTGCTCGAGCTGTTCGAGGCGGGAAGGCCGGAGCTGCTGGCGCTGATCGAGCAGCCGGAGGCGTCGCATATCGAGGTGCAGGCCGCGGTGACGCGCCTGCTGCTCGGCGGGGCGGCGCAGATGGCGCGGGTACGCGGCGAGACGGCGTGCCTCGTCTGCTACCAGCAGGGCGGTTATCTGATGTGGCTGTCGATCGGCGACAACCAACTCTATCTGCTGCATCCCGAGCTGCAGCGGCTGGGGCAGTTCACCCTCACGGTGCGTAACTATTTCGAGTGTATCGGCGAGCGGAGCAGCCTGACGCTCGAGGCGCCGTGCTTTTCCACCGGCATCCGGCAGTTGCGGCAGGGGATCAACACCATCGCCCTGGTGACCGACGGCCTGCTCGAGGTTGGCGATCGACCGTTCGAGGATCCGGCGCGGGTGAGCCGTGAGCTGCTGTCGCCGGCGGGGGTATCGGGTTCGGTCTCCTCGATGCTGGCGGAGGTGCATCGACTGGGCGGTACCGACAGCGCCACGGTGATTGTGTGGCAGGTGGACAATCCGGCGATGGGGCTGATGCTGTCGGGGTGAAGGGGCACGGGACTCTCAGTGATCCTCCCCCG
>NZ_LAJE02000150.1 GCF_000970465.2 Devosia insulae DS-56
GATCAGTACTTGTCGTAGATCGCCTGGGTCGAGGCCTGGCCTTCGGCGATGGCCTTGTCGAAATCCCAGCCGTCGACCACCACGCGCTGCACCAGCTTGGGGATGATGAAGTTGGCCGACATGTCGGCATAGGCGGCGTTGAACACATCCGGATAAGCGGGCGGCGTGCCGGTTTTCGCCAGATCGAGCAGGCCATTGAGGATGGTGTTGGAGCCGTCGAAAGCCGGGAGCTGTTCCTGGTCTTTCAGCACCGGGCCCCAGATGGCGTACTGAAAATACTCGTTCATGAACTCGGAGTTGGCGAGGTGCTCGAGCAGCGATTTGCCCTCTTCGACCAGCGGGCTCCTGGCATTGATGACGCGGCTTTGCGGGCTGACCGGCGAGATGGTGCCGATCGGACCGGCGGGCAGCGCCGAAAAGCCGGTCTGTTCAAACAGCTCCGGATCGTCCTTGCGGGCCGCCACGGCCACCGAGCCGGTATTGGCGATGAAGCCGACCTGGCCCGAGAGGTATGCCTGGTTGTCGCCCGAGCCATCCCAGACGGTGTTGCCCGGCGCGAACAGCCCCTTGTCCCAGGCGTCCTTCAGCCAGGTGAGCCACAGGCGGGTTTCGGGAGAATCGAGGGTGACTTTCTTCCCCGCATCGTCGGCGATGCGGCCACCGAACGACTGCAGCACGCTGGTCTGGAGGTTCCCGTCGCCGACATTGGAGAGTGCGAGGCCGAGACCCGAAAGCGGTGGCTTGTGGATCGCCGCGGCCTGCGTCACCAGTTCGTCCCAGGTTTTGGGCGCCGCGGTGAAGCCGGCCGGCTCCAGCAGGTCCTTGCGTCGCATCAGCAGGTTGCCGCTGACGCCGAACGGAATGGCGGTGCGGCCACCGGCCACGGCGGTCATGTCGCTGGCCTTGGCCGGACCTTCGAACCAGCCGCCATGGGCGCTGCCGATCCGCTCATAGACGTCATCGACCTTGGCGAACACGTCCTGCCGCGACAGCAGTGTCAGCAGTTCGAGCCCGACATCGAAGACATCCGGGAGCGTGCCGGAGGCGATCGCGGCCGAGACCTTCTGGGTGATCTCGTTGACGTTGATGAGGACAACCTCGGTCTCGACATTGTTGGCCGCGCCCCAGGCGGTGACCGCGTCGATCAGCAGCTTGTGGGCGGTATCGCTCAGCACCAGGCCGCCCCAATAGGTGAGCTTCTTCGACTGCGCGATGGCCGGCATCGGGAAGGCTCCGGCCGCTGCGAGGGCCACGCCGCCCGCGGCGCTTGCCAGCACCCGCCGGCGCGTCCAGCCGCCTTTGTTCATTGTCTCATTCACTGCTTGTCCCTCCCACGTGAACGGTGCTGGCGGCGGCAGGCGAACGCTGGGTGCCAGCGCCGTCCACCCTCCTCTCCACCCCACCAAACTGGCATGACAGGTAACAGGATGACGGCATGACATCAAGTCTTGTGGGCTCATCCGTTTTGGTTATGCTGGCGGCCAAGCAAGCGAAGGACACTCGATGAACGAAGGCGATTCCAGCCAAGGTCTCGGACTGGCGCCGATATCCCGCCCCAAGCTGTACGAGGTGGTGGCAGCTCGCCTCGAGGCGGCGATCCGCGATGGACGTTTGAAGCCGGGGGACCGGCTGCCGTCGGAACGAGACCTGATGGAAACCTTCGAGACCGGCCGTCCCTCAGTGCGCGAGGCGTTCCTGTTCCTCGAGAAGAAGGGGCTGATCGAAACCGAGAACGGCCGGAGGGCGCGGGTGCGCCAGCCCGATGTGTTCAGCGTGCTGGAATCGCTCGACAGCGTCATTCACCTGTCGCTGCAGGACGGCGAGACGTTCAAGGACCTGTTCGCCGCCCGCTCATTTCTCGAGCAGGCAATGGCGCGAAACGCCGCGAAGACCATCACCGACGCACAGCTGGCGCTGCTGCGTGAACGGCTCGACGGCAATGGCCGCGCCATCGGCGACCGGCACGAGTTCGTCCGCACCGACGCGCTGTTCCACCGCACGCTGTTCGAGGTGGCCGACAACCGCATCTTCGAGGCGGTGCACGATGCCTTTGCCGGCTGGGTCGAGGAGCGGCGCTCGAAGCTGCAGCGGGAGTCGTTCACCGAACAGCACGCGCATCGCCAGCACACCGATATCTTCAACGCCATTGCCGCCCGCGACCCCGATGCGGCGGAGACGGCGATGCGCGACCATCTCAAGGGCTGGTGGGCGGCCTGGGTGACGCAGAAAGAGCTGCCGCAGGACGCGTATGTGGATCCGCCGACGACCTAGCGCAGCGGTCTGCGCCTCAAGGGGCAGGGCCTATCGCATATGATGGCGATGGGCACCTCTTGCCTTCTCCCCTTGTGGTCAGCGGACGAGGACGAACGTCCTCGCCGCGAGGTGCCCGAAGGGCGGATGAGGGGTCCGCGCAACGAAGTGTAGCGCGGCCGGAGCGTAGCGACGGGCGACTGGGTACGCGGAGAGAACCCCTCATCCGGCCTTCGGCCACCTCGCGGCGAGGGCTTTGCCCTCGTCCGCTGACCACAAGGGGAGAAGGCCATCCAACTACTGTCAGCGCTCGATAGCCCTGCCTCAAGGCGGAGCCTACCCTAAGGCTCGCGGTGGCTGACCCAGGGCATCTGGGTGGCGAATTTGCCGCCCGAGACGTCGATCATCGTGCCGGTGATGTAGGAGGCGAGGTCCGAGGCGAGGAAGCAGATGAGGTTGGCGACATCTTTCGGGCTGCCCCAGCGGCGGAGCGTCAGGGTGTCGAGCAGGCGGCTCTTTTCGGCATCGGTCCGGTCGGCGAAGCGGTTCATCGCCGTCGGGATCATGCCCGGGGCGTAGCAGTTGACGGTGATCTCATGCGCCCCAAGCTCCCCGGCCAGCACCCGGGTCAGGCCCTCGACGCCGGATTTCGAGGCGGCATAGGCCGCGCCGCCGACCGACGGGATGATGGCGGCGAAGGACGAGGCGTTGAGGATGCGGCCGGAGCGCTGGCGCTTCATCACCGGGATCACCGCCTGGCACATCAGGAAGGTGCCCTTGAGGTTGACGTCGAGGTTGAGGTCCCAGGTTTCCTCGGAGAGCTCTTCGACCCGCGCACCACCGGCGACGCCGGCATTGTTGACGAGGATATCGATGCGGCCGAAGGCCTGCTCCACCGCCGCCACGGCGGCACGGTTATCCTCGGTCTTGCGCACATCGCAGAGCAGTTGCAGGCCGCGCCACCCATTGCGCTGCCACTCCTCGGCCACCGCATCGAGCAGCTCCTGGCGGATATCGGTGACGACGATGATGGCGCCCTCGCCGGCCAGGGTCTTGGCGATTTCGTTGCCGATGCCGCGGCCGGCGCCGGTGACGATGGCCACCTTGTTCTTGAGATCGATCAGCATGTTGAGATCACCGTGTTGGGAGAGGTTCGCCGGCGAGGCCGGCCTCGAGAGGTTGGAGACGGAGTTCCGGCAGGCCGGGAGCGCTGAGGTGCAGCGAGGTGTTTTCGCCGGCGCGGACGAAGACGATGGCCCGCCCGTCGAAGCTGCGCCGCTCGGGCACTGCGTATGGGGTGTTGTCGCTGAGGTCGCCGCTCTCGATGCCGAGCAGAACGCCGCCGTGCACCTCGACCGTCAGCGGCAGGTCGTTGCGCGCCACCCCGCCCTGCGCGTCGCGCAGCGTGCATTCGATCTGGATGACGCTGTCGCCGAGCAGGCCAGCGGCCGCGCACCAGCGAATGGCTTCGTCGGGCGCCTGCCACACCACAGCGTCGATCCGCACCGCGTCGCCGCGTGGGCCGAATGTATCCTGCGCCACCAGACCGTTCCGGCGTGTCTCCAGCAGCAGCGGCCCGTTCGATGGCAAGGCCGCGGCAACCCAATAGCCGTGCTCATCGTCGCGGGTCAGCGCGACATCCACGCCGGCGCAGCTCAGCCGCGGTTCGCCGTTGGAGAAGCAGACCACCTCCACCTCGCCACCGGCGATGTCGTTCCAGGACCGGGCGATCGGGTGCGACCAGAGGTTCTTCTTTTCGTCGCCGCGCTTACGTGTCGCGATATAGGCCACCGGTTCGTCAGCCCACCAGCTGCGCCGCAGCTGGGCGCTGTGCTTGATAAAACCGGCGATGGTCAGCAGCCCGGCGCGCGAGCCGTGATGCGGCCAGCGGTCGGTCTCGCCGAGATAGTCGATGCCGGTCCACAGGTACTGGCCGGAGATGTAGCCATTGTCGGTAACGGCGCGCCACTCGGCATAGCCATGACCATTCTCGCTGCCGACGATCGGCTGGCCGGGGAACTTCTGGTGATCGGCCGGATAGAGGTGCTCCTTGTAGTTGTAGCCAACCAGATCGAGCGGCTCGAGAAAGCCGGTGTAGCGCGATAGCTCGGGGAAGGCGGCGCCCACCGTCACCGGCCGGGTCGGATCCTTGGCTTTGACGATGGCAGCGAGGCGCCGCGAGATAGTGGCGAGGCGCCGGGCATCGGGGCGGTTCGGATCGTAGGCGCGTTGCTTGGCCGATTTGTTGGCGTCGTTATTGCCGGTCATCGCCTCGAACATGGCGCTGGCATAGGGATCGTTGGGATAGTCGATCTCGTTGCCGGTGCTCCAGGCGATGATCGAGGCGTGGTTGCGGTGCGCGTCGATCATGTTGACCAGGTCGCGCTCGCCCCACTCATGGAAGTCCTGGGCATAGCCCTGATGGCGTGGCGGGTAGACATTGTGCCCCTGCCACCACTTGTTCTTGGGGTTCTCCCACTCGTCGAAGGCCTCGTCGATGACGTAAAAACCGAGCGCGTCGCAGAGGCGATAGAGTTCCGGGGCGTGCGGGTTGTGCGCCATGCGCACGCCGTTGCAGCCGAGCTGCTTGAGGTTGAGCAGCCGGCGCAGCCACACCTCCGATGGTACCGCGGTGCCGAACGGGCCGGCATCCTCGTGCAGGCAGACGCCCTTCAGCGTGCGCGGCTCGCCGTTGATGAAGAAGCCGCGCTCGGGGTCGAAGCGGAAGGTGCGGATGCCGACGGTCTCGTCGTAGACGGCGCGCTGGCCGGCACCCCAACTGAGGGTGGTGGTGAGCCGATAGAGGTTCGGGGCGGTGTCGGACCACAGCTCAGGCTGCGGGACGGTTGCCGTGACAACGGTCTCGGCCGACGCCCCTGCGGCAAGCTCTGCCGTCGCTTCGAAGGTCTCGGCGCGGCCCGACGAGAGCGAGCGCAACTCGTGCCGTACCGCGACCGTCAGCGCTGCCGCGGTGTCGTTGATCAGCCGCTGGGTGACGCGGACCGACGCTTCCGCCGCGTCGGCCGCCAGCGTCTCGAACACCGTGCCGTATTCGGCGAGGCGCACCGGCTCATGCAGTTCGAGCGTGACGTGCCGGTTAATGCCCGAGCCATTGTACCAGCGGCTGTCGGAGATATCGGTGTGCTCCACCCTGACGCTGATCACCAGGTCGTCGCTGTTGGCGTAGGAGAGGATTTCGGTCAGATCGAACGAGAACTCGGCATAGCCCGAGGGGCGGCCGCCGACATGGTAGCCGTTCACCCAGACCCGGGCGTTCTTGTAGACGCCGCCGAACTTGAGCCGCACGTGCTTGCCGGCGAGATCGCCGACCTCACGCAGCGAAACGTGCGCCCGATACCAGCCGATGCCGCCGGGCAGGTACCCGGTGCCGCTCGAATGGCGCTCGGCGAAATCCTCTGCGATGCTCCAGTCATGCGGCACGGTGACCGGCCGCCACGCGGTATCGTCAAAGCCCTTGGCCCAGGCCTCCGGCGTGTCCGTGAGGGTGAAGACCCACCGGCGGATATCGTAGCTATGCATGAGCCGTCGGCCCTTATCTCTCAGGTGGATGCCGACGCAGCGGCAGCGATGTACTTGCTGAAGACGCCGGCAAACAGGCGTCCGTTGATAGTGGCGATGCCGGCAAAGCCGACGAAGAACCAGAACAGTCCGTAGCCGGTGAACTGCGGGTAGAAGATGGTGATGATCACCGAGAGGGCGATCAGCGCCATTGCGGCCAAGCCCGTAAACGGGTGCTTCCAGGAGAGGAGCCGCGCGTTGCGCAGCACGTCGCGGATACGGCCGTCGAAGCTGGCGAGATAAGGAAAGACGAACAGGGCGGCGGCGGCGAAGTTGAAGGCGAGCACGTACCAGACGGCGAGGAGGATCAGCTCGGCCAGCGGTCCGAAGGTCAGGTTAGTGACGACGACGTACCAGGCGGCCAGGACGCCGACCAAGGCCAGCAGCAGCAGCCAGATCAGCGTGGCCTGGCGGAAGTTGCGCTGGAACGAGCGAAAATAGTCCGCGCTCACCGAGTTGCACTCCCCAGTTGCTAGCCGCATCGCGGTGAAGTTCAGCGCCGTCAGCGAGGCGCCGAGGGTGAAGACCGGGACCGAGGTGGCGACGAACAGCAGGTTGAGGACGATCACATCGGCAAAGAGGCTCAGGCCGCGCATCAGCGCCGAGTCCTGCGAGAACAGAGTTGCCATGCTGGATCCTCCGGAGCGACCGGGCGGTGCGAACACCGCCCGGTCCGGTTCGACAATCAGAGGCCGCGGGCGGCTTTCCAGGCGTCCATATCGGCCTGGATGGAAGCGCGGGCGTCCTCGTAGCCGACATCCTTCAGCTTCTGGCGCATTTCGGCGACAGCAGCGGCCGGGTCCTCGAACTTGCCGTATTGCAGCTGCGGGATGTACTCCGACAGCACGCCGGCCATCGCCGCGAGGGTCGAGTCGATGTTCTGCTTGTTCACGATCAGCGTCGAGTACGGGTAGTCCTTGGCCCTCGCATCGAGCGCGGCGATGATCTCCGCCCGGTTCGGGGCCTGCTTGGTGCGCGGCAGCTCGAACTCGTCGGTGCGGCCCCACCAGTAGTCGGTGCCCAGGGCCATGGTGGAGGAGTCGTAGCCCTCCGGATAGCCGAGCTTGCCATCAGCGGTGATGACGTAGTCGACATCCTTGATGCCGAAATTGAACAGGTCGTAGATTTCCTTGTCGTTGCGGATCAGGTCATAGACCTGCAGCGCCTTTTCCGGGTTCTTCGAGTAGGCGCTCACGGCCATGGCGCCGTGGGTGAAGATGTCCTTGAAGAAGTTGCCGTTTTCCTGGCCCCAGTAGAAGAACTTGGGATCGGAGCCGGGCTGCTTGGTATTCATGTTGTTGACGATGTCGTTGACGAAGGTCTGCGTGTGGTGCTGCTCCACACCGGAGAGGCCGGCATAGAGCTCCTCGCGCGTATCGCCGTCATAGTTCAGCGCGTCTTCGCGCCACACCCCGATATCGTTCCACTGCTTGGCGAGCTTGGCCGCTTCGACCAGCGCGTCGCCCTCCATGTACCAGGAGGTGACGGTGTAGGGGTTGGCCGCCGTGGTGTGGAACGGGATGTAGTTGCCGGCGCTGATCCCCTGCAGGGTCTGGAAGTCGGTGTGACCCTGGATATAGCCGGTAAGCGCCGCCTCGTTGGCGCCCGCGACATCCCACGGATAGGCGTCGGGCTTATTGGCCTTCACCCACTCGAAGTATTTGGTGAAATCCTCGAACTTGGTGATCTCGCCGTTCTCGAAGCCGGCCTCCTTGGCCCAGTCGCCACGGTAGAAGAAGCCGTGGTTGGTGTACTGGGTGTAGTTGTCCTCGGGGGCGAAGTAGATCTTGCCGTCGGCGAGCTTGGTCAGATCCCAATGGCCGTCAGCCTGCACCTGGGCCCAGGTCTTGGGCGCGTTGGCCTGCAGCATTTCTTCTGACAGCGGCAGGAAGGCGCCCTTCTCGGCGTTCTCCCAGGCGTAGAGCCAGTCGGTGGCAGTGGCCACGAGATCGACATTGTCGTCGCCCGACAGCAGTTGCACGTTGTACTGGGTCTGCCAGTCGGCCCATTCGATGTAGAACAGGTCGAGCTTGGCGTTGACCTTGGCGACCAGCAGCTCATTGAGCTTTTCCAGCATCGCCTCGAGGCGACCGTTGGTGGGCTTGTTGCCCATGGTCAGCATGGTGATCTCGGTCGGCGCGTCCTGGGCGAACGCCCCTGCCGTCAGCGCCGGCATGCTGATGCCGATGGCCAGCAGCGCCGCCCCGACCCGCACGAAGTTCCTTCTCTTCATCTCAGACTCCTCCTCTGAATTTCTGACTTCTTCGACTTTCCCGCCGAGATTTCCCTCAACTCGAATATGGCTTCGAGGGTGCGGCCGGTCATCGGCGCCGGCCGCGTAGTTGGTTGTTCGCCGCCGCTAGCCTTTCACCGCGCCGATGGTGATGCCGCTGACGAAGTATTTCTGGACGAACGGGTAGAGCAGCAGGATCGGGCCGGTCGCGACGATGGCGCTTGCCATCTTCAGCGTATTGCTCGGCAGCGCCGTAACGCTGACATTGGAGCCGGCCACCGAATTGCGCAGCGCGTTCGCCGTGTTGATGATGTTGTAGAGGTGGTATTGTAGCGGTTTGAACTCGACCGTGCTGCCCAGGTAGAGCGAGCTGAGGTACCACTCGTTCCAGTAGCCCAGCGCCAGGAACAGCCCGATGGTCGCCAGCGCCGGCTTCATCATCGGCAGACAGAGCTGGGCGAAGATGCGGAAATCGCCGGCCCCATCGACCTTGCCGGATTCGATGATCTCGTACGGCACGGTGCGCATAAAGTTCTTCATCAGGATGATGAGCCACGGCGTCATCAAGAGCTGCAGGAACACCGCCAGGTAGTTGCCTCTGAGCCCCAGGTCGCGCGCCACCCACAGGAAGGTCGGGGCGAGGCCGGCCGAGAACAAAGTGGTGAAGTAGATGAGGAACGAGATGTGGTTGCGGAACGGAAAATCCTTCCGGTGCAGCGCGTAGCCGGTCATCGAGATGATGAACAGGCCGATCGCCGTACCGAACACCGTCATGACGATGGTGACCACATAGGAGCCGATGATCTGCTTGGGCGCCTTGAAGATCCATTCGTAGGCGGCGAGCGAGAAATCCTTGGGCAGGATGCCGAAGCCCGATTTCATGATCGCCGCTTCGCTCGACAGCGAGGCCGACAGCATCATGACGAAGGGCAAGAGGCAGAACAGCGCGAACAGCGTGATGGTGATGTAGGAAATCGAACGGATGAGGAGATCGCTGCCATCGAGCTTGATGGCGCGGGGCTTGGCCGGCCCGAAGCCGACGCCTTCCGTTGCGATTGGGCGTGCCAGGTCAGAAGAGTGCATAGTCTTTATTGATCCTGCGCACGATCCAGTTCGCCGTCATCACGAGGGCGAAGCCGAACAGCGACTGGTAAAGGCCAACTGCGGTGGAGGTGGTAAAGTTGTTCTGCGACAGCACCATCCGGTAGACCGAGGTCTCGATGATGTCGGTGGTCTGGAACAGCGCGGCATTGTTGCCGACAAGGTTCCAGAACAGCCCGAAATTGCCGTGCATGATGCCGCCCAGGGCGAACAGCACCAGGATGATGAAGGTCGGCTTGAGGCTCGGCAGGGTGACGAAACGGATGCGCTGCCAGGCGGAGGCGCCGTCGACCGTCGCCGCCTCGTAGAGGCTGCGGTCGATGCCCATGATGGCGGCGAAGTAGACGATCGAACCGTAACCGGTCGATTGCCACAGGTGCACCATGATGATGATCAGCGGCCAGGCGCCGGCGCTCGAGTAAATCTTTATCGGGTCGCCGCCGGTCTGCTTGATCAGCGCGTTGAGCGCACCGGTGTCGTAGTTCAGGAGGTTGAAGGCGATGACGCCGACCAGCACCGACGAGATGAAGAAGGGCAGGAACATCGCGGCCTGGCTGAGCTTCTTGAACCAGGCCAGCCGCACCTCGTTGAGCATGATCGCGATGGCGATCTGCAGGATGTTGCCGAGCACGATAAAGGCGAGGTTGTAGAGGATAGTGTTGCGCGTCAGCGTCCAGAGCTGACCGGATTTGATCAGGAACTCGAAGTTCTTGAAGCCGACGAACGGGCTGCCGAAAATCCCGTCGCGATAGTTGAAATTGGTGAAGGCGATCCACGCGCCGGGCAGCGGCATGTAGTTGAAGACGATGAAGAAAATGATCGCCGGGACGCACATCAGCAGCAGGACTTTGCTGTCCGCCAGCTGCCGCCAAATGGACTTAGGTCCCCGGGACGTATCCGTTCCTGACATCTTCCCCCTCTCTGCCGTCAGCCGCGGCGTCCCTCCAGACGCTGCCACTGTGAGCAACCGATGGATCGGCTCCCGTGTGGCTCGCAACCAACCGGGCCCGAGCTTTTTGCTCATGGTCGGCTTAGTGCAGTCGTGCGGGTCTCTCCTCCCGCCGGCATAGTGTTAGCCGGGGGATGCGCTCTGCGCAAGATTTTCAGTAAATATTTAGTTCGCGGTCTGCGAGGCGCGAATTCGGGTGCTGCCGCGCCAGCGAATGGACGTCGCCAGGGTCACGCGCTTGGGCAGTTCGCGCCCGCCCATCCGCTCGAGCAGCAGCTCGACGGCGCCTTCGCCGATCTCCTCGGCGGGGAGGTGGACGGTGGTCAGCGGTGGGTTGAGGAACTGCGCCACCGAGATGTCGTTGAAGCTCGCAACCGCGATATCGTCGGGGATGCTGAGGCCCATCTCATGGATGGCGCGGTAGGCGCCGACCGCCATGTTGTCATTGGCGGTGATCAGCGCGTCGGGCCGATCGGGCTGCGACAGAATCTGGCGCGTCAGCCTGTAGCCGCTGTCTTCGGTCTTGCCGTCGGTGAGGCAGATGCGCTCGTCGAACACCCCGGCTTCCTTGGCCCATTCGGTATAGGCGCGGCAGCGCCGCTCGACCCGCGTCGGGGCGACGCCGTCATAGACATCGACCCAGCCGGCAAAGGCGATCCGTCGGTAGCCGGCCTCGCGCAGCGACTGCAGGAGCTTGCGCGTCGCCAGCATCAGGTCCGCCTCGACCGAATCGATCTCGTCGGTGGGCGGAGCAAAATCGGCGAACACCAGGTTGCGGTTATGCCGCTTGAGCCAGTCGATCTCGTTCTCGTCATGCCGGCCGATGGCGATGATGCCCGAGGCGCCGCGCAGCAACGAGGCCTCCGGCAGGCTGTCAGTGTGGTAGACCTTGATGGTTTCGATCTTCAGGGCCTGGCAGCGGCTCTCTATCCCCAGCCGCAACCCGACATAGTAGGGATCGACGAACTCCTGGTCGGGGCGCAGGTAGTGCACCAGCGCCACCTTGCCGAGCCCCTGCTGATAGGCGCGGTTGCGGGCGCGCGGCGTCTCGTATTTCAGCGCCTCGGCGGTTTCGATGATCGCCTGCCGGGTCTTGGGTGTCACCGAAAGCGTCTGGTCGAAGTTCAGCACCCGCGACACCGTCGCGGACGAGACGCCCACTGCCTTGGCGATTTCCTTGATCGTGACCACGACGC
Source organism: Devosia insulae DS-56 (assembly GCF_000970465.2). GTDB lineage: Bacteria > Pseudomonadota > Alphaproteobacteria > Rhizobiales > Devosiaceae > Devosia_A > Devosia_A insulae. Next base: position 11,309 of record NZ_LAJE02000150.1, read on the forward strand.
TTCCCCAACCGGGACACCTGCTTAGGCAAGAAGGCAGGACCGATGCAAGCGGCAAAGGTCAAATTGAGAGATGCGGAGGGGTCGACGGCGCAGACAGTGTCCCCGAGAAGCCCTCAGCCTACAGGCGTCGGATGCGCCTCGCCAAGTCCGCCATGAGGATCCGGCGCTAGCAACAGTCAGGCGAAAACTCAACCGAGAAGTTCTCCTTGCATGCGTGTCGGCGATGGCAGTTGGCGCATCGTTGCCAGCGAAATTGAAGATCGCAACTTGTTGCTTTGATCGACGCCCTCGTAATAGTACTTCAAGCAGCTTCGGCAGCTTAGCCACTCGAGGACCAATGTTAAGATACCCAATACTGGCCGCTTTCTGCCTGATCTGGCTATCGGGATCTCATGCGTTCGCACAGCCGATCACGGCTGACGCGGACTGCAAGTCGGTTCAAGGCGCGCTGAAGTCGAAGGGTTACAGCATCGCCGTCGATGGCCAATGCGGACGGAAGACCTCCGAAGCGATCGCCGCGTACCAAGCCGATGCGGGGCTTGGCGTCACCGGCAGGCTGACCAAAGACCAAGCTGGCGAGCTGATCGGCATGCCCGTCACGAGTTCCACTGTCGTTGTCGCAACCGTCGATGAACACTATCAGCAGCTGATCGGCACCTGGAAGGGCACCTATTATTGTGCGGAGGTGGAGGCCGGCGCCACCCTGACTTTCCGCCAGGACAATCCGAACAAGGCGCTGCTTAAGGGCGAGTTCAAGTTTTATCCGACCAGCCGCTCTCCCAGCAGCGTAAAGACCGGCAGTTACGATTTCTATGCCCAGCCCAGCGGTGATGATGCAATCACCATCAAGCCATTGAACTGGATCGTGCGACCAGCTGGCTATCGGTTCTTCTCCACAACGATCTCGCCCTCGACCGACGGAACCGAGGCCAGCGGCACAGTAAATCATCGCACGTGCGGCCGTATCCAGCTGTCTCGTGTCGGCAACCCGATCGCCTATGGCACGACATCAATGGCCGAGGCCGTACCGCCGGCAGCGGATACATCCGCCGACAATGTTCTGATGCAGGGTGCGACGGCCGCAGCAGGCGCGAACGCTGCAGGAGATTGCGCCGAGATTCAGCAGGCCCTCACAGCCTTGGGTTATAGGCCGGGCAGCGACGGACGATGCGACAAAGCAACCAACATCGCGATCAAGGCCTACCAGAAATTTCTTGGCGTCAAGCCAACCGGAACGCTGGATATCGGCTACAGAAAAGCTCTGCTGCAGCGTGCAGCCACCGCAGAACCGAAGGTGGAGACTTCTTCTGCGCCCACCGTGCAGCAAGTGGAAACTCAAACGCCGGTAACGTCCGATGCCGATGCGATCGATTGCAGTATGCTTTCGGGACCGGCCAAGAGCGATTGCGGTACCGCCAATGCATGGGCAAAGAACTTCGCGTTTAACGCTGACACCGCGAGGTCCGCCGCTGCACGGATCTGTCGCGACATGCTGGAAAGCAGCCTGACGGAGCTCGTGGTGATTCGGTGTGTCGCCGCAGCCTACGTGCTACGCAGCGATGTCACTAAACAGTGGGAAGGGATCGGGGGGTTGGTCGCTCGGTCCACGAGCTGCCAAGCTGCACTTACCGAACTGAGCGCCATCGGTCGTGAGGCCGCGGCAGGGACTGGCAACGCCCGCACGTGGACAACCACGCACGGGCGGTGCATGAGTGTAATCCAGATCGCGGAGAATCGCGGAGCAAGGCCATCCTGGGCCGAATGCGTCGTAGGGACGGAGCCGGCGGCCTTTGTCGCCGACTGCGATCCGGATCCGGCGGTGCGGGAAGCGCTTCAGCTTGGCTGGCGTCAAGGACTCGCAGACTGTGAAACAGGTGCTGTTCCAACCGGCGCCCTCGCGGCTTTGACAGATCTTGCAACGACCAGCGGACGTCAGGCCGCTTCGATCACTTGCGAACAGGTGGTTCTGAAGCTGCTTGCGGACGGCGAACTGACACCTGCTACCGCGCAACGGGCCCGAGCCAGAATTGGTGTTGCCGAAGCGGCGGCGGCAGAACGAAAGCGCGTTGCGGAGGAGGAGAAGCGCCGGGTCGAGATAGCGCGTCGCAAGGCAGAAACAGAGGCAATTCAGCGCGAAGCGGAAGCGAGTATCGCACGTGCCCGGGCCGAAGCCGAGGAGGCAGAAAAGGAGCAAGCCGCCAGGGCGGGATTGCTGGCTGGCTTGTTGGGGTCATCAGAGTACGAGGGAACGGCTCGCGCTATCGAAGCGGGCGATCCGTTCGAGTTCGATGATGTTTCCCTGCTCTTCACCGGCGGAGTTGCCGCCGCACTGACCAACTGCCCCAACCGGCTAGATGCTGGGCAAGCGCTCGAGCTCGGCAGCTTCGTGCTGTCTGCGACTATGCAGGCTGGTGGCGGCAACCAATACAATGCCCCGGACATCAGCGATATGATGACCGATGCTGCCGGCGCTCAAGCGATCTTTGCCGCTGGCGCCTATTCGGCGAAGGCAATGGGGTGCAGCGAACCGGCGACGACTGAACTTCTGGCGAACATTCTTGAGGTTGTGCGATCCAACAAACGGGGCGCCAACGGTACGCAGGCCACCTTCATCGCAACCTGTACGCCTGTTCATGGTGAGGCGTCTTGCATGTGTGTCGCTGAAGCCGGCCGCGCGTCCTATCCAAACCTCTACCAGCTGCCGTACTCTAGGGAGCTGCTCTATGACATCATGCAACGCAACCCGATGGCCGCGTTGGTGATGCTAGGCTGTGGGATCCAGCGGTACTAGCTCGATGTACGACGGCAAGGCAGACGCGCGACCAGTTCAGCGCGGCGCGCGACCCTTGCCGAGATCCGAAAGGGTCAGTTCGCGACGGACCGCTTCGACCCCGAACAGTTCGGCGTGCAGGCGATGCAGCGCCTCGCCCAGCGCCCCCACCAGGGTGGCGCGATCGGCCAGCGCGCTGGCCTCGACTTTCGGAGGCTCGCGCATCAGGCGGGGGAGCAGGCCGCGCACCCGTTCGACGATCTCGGGCCTGAGCCCAATGCTGCCGCCGAAGACGATCAGGTCGGCGTCGATCACCGCATGGACCGCGCCGATGGCGAGGGCCAGCAGTCGGGCGGTTTCATCGATGGCGGCGACGGCGGCCGCCTCGCCCTGGCCATAGGCGGCGAGGATGTCGGTCACCGAGAAGCCGGGGCCGCCGCCATAGGCCTCGTAGCGGCGCTGCAGCGCATCGACATTGGCCGCCGTCTCGAAGGTGCCCGAGGCGAAGCCCGAGGGATCGAACGGGTTGCCGCCGAGCGGCAGGTAGGCGATTTCGCCGGCAGCCCCGCGCCCGCCGCGCAGGAGCTTGCCATCGGCGACGATACCCATGCCGACGCCGCGCCCGACGCCGAAGTAGGCGAAGTTGCGCGCCCCGCGGGCGACGCCCTGCCACAGCTCGCCCAGCGCCGAGAGCTTGACGCCGTTCTCGATGGTCAAGGGCACGCCGATCTCGGCGCGCAGCTCCTCGACCACGTTGATATCGCCGAGGTGCGGAATGGAGGGGGCGATGTCGATATGGCCGGTGACCGGGTCGACCACGCCGGGGCTGCCGACCACCACCAGCTTCACCCGATCGCGCGGCACCCCGAGCCTATCGGTCAGTTCGCGATAGAGGAGGCCGATCTGGCGCACCACATGGGTGCCGCCGCGCGGGTCGGTGGCGGCGGCGATCTCGCCCACCACTTCACCGCGGATATTGGCGAGCGCGATCTGCGCGATCTCGCCCTCGAGCCGGATGCCCAGCACATAGGCCGAGCCGGCGGTGAGCTCGTAGGTCGGGGCGCTGCGGCCGAGCTTGCCCTGCATCTTGCCCGAGACTTCGAGCCAGCCGTCGCGCTCGAGCTCAAGCACCACCTGCGTGGTGGTCTGGCGCGACAGCCCGGTGTGTTTGGCCAGCATGGCCCGCGAAGTCGGGCCATTGAGCAGGATGGTTTCCATGATGGCGCGAACCGACAGCTGCCGCGCCACCGGCGGCAGCTGGCTGGGACGAACCGGAGCCTGGGGGCTCTGCGCGCTCACGATGCCGGTCAGCGCTCCAGCCGGGCGAGGAGGCTCGAGGTATCCCAGCGCTTGCCACCCATGGCCTGCACTTCGGCGTAGAACTGGTCGACCAGCGCGGTGAGCGGGAGCTTCGCGCCATTGGCACGCCCTTCCTCGAGCACGATGCCCAGATCCTTGCGCATCCAGTCGACGGCGAAGCCGAAGTCGAACTTGCCGGCATTCATGGTCTTGTAGCGGTTCTCCATCTGCCAGGACTGGGCGGCGCCCTTCGAAATCACGTCGATCACCGCCTCGATATCCATGCCGGACTGCTTGCCGAAATGGATGGCCTCGGCGAGGCCCTGCACCACGCCGGCGATGCAGATCTGGTTCATCATCTTGGCGAGCTGGCCAGCGCCAGGGTCACCCAGCAGCCGCGCTGCCTTGGCAAAGCTCATGATCACCGGCTGGGCGATTTCGAAGGTCGCCTGGTCGCCGCCGACCATCACGGTCAACTGGCCATTCTCGGCCCCGGCCTGCCCGCCCGAGACCGGCGCATCGAGGAAGCCGAAGCCGGCGGCAGTCGCCGCAGCATGCAGTTCGCGCGCAATGCCGGCGGAAGCAGTGGTGTGGTCGACGAACACCGCGCCCTTGGCCATCGCCTTGAAGGCGCCGGCCTCGCCGAGCGTCACCTGACGCAGATCATCGTCATTGCCGACGCAGGCGAAGACGATGTCCTGCCCTGCGGCTGCCTCGGCCGGCGTCTTGGCCAGCCGGCCGCCCTGCTCCGACACCCACTTTTCGGCCTTGGCCGTGGTGCGGTTGTAGACGGTGACGTCGTGCCCCTTGGCCTTCAGATGCCGCGCCATCGGGTAGCCCATGACGCCGAGCCCCAGGAAAGCTGCCTTGACCATGTTGTTCCTCTTTCTAAACAGAAGTTTCGGTGTAGCGGGCGCGCTGCTGCATGCGCGGGCGGCGCGGATCGGGATAGGGCACGGCGGAGATCAGTGCCTGCGTATACGGATGGCTGGGCGACGTACAGATGGTCTGCGCATCGCCGACCTCGACCACCCGGCCGCGCCGCATCACTGCCACCCGATCGCAGAAATAGCGGATGACGCCGATATCGTGGCTGATGAAGATAAAGCTCAGCCCCAGCCGTTGCCTGAGTTCGATCAACAGATCGAGAATCTGGCTGCGGATCGACACATCGAGCGCCGAGGTCGGCTCATCGGCGATCAGCACCTTGGGGTCGAGCGCCAGGGCCCGGGCGATGCCGATGCGCTGGCGCTGGCCGCCGGAAAAGGCGTGCGGGTAGCGGCTCATCATCCCGGCATCGAGCCCGACCAGCTCGAGCAGCTGGCTGACCCGGGCGTTGATCTCGGTAGATGAACCGCGCCGGTTGATCAGCAACGGCTCGCCGACGATCTGGCGCACGGTCATGCGCGGGTTCAGCGAAGCGAACGGATCCTGGAAGATGAAGCGGATCTCGCTGTAGAGGTTGCGCAGCCCCGCCTTGTCGAGCGTCCGCACCACAACCGGCGCCGCGCCGGGCGGCGAATAGACCACCTCGCCATCGGTCGGCTCCACGGTGCGGAGGATCAGCCGCCCCAGGGTGGTCTTGCCCGAACCGCTTTCCCCGACGATTCCCAGCGTCTCACCGGCCGCAAGTTCGAGGCTGACGGCGTCGACGGCGCGCAGCGTGCCCTTGGCTTTGCCGCCGAAGGCGCCAATGCCGAGCTGATAAGTCTTGCCGAGGTTGCGCAGCGAGAGGATCGGCGACGATACGGCGGGTGGCGCCGGCCGCGCTGCCGGCTGCTCGAGCTTCAGCGTCGCGGCGAGCAGCCGCTGCGTATAGGGGTGGGTGGCGCCGTGGAAGACCTGGTCCACCGGCCCGGCTTCGACCACCTGCCCGCGATACATCACCGCCACGTCGTCGACGGTCTCGGCCACCACGCCCATGTCGTGGGTGATGAGGAGCATCGCCATGCCGCGCTCGCGCTGGATGCGGCCGATCAGGTCGAGCACCTCGGCCTGGGTGGTCACGTCGAGCGCCGTGGTTGGCTCGTCGGCGATCAGGACGCGCGGGTTGCAGGCCAGCGCCATGGCGATCATCGCCCGCTGCCGCATGCCGCCCGAGAACTCGTAGGCGTAGCGATCGATCGCCTGTTCGGGGTTGGGGATTTCCACCTGGCCGAGCAGCTCGATGGTGCGGGCGCGCGCCGCCTTGCGGTCGAGCTTCAGATGCAACTCGAGTACCTCCATCACCTGGGCGCCGATAGTGTGCACCGGCGACAGCGAGCTCATCGGCTCCTGGAAGATCATCGAGATATCGGCGCCGCGGATGGCGCGGATGGCTTCGCCGCGCCGTGGCAGTTGCGCGATGTCGATGTCGCCGAGCCGGATCGAACCGCCGATGATCCGCCCGGGGGGATCGACCAGCTGCATCAGGGCGCGCGCGGTGACGGACTTGCCCGAGCCGCTTTCGCCGACGAGGCCCAGCGTGCGGCCGGCGCGCAGATCGAAGCTGACGCCGTCGACGGCGCGGAAGCTGCCCTGGCGCTGGGTGAAATCCACGGTGAGATCGCGGACCGAGAGAACGATTTCGGGTTCAGTTGTCATAGGGATCCGCCGCGTCTCGCAGGCCATCGCCGAGGAAGTTGAAACTCAGCACTGCGATCATCACGAACAAGGACGGCCAGAACAGCAGCCACGGGGCGCTGGTGATGGCGCGGAGGTTCTGGGCGTCCTGCAGCATGACGCCCCAGCTCACCACCGGCGGCTTCAGCCCGACCCCGAGGAAGGACAGGGAAGTCTCGGCAATGATCATTGCCGGCACCGCGAGGGTCACCATGGCGAGGATATGGCTGGTCATCGAGGGCAGCATCTGGCGGAAGATGATCCGCATCTCGCCGGCCCCATCGAGCCGCGCCGCGGTGACGAAATCCTCGTTGCGCAGCGAGAAGAAGCGGCCGCGCACCTCGCGCGCCAGCGAAGTCCAGCCGAGCAGCGAGACGATGGCGGTGACGGTGAAATACACCTCGATCGGTCCCCAGGTCAGCGGGATCGCCGCCGCCAGCCCCATCCATAACGGGATCGTGGGCATGGCGCTGATCACCTCGATCAGCCGCTGGATGACGCTGTCGAGCCAGCCGCCGTAATAGCCGGAGATGCCGCCGAAGAACACGCCGAGGACAAGCGAGATCACCACCCCGACCAGCCCGATCGACATCGAGATGCGGGTGCCGTGGATCAGCCGGCTCAGCACGTCGCGGCCCAGCCGGTCGCTGCCGAAGAGGTACACCACCTCCTTGGGGTCGGTGGCGCCGATCAGGTGGATATTGGCGTCGATCAGCCCGAACAGCCGATAGGGCTGGCCCTCGACGAACAGCCCCAGCGGGATGAGCTTGTCGGGGTTGGCGGTGAAGCTCCGCCGCATCGCTTCGGTGTCGACGGTGATGTCATAGCCCGACGCGTGGAAGTTGAAGGCCCAGCCACCGTCGGCAGTCGGCGCGAACAGGTTGATGCCCTGCGGCGGGGCATAGGTGTATTGCGGCCGGGTGGTCTCGGGACTGTAGGGCGCGAGGAACTCGGCGAAGATGCCGGTGAGGTAGAGCAGCACCACGACCACCAGCGACACCACCGCCAGCTTGTGGCGGCTGAAGCGCCAGGCCATCAGCCGCCACTGGCTGGCCGTAGCGGCCGAGCTGCCGGCCCGCGCGATGATCGGCGGCGGCAGGGACAGTTCTTCGTCTGACACGACGCCGCTCATCGCTGATACCTGACGCGCGGATCGAGCACGGCGAGCAGGATGTCGGACAGCAGCATGCCGATCAGCGTCAAGACGCTCATGATCAGGATGAAGGCGCCGGCGAGATACATGTCCTGGCTGACCAGCGCGCGCAGCAGCAGCGGGCCGGCCATCGGCAGGTTGAGCACGATCGCCGTGATGGTGACGCCCGAGATCAGCGAGGGCAGCACCCAGCCGATGGTCGAAACGAACGGGTTGAGCGCAAGGCGCACCGGATAGCGCATGATCAGGGTGAACTCGGAGAGGCCCTTGGCGCGGGCGGTGACGACATAGGGCTTACTGAGCTCGTCGGAGAGATTGGCGCGCATCACCCGGATCAGCGCCGCGGTCGACGAGATGGCGATCACCACCACCGGGATCCACAAATGCTGCAGCAGGTCGAGGAGCTTGGCGAGGCTCCAGGGCGCCTGCTCGTATTCGGGCGAGAACAGCCCGCCGACATTGAGGCCGAACCAGGTGAAGCTCACATACATCAGCCCCAGCGCCAGGATGAAGGTCGGCACCGCGAGCCCGACAAAGCCGAGGAAGGTGAAGACATAGTCGCCGATCGAGTAGCGGCGCACCGCCGAATAGATGCCGATCGGAATGGCCAGCGCCCAGATCAACACCAGGCTCAGCGCCGAGACGAAAATCGTCACTCCCATGCGATCCCAGAGCAGCCGGCTCACCGGCTGGCCCCAGTCGAACGACCAGCCGAAATCGCCGCGGAAGATGATGTTGGAGATCCAGTTCCAGTACTGCACGTAGAACGGCTGATCGAGCCCGTAGAGCGCGGTCAGCCGGTCGATCGAGGCCTGGTCGAGCGACTGCCCGGAATCGGCGATCGCCGAGGTCAGCGAGGTCAGGAAGTCACCGGGCGGCAGCTGGATGATCAGGAACGATACCAGCGACATGCCGAACAGTGTCGGGACCATGTAGAGCAGGCGCTTGAGGATATAGAGCAGCATGCGCGGTCAGGGCCCGAACTCGACGAGCACCACCTCGTTGGTGTGGATCTCAGGTAGATCGACATGCAGCCGCCCGGCCTGAAGGCTGGTGGCCGGCACCAGCCGCGACACCAGCAGCAGCGCCGTCGCCGTCGTGGCGCCAGGCGGCAAGGCGACGGACACCGACTGACCCCGCAGCGGAATGGTTTCGCGGATCGGGCCCTTCATCATCATCGGGTTGGTGAGGTTCACGAGGTGCACCGAAATCTGGCCCGCGCCATCTCGCGTGGCAATGTCGACGATGCCGGGGCCGGCCGACTGCACCCGCGCCGGGGTACCCAGCGCCCAGCGGAAGGCGTTGTCGAGCAGCCGCGAGTGATCGGCATTGGTCACTTCCCAGAAGATCTCGCCGATGTTCCAGGGGAAATAGACCACCCGGCCCTTGCCGACCTGTCGGGCCAGCACCGCAGGTTCGAGGGCTGGCTCCCGCGCGTAAATTTCCTCCATCGGCAGATCGGGGAAGTGCGGCACGAAGCGGAAGGGCACGTCGGCGGGACCATGCACATCGAGCGGGATGCGACGGGTGCCGCCCATGATGCGCGAGGCGCCGTCAAAGCCACGGAGGATCGGGTGATCGTCGCCGTCGAGCGCGATGTAGGTGTTCTTGACCGGCCCTTCGGTTGGCCCGGCGACGCTGGCGCCGAACAGGCGGGAGAGCCCGAAATCGGGCCGCTGCACCCCGTGCTCGTCATAGAGCGAGGTCTCGAAACTGGTGACCAGCGCACCGCCGCGTTCGACATAGCGGGTGAGCATGTCGCACTGCGCGTCGGACAGGAACGCCGCATTGGCGACGGCGATCAGCCGGTAGCGGTCGAGCGCCGCGTCGGTCATCACCAGGTCGGAGAGCAGGTCGAACGGCATCCGGGCTTCGACCAGCGCGTGATAGAAGCCGAGTTCGTGCCCCTCGGCATTGTCGCGGTCGTCGGAATGCCAGGTACGGAGCGTGGTGCTGGGGTCGAGCAGGGCGATCTCGGCAGTCGGCGCCAGCTTTGACAGCACCGGCTCGAGCTCGGCATGGAGGCTGTAGGTTTCGACGATCGGCGGCAGCCAGCGATTGTCGTGCACCTTGGCGTTGAACTTGGTGAGCCAGGGCCTCAGCCCATGCGCCATACCATCGATCATCCACATGCGGATTTCCTCGGGCGACTGCACCGAGTCCTTCCAGCGCCACTTCTCCTCAACCGAGGTGGAGGTGACGAGGCCAATCGGCTTGTCACCCATGACGCCGCGCATGCGCTTGCCGTCGCGCCCGGCCGACCAGATCGGCACCACGCCGGTGCGCCCCTGGTGGTCGACGAACAGGATCGGGCAATAGCGTTTCACCTCGTCGAGGGCGAAGTCGAGCATCGAGGAGTTGCCGATATTGGGAATGAAGCGGCCATGCGGACGCTCGGAGGCAACGATACCGTTCCAGTGCCCGACGAGTTCGGTGAGCACATCGCGCGACCAGGCCAGCCAGGCCTGCCAGGTCGGATCGAATGGATCACGCCGGCGCGGCAGCTCGCGGCCGGTCTTCAAGCGGAAATCACTGGTGCAATGGGCGCAGTAGCAGACGCCATGACCGGACCAGCGGTTGGCGAAGATGGCGTCGATATCGTAGCCGGCGGCGATCTCGCGGATCACCTCGCTCATGAAGTCGCGGTTATAGCCACCCCAGGCGCAGGTGACGTAGGCGTCGGGAAACGACCAGTGCTTCCTGAGTTCGCCCTCGGCGGTGACCGAAATCCATTCCGGATGCGCCGCCGCGACGTCGGCATGCACGGCGTGCGGATCGACGCGGGCGACGACATGCATGTTGCGCTGCCGCGCCCCGGCCACCAGGTCGCCGAACGGATCGCCGTCGCCGATATGGCGGCTGACATAGTGCAGCGGGAGCTTGCTCGGGTAGTAGGCGACATAGCCGCCGGCCGAGAGGCAGGTGGCATTCGACTGGGTCTCATCGAACACGCCGAGCCAGAAATCGAGGTCGTAGTTCCCCGGATCGTCCTCGACCAGGGTGAGCTGTGTCCAGCGCGTCGCGCCTTCATACCAGGTGGGTGACCTGAGACCGCTCAGGGCCTCGGCTGTGCTGTTCATCGTTGTTACCGCCAGCTCAGCATGCCGTTTCGTCGAAACGTCCTGCTGATCCGGGCCCTTGTTTTGTCGCGAGATCGAACCGGAAAAGTCTGCAACTTTTCCTGATCTCGCTCTGATGCGTCTGAGAAAAGGACCGGGGAGCTGTCAGGCGTCCCCGGTCAGAGGCCGGGAAGCCCTGGGGGACTCCCCGGTCAGGCCGGGTCAGGCCTTGAAGTACTGCTCGGGATTGGTCGGCGCCGGAGTGGGGTAGCCGAAGGAGTTCGGCATCTTCTCAGGCACGTTGTGGAAGTCGTTGCGCACGATGCCATAGGCATCGTTGGGCACTTTGATACCGATGCAGTAGAACTGGTCGGCGGCGATCTCGAGGATCTGCTTGAACGCCTCGACGCGCTTTGCATCGTCGACCGTGCTCTTGACGACGTCATAGAGCTTGAGCGCGTCCTGCACCTGGGCCGGCGGCTCGACGGCATTGGCGGCGGTCTTGTCGTTGTACCAGATCTGCCAGCCCATGGCGTAGAAGGCGTTGCCGCTATAGGGCACGAAGTAGCGCGGATCGAGCATGGCGGCGAGACCGATGCCGCCGCCGAAGCGGTTGGTGGTGGCGTCGTAATCCATGTTCTGGCGGATGCGCACCTCCCACAGCGAGCGGTCGATCAGCTTGAGCTGGCCGTCAATACCGACCGCCTTCAGCATCGGCATCATCAGCTGCATCATGTCGACCATTTCGAGCCGGTTCTGATCCTGCTCGACGATGATGGTGATGCGGCGGCCCGAGCTGTCGAGGCGATAGCCATCGGCATCCTTGTTGGGCGCGGCCTTGTCGAGGAATTCATTGGCCTTGGCGAGATCGAACTCGGTGAATTGCTTCGCCAACCGCTCGTTGTAGAGCGGATCGCCCTCGGCGATCGCCGGCTGCGACGGCGAGCCGATGCCGACGAACACCGAGTCGATCAGCGCCTGCCGGTCGATGGCATGCGACAGCCCGATGCGGAAATCCTTGTTCGAATAGAGCTCCGCCTTGACCTTGTCCGGATGGGTCATGTTGAGGCAGATCGCCATCTCGTTCGGCTGGGTCGACAGCGTCGTATAGAAGTCGTAGCCGCCGCGTTCCTTGCCATCGAACAGCACCGACTTGTTGGTCGGGGTCCCGATATACTGGTCGAGCAGGTCGATCTCGCCCTGCAGGCACTTGAGCAACAGGACCTGGGCGTCGGCGACCAGCACGTAGTCGATGCTGTCGAGATAGGGCAGCTGGTTGCCGGCAGTATCGACCTTGAAATAGTAGGGGTTGCGTTCGGCAATGGCATGCTCGGTGCTCTCGCCCGGCGCCACCTTCATCTTCCACGGGTGGAGGACGGGGATCTCGCTGTTGGTGAAGAAGTCGTCCTCGAGCGCCGCTCCGGATTTCTTCTGGAACAGCTGGACCCAGCCCGACAGGCCCTGGTCGGTCGCGAGCTTATCGGCGTCCGGATTGTACTTGGGCAGGAACTGGCTGAGGTAGTGCTTGGGGAAACGCGTGGTCTGGTCGCTGTCGGCCCAGGCGAGCAGCAGGAGGAATAACCCGTTCGAGCTCTTGAAGCTGACCGTGAAGGTGAGCGCGTCGACCTTGGCGAACACCGCCTTGTCTTCACCGATGATCAGGTGGTCCTGGTTGGTGACCTCGATGTCGGGGTTGGAGAACACGTCCTCGTACCAGAACATCACGTCGTCGGTGGTGTAGGGCTGGCCGTCGGACCACTTGTGGCCCTCGCGCAGCTTGAAGGTGAATTCGGTGGCGGCATCGTTGGCGACGACGGACTCGGCGACGTTCGGGATCACCCCGGTCCATTCCGGGTTGTAGCGCATCAGCGGCTCATAGGCCTGGTAGCGGAACAGCATCGACAGCGAACCGCCGCCGACAATGGTCGAGCGCCAGGTGCCGCCGTACTTGCCCACTTCCCTGAGCGGGGTCACCACCATCGGGTTCTTGGGCAGGCGGTCCACCAGCGGCGGGAGCGTCCCGGCATCGGCCAGCGCCTTCAGCATCGGCGCCTCGCCGATCGCAGCGGCGAGCGCCGGACCGAGACCAGTCGCCGCAGCGGCGAGCGTCGCCAAGGACGACGTGACGAACAGTCTCCTGGATAGCTTGATCATCTCACATGTTCCCCTGATTGCTGCGCGTGGAGCCCCTTGCTCCCGCCGCGTACCAGCGTCCCGCCGGCCGCGATTGCCTCAACACCCCCGAGGCAATGCTGAGCTAAACGGTAGCGCCAACGCCTACTTTGTCAAGGCCCATGACAAATGCATGACGAAAGTTGCACTTCACTCGCCGAATCCGACTTATCAGGCCTGCTCATATGGGATTATGGTCATGGCCGCTGACAAACGATCCAGACCCGTACGCCGAACATTGCTGACAATCATCTATTTTCCGCTTGACCGGTTACGGTGGGTGCCGCATCGTGGATAATGTCGACATTATGCAGGCTGGAGGGGTCCGTGGAGCAGGTGACGATCTTTCGCGAACCGGGGAAATTCGCCGGCTGGCCCGCCAATTACGGCATGTGGGCCTGGGGCGATGAACTGGTCGTCGGCTTCACCGTCTCGACCTTCAATGCCAATTCCGGCTTCCACGCCCGCGACCGCTCGCAACCCACCACAACCACCATGGCGCGCAGCCTCGACGGCGGCAGGACCTGGAGCTATGGGCCGTTTCCTGGCCGGCTGCCCGGCGGTCGGGCATTGTCGGCCGACGAGCACATGATCAAGGGGCTGAAGCTCGAAGAGGTGATGGACGGTCCGGAAGGGCCGGCCGATCTCACCGAAAAGATCGACTTCACCCATCCCGACTTCGCCTTCATGGCGGCCCGTACCGGGCTCGAGCCGGGCGTGCAGTCGTTCTTCTACTATTCTTATGACCGGGCGAAGAGTTGGCAGGGCCCGTTCAAGTGGCCGCAGTTTGTCTGGGCCGGCGTCGCCGCGCGCACCGACTATGTGGTGGTCAACCAGCATCACCTGATCGTCTTTCTCACCGCCAACAAGTTCGACGGCGAGGAAGGCCGGGTATTCTCGGCCGAGACGCGGGACGGCGGTTTGACCTGGAAATTCCTCAGCTGGATCGGCGAGGAGCTCTGGGACAAAGACCACGGCATCATGCCGGCGAGCCTGATGCTCAAAAATGGCGATATCCTCGTGGTCGTGCGCGCCGGGCACGGCCAGGACTACACCATGGAGACCTATCGCTCGCGGGACCTGGGACGAACCTGGGGGCCGATGCAGGTCGCGGCGGCGTTCAAGGACAATGCCAGGAACCACCTCGGCAATCCCGGCACGCTGAACCAGCTGGCGGATGGTCGGGTAGTGATGACCTACGGCAACCGCGACGCCCCCTACAGCATCGACGCCAAGGTCTCATCCGACAATGGCGAGACCTGGGGCCCGACCATCGTGCTGCGCAGCGGCGGCGGCAGCCATGATCTCGGCTATCCGCGCACCGTGTCGGCGGCCGACGGCACCCTGGTCACCGCCTATTATTTCAACGAGGACGCCAGAACCGAGCGCTTCATCGGCGCCACGCGCTGGCGACCATGAGCCTCAACACCCACCCAGCGATCGACACCATGTCCCAACCGATTGAGCCGCTCCGCGGCTTGGCTTGTGCAGCGATTTTATTGCTGACAATATACCATCAGCAGGGGTCCGCCTCTGGCTCTTTCGGGGACTCGCCGTGGAGCAGGTAACCGTCTACTCAGAACCGGGGCGCTTCGCGGGCTGGCCTGCCAATTACGGCATGTGGGCCTGGGGCGACGAGTTGGTCGTCGGCTTCGTCACCTGCCATTACGAGCGTGACGCCGAGTTCCACGCCCGCAATGAAAACTACCCGGCGCTGACCCATCAGGCCCGTTCGCTCGATGGCGGCCGCAGCTGGACGGTGATCCCGTTCCCCGGCAAGACCCCCGGCGGCCGCGGCCTCTCGGCCGACGAGCACATGGCGGCAGGCCTGCGCGTCGGCGAGCTGCTCGATGGGCCGGAGGGGCCGAAGCCGCAAACTGAAGCGGTGGATTTCACCCATCCCGACTTCGCCCTGATGTGTGCCCGCGATGGGCTGGAGCCGGGCTGCCGCAGCTTCTACTACCTGTCGCGCGACCGGGCGAAGAGCTGGCAGGGACCATTCGCCTTTCCGCAATTCGTCTGGGCCGGCGTCGCTGCCCGCACCGATTACCTGGTGCTGGACAAGAGCCACCTCATCGTCTTTCTCACCGCCAACAAGGCCGATGGGGTCGAAGGCCGGATGTTCGCGGCCGAGACGCGCGACGGTGGGATCAGCTGGAACTTTCTCAGCTGGATCGGCGAGGAACTGCCCGATCTCGACCACGGCATCATGCCGGCGAGCGTGCGGCTCAAGGACGGCACCATTCTCGTCGCCACCCGCGCCGGGCATGGCCAGGACTACACCGTCGAGATCTACCGCTCCACCGACAACGGCAAGAGCTGGGACGGCCCGAGCATTGCCACCGCCTTCCGTGACCGGCATGCCAACCACCTCGGCAACCCGGCGACGCTGAACCTTTTGCCGGATGGCCGGATCGCCCTGACCTACGGCAATCGCGATGCGCCCTACACCATCGATGCACGCATCTCGTCCGATGGCGGGCGGAGCTGGAGCGCCGCCCGCCATCTCAGGCGCAATGGCGGCAACCACGATCTCGGCTATCCGCGCACCGTCGCCAATGCGGCCGGTGAGCTGGTCACCGCCTACTACTTCAACGAGGCGCTCGGCGAGCGCTTCATCGGCGCCACCATCTGGGCGCCCTGACGCGACTACGGGGCCTGCCATGGGGCAGGCCGGAAAGGAGATCGGACCGCGCCATTGCCAGAACGGAGCCTTGCCGCCGAGGGGGCGGACAGTTTCCGGGACATGGCCAGCCCGAGGGGACTTCGGAAGAAGTCAGGAAAGGGGAAGCGTTATGACACTCAGCACAATCGGGGGATGGAGCCGGCGCCTTGTCGGCACCGCCGCCCTCGCGACTTTGTTGCTTTCGACCACGGCCTTCGGGGCGGCCGCATTCCAACAGTCTCCCATGCTCGACGCGGCCGTTGCCGATGGCAGCCTGCCGCCGATCGAGCAGCGCCTGCCACCCGAGCCGCTGGTGGTCACGCCGGTCTCCGAGGTCGGCAGCTATGGCGGCACGGCGCGCGCCATGCGCTCATCGACCGAAGAATTCGGCGACGCCACCTCGGTGGTGGGCATCGAGTCGCTGACCCGGCTCAACGCCGAGGACGGCGCGACGATCGAGCCGAACCTGGCGCAATCCTGGGAATGGTCGAACGACGACAAGACCCTCACGATGACGCTGCGCAAGGGCCTCAAATGGTCCGATGGCGAGCCGTTCACCACCGCCGATATCGCCTTCTGGTGGGATGACGTCATCAACAATGCCGAGCTGACCCCGACCATGCCTGGCGACTGGATGTCGGCCGGCGAGCCGATGACGGTGACGGTGGTCGACGAGCAGACCTTCAAGCTCGACTTCAAGGCGCCGAACCGGCTGATCGAGCTCCTGATCGCCCGCGATGGCTATCAGGGGCAGATCTTCCTGCCGGCGCACTTCCTGAAGCCGTTCCACCCCAAATATGCCGATCCGGCCAAGCTCGCCGAGATGGCGAAGGCTGCCGGCTACGCCACCTGGGCTGAGCTGTTCGCGCAGAAGGCGCTGAGCGACGACGTGTTCGGCGTCGCCAATTTCGACAGCCCGGTGATCCGCGCCTTCAAGCCGGTGTCGGCCATTGGCAGCCACCTGATCCTCGAGCGCAACCCCTTCTATTTCAAGGTCGACACCGAAGGGAACCAACTGCCCTATATCGACAAGGTCGATGTCGACCTGGTGCAGAACCCCGAGGTCTACACGCTCAAGGCCTCCTCGGGCGAAGCCGACCTGGCGCTCGAGAACACCACCATCACGCAGATGCCGGTGTTCATCGACAATGCCGAAAAGGGTGGGTACCGCGTGCTCGAATACAGCGCCGGCTTCACCAACATCGCCAACATGATGCTGAACCAGACCGTCGCCGATCCCGACAAGCGCGCCCTGTTCCAGGACATCCGGTTCAGGAAGGCGCTCGAGATCGCCATCAACCGCGACGAGATCAACGAGCTGGTGTTCTTCGGGCTCGGCACGCCGATGCAGAACTCGATCCTGCCGATCGGCGGACGCTGCTGGGATGAAGCGGTCTCCAAGACCAACACCCAGTTCGATCCCGATGGCGCCAAGGCGCTGCTCGACGAGATCGGCATGAAGATGGATGGCGAGTGGCGCACCCTACCCAACGGCAAGCCGTTCAAGTTCACCCTCACCTACTGGCCGGGCGAAGGCGGCGATGCCAAGCGCAAGATCGTCGAACTGACCCAGACCTACTTCCGCAATATCGGCCTCAACTTCGACGTGCGCGAGGTGGAGCGCAGCCTCTACTTCGAGTTCACCACCTCCAACCAGCACGATATGGGGCTGTGGCACGCCGACAGCGCCACCGACCCGCTCTGGGTGACCGGCCCCAAGATCATCCCGAGAACGCAGCGGCACGGCGCCTTCGCGACCCTTTGGGCCACCTGGTTCGAGACCCATGGCGAAAAGGGCGAAGAGCCTCCGCGGGACATGAAGGACGCCATGGCCGCCTGGGAAAAGGCCAAGGCCACCGGCACGCCCGAGGCGCTGGTCGAAGGCTGCAAGGCCGTGGTCAAGGCCAATGCCGACGGCGCCTGGACCATCGGCACGGTCGGAGCGTTCCCGCAGCCGCTGATCGTCTCCAACGCCATGCGCAATATCCCGGAACAGGGCATGGCCTCATGGGACTGGGGCTACATGGCGCGCTATCATCCCGAGCAGTTCTATCTGGCTCAGTAAGTCTTCCTGCCAACTAAAGGAGCGGGGCAACCCGCTCCTCCTTTTCGGCCCGGGGCGATGCGATGTGGGGTTTCGTACTGAGACGGCTCATCTGGATGGTGCCGACGCTGATCGTGATCTCGGTCATCTCGTTCATCATCATCCAGCTGCCGCCCGGCGACTATCTGAGCTCCTACATCGCGCGGCTCGAAGCGCTCGGCACCACGGTCGACCAGGCGACGATCGACGCGCTGCGCCTGCGCTACGGCCTCAATGACCCGATCTGGGTGCAGTACTTCAAGTGGCTCGGCAACATCGTCTTCGACGGCAATTTCGGCTACTCGTTCGAGTGGCGCCTGCCGGTTAGCCAGCTGATCATCGAGCGGCTGCCCACCACCTTCCTCGTCGCCACCTGCTCGCTGCTGTTCGCCTGGAGCGTGGCGCTGCCAATCGGCATCTTTTCGGCGGTGAAGCAGTATTCGCTCGGCGATTACTTCTTCACCATCCTCGGTTTTCTCGGCCTCGGCATTCCCAATTTCATGCTGGCGCTGACCTTCCTCTACGTCTCGAACCGCTATTTCGGGCTGTCGATCGGCGGGCTGTTTTCGCCGCAGTACCTCAATGCGCCGTGGAGCCTCGACAAGTTCATCGACCTCCTCAGTCACCTCTGGATTCCCGTGGTGATCGTCGGCACCGCCGGCACGGCGGGCCTCATCCGCATCACCCGTGCCAACGTGCTCGATGAGTTGCGCAAACCTTATGTCGAGACGGCGCGGTCGAAGGGCCTGCACCCGATGCTGCTGATCCTCAAATACCCAGTGCGCATCGCGCTGAACCCGTTCGTATCGTCGATGGGTTTCATCCTGCCGGGGATGATTTCGGGCGAGGTGATCGTCTCGATCGTCCTCAACCTGCCGACCACCGGGCCGCTGCTCTATGCGGCGCTGCTCAGCCAGGACACCTACCTCGCCGGTGCGTTCGTGCTGATGCTGGCGGTGCTGACGGTCATTGGCGTGCTGATCTCCGACATCCTCCTCGCCTGGCTCGACCCCAGGATCCGGCTGTCATGAGCGTTACGGCCAAACCCATACCGATCGGCGCCGGAAGCGTGCGAAGCGCGCCGGTCGAATCGCCGCTCACCCTGATGTGGTACAAGTTCCGCGCCCACCGGCTGGCGGTCGCGAGCATCTGGGTGATCGCGGCGCTGTACCTGACGGCGATCTTTGCCAACTGGATCGCGCCCTTCGACCCAGAGAGCCGCACCGGCCTGCCGTTCTCGCCGCCGAGCTGGCCGACGGTGATGGTCGACGGCGAATTCGTCTGGCCGCCGGTCGCCTTCGGCGTGTCGCAGCAGCTCGATCGCAAGACCTTCAAGCGCGTCTACGCCATCGACACGTCCAAGCGCTACCCGGTGCAGCTGTTCATTGCCGGTGACCGACACAGCTGGTTCGGCCTCTTCCCCAACGACATGCACCTCGTCGGCGTCGACAAGGGCGGCGCCTTCTTCCTGATGGGCACCGATAGCCTGGGGCGCGACGTGTTCTCGCGTATGGTCTATGGCTCGCGCATCTCGCTGTCGATCGGCCTCGTCGGGGTCGCCATCAGCCTGGTGCTGGGCGTCATCCTTGGCGGCATCTCCGGCTATTTCGGCGGCTGGGTCGATCTCACGGTGCAGCGGCTGATTGAGATCATCCAGTGCTTCCCCTCGATCCCCCTGTGGATGGCACTGGCGGCGGCGCTGCCGCATGACTGGACCACCATCCAGGTCTATTTCGGCATCACCGTCATCCTGTCGCTGGTCGGCTGGACCGATCTCGCCCGGGTGGTGCGCGGCCGCTTCCTGTCGCTGCGCGAAGAGGATTTCGTCATGGCGGCGCGGCTCGCGGGGGCCAGCGAAGCCCGCATCATCGGCAAGCACCTGCTGCCCAGTTTCATGAGCCACATCATCGCCTCGGTGACGCTGTCGATCCCCTCGATGATCCTCGCCGAAACGGCGCTGAGCTTTCTCGGCATCGGCCTCACCCCACCGGCGCTGAGCTGGGGCGTGCTGCTGCAGGATGCGCAAAACGTCAACACGCTGGCCACCGCCCCCTGGCTGCTGCTGCCCGGCGCGCTGGTGATCGTCACCGTGCTCGCCTTCAACTTCCTCGGCGATGGCCTGCGCGATGCGGCCGACCCGTTCTCGCGGGAGAGTTTTAAGTGACCGACGGCCCGATCATTTCCATTCGTGGGCTCGAGGTCGCGGCGCGCAGCCGGCACGGCATGCTGCGGCCATTACGCGGCATCGACCTCGACCTCCCCCGCGCCGCCACCACTGGGCTGGTCGGCGAAAGCGGCTGCGGCAAATCGATGACGGCGCGGGCGTTGCTGAACATCACGCCGTCGCCGATGCGGATCACCGCCGGCTCGATCGTCCTCGATGACGGCAAGACCCCACCGGTCGACCTCGCCGCCCTCGACCCGGACGGCGCGCCGATGCGCGCCATCCGCGGCCGCCGGCTGGCGATGATCTTCCAGGAGCCGATGACCGCCTTCTCACCGGTCCACACCATCGGCAACCAGATCGCCGAGATGCTGCTGATCCACGAAAAGCTCGGTAAGCGCGCCGCGAAGGAACGTTCGATCGAGATGCTCGAGCTGGTCGGCATGCCCAATCCACGGCAGCACTTCGATGCCCATCCGTTCAAACTGTCGGGCGGCATGCGGCAGCGCGCCATGATCGCCATGGCGTTGGCCTGCAAGCCCGACGTGCTGGTGGCGGACGAGCCGACCACCGCGCTCGACGTCACCATCCAGGCGCAGATTCTCGAACTGCTGCAGCGGCTGCAGCAGGAACTAGGGATGACGGTGCTGCTGATCACCCATGATCTGGGCGTCGTGGCGCGCACCACAAGGCGGGTCGCGGTGATGTATCTGGGCGAGGTGGTCGAGGAGACCACTACCGAAGCGCTGTTCGATGCGCCCAGGCACCCCTACACGCAAGGCCTGCTCGGCTCGGTGCCGCGGCTCGGCAGCCGGCGCGGCAAGCGCGAGCGGCTGCCGGCAATGCGCGGTTCGGTGCCGCCTGCCCTCGCCGAACTGCCCGGCTGCGCCTTCCACCCGCGCTGCCCCAAAGCGGTCGCCGGGCTCTGTGATGTGGTGAAGCCCCGAATGGCCGAGGTGGCGCCCGGACACCGGGCCCGGTGCCTGCTCTACCCCGAAGTGCTGGCGGCTTCGGTCGCGCTGGAGGCCGCATGAGTGAGGCGCTGCTCGAGATCCGGGGGCTGAGCAAGCGCTTCCCGATCCATTCCGGCCTGTCGCGCCGCGTCACCGGCGAGGTGCGCGCCATCGACGGCATCGACCTGACCATCATGCGGGGCGAAACGCTGGGGCTGGTCGGAGAAAGCGGCTGCGGCAAATCCACCACCGGCCGCGCCATTCTCCGCGCCATCGAGCCCAGCGCCGGCGAGATCCTGTTTCACGACAAGGATGGCACGGTCGATGTCGCCAAGCTCGGCCGCACCGAGCTGAAGCGCATCCGGCGCAAGATGCAGATGGTGTTCCAGGATCCCTATGCCTCGCTCAACCCGCGCATGAATGTCGAGGCGATCATCGCCGAACCACTGATCTGCCTCGATCACCTCACGCACAAGCAGCGCCGCGACCGGGTGGTGGAGCTGCTCGAGCTGGTCGGGCTCAATGCCAGCTACCTGCTGCGCTACCCGCACACCTTTTCCGGCGGCCAAAGGCAGCGCATCGGCATCGCTCGGGCGCTGGCGCTGGAGCCGGATTTCGTCGTCTGCGACGAGGCGGTGTCGGCCCTCGATGTGTCGGTGCAGGCGCAGGTGCTGAACCTTCTGAGCGACATCCAGGAGCGGCTGGGCACCACCTACCTCTTCATCTCGCACGACCTCGGCGTGATCGAACACCAGTGCGACCGGGTGGCGGTGATGTATCTGGGCCGGATCGTCGAGTTCGCCGAAACCGAGGCGCTGCTCCGCACCCCGAAGATGCCCTATGTCGAGGCGCTGCTCTCGGCCGTGCCGGAGCCCGACCCGCATGTGCGTCGCGAACGCGTGGCGATCCGCGGCGAAGTCGCCGACCCGGCCAACCGCCCATCCGGCTGCCCGTTCCACCCGAGATGTCCGTATGCGCAGGAGGTGTGCCGGAGCACGGTGCCGCCGTTGCGGCAGGTGGAGGGGGTTACGGGCCCGCATCTCGCAGCGTGTCATTTTGCCGAGGCGCTGAATCTGCGTGGGGTGGCTTAGGGCGCCGGCCTCTCCGTGATCCTCCCCCGCGTGGCGGGGGAGGGGGACCGCCC